>JBGPLI010000051.1:0-27581 GCA_041486445.1 Bryobacteraceae bacterium
CTACGATTTCTCTCCCCGCGACGTGCAACGCGCTGTGTTCGTCGAGCAGATGCGCATCGCCCGCGATGCAGGGAAACCCATCGTGATCCACACTCGCGAGGCCTGGGACGATACCATCGCGCTCCTTCAGCAACACTGGGCCCCTGCCGGCATCGCAGGCATCATGCACTGCTTCTCCGGCGGTCCTCGCGAGGCAGAGCAGGCCCTCGCTCTGGGATTTTATTTGAGCTTCGGCGGAATCGTCACGTTTCCGAAAGCGCTCGACCTCCAGCAGGCCGCGCGCCTGGCCCCCGCCGATCGGATCCTCATCGAAACCGATGCGCCCTATCTGGCGCCCGTGCCCAGACGCGGCAAGCGCAACGAGCCCGCATTCGTCGTCGGAACCGCACGCAAGCTGGCCGAGTTGCGCGGCGAAACCGTCGAGCGCATCGCCGCCCTGACGCGTGAGAACTTCAAGCGTCTGGTAGGCTAGTTCAATGGCGTTCGGCCCGTCCTTCACCGCGCTCGAAATCTTCGATCTCGTCCGCAAGGACCTGAACCAGGTGGAGCGCGAAATTGGTCTGGAATCGGTCGCTTCGGTCGACGCCGTCACCTACATCGGTCAGTATCTGCAATCGGGCGGTGGCAAGCGCCTGCGCCCGATCCTGGTCCTGCTCTGCGGCAAACTCTTTGGCACTGCGCCGAACCCCTGCCTCGTCCGCATGGCCGCGGTCGTGGAAATGATCCACACCGCCACGCTGGTCCACGATGACGTCATCGACATGGCCAAGACCCGCCGCGGACGTCCCTCCATCAACGTCGTCTGGGGCAACCACACCTCGGTTCTCGCGGGCGACTGGCTCTACATGCAGGCGTTCCAGGTCGCCTTGCGCGAGCGCAGCTTCCCCATCCTCGATCTGCTCATCAACCTCACTCAGATGATGGTGGAGGGAGAACTCCTGCAACTGGAGCGCATCGGCAAAATCGGCGTCACCGAAGCCGATTACATGGAGCTGATCGACCGCAAGACCGCCAGCCTGTTTTCGGCCTGTGCGCGCCTGGGCGCCCTCAGCGCCGGCGCCGAAGAAACACTCGAGTCGCAACTGGGCGAATACGCCTGGAACCTCGGCATCGCGTTCCAGTTAATCGACGACGTTCTCGACTTTACTTCACGCGAGAAAATTCTCGGCAAGCCCGTCGGCAACGACCTGCGCGAAGGCAAGGTCACGCTCCCGCTCATCTACGCGCTCGAATCGGCCGAGCCCGAGGAGCGCCGGCTGGTCGAAACCGTGCTCGCCGACGGAAACTACGACCAGGTCCCCTTCGGCAAGATCCTGCACATCTTGCATCGCCACCAGGGCGTCGAGCGGGCCCAGGAACGTGCGCAGACCTTCACGGAAAAGGCCCGTAGCATCATCTCTGAATTCCCCGAGTCACCCTACCAGCGCGCTCTGCTCGCCGTTACCGATCTGGTCACCGACCGCGATCACTAGCGCCTAATTCACCCGATACACGTGGATCACCGCTTCATTCGGCAGGCGCTCCCCCGCGCAGACGAAGATGGTCCGATTCATCCATTCGAGCGCCGGCGCCGCGGTTTCCACCGACACCACCGTTCGGAAGTAAATCAGATTTTGATCGATGGCTTCGCCGGCGGCGAGTTTCTTAAGCACTTCCGGGGGGCCGTGGCGCATTCCGCGGTTGGTGATGTACAGCAGATCTCCGCTCTCCATCTGCACGACGTAGTGCGCGTCGATTTCCGTCAGTCCGTCCGAGTGGATCACCTGGTAGTCGACGCCGGGCATGATTTTCCCCTTGAGACCCTTGCCTTGAAGCGTGCCGCCCTGAACAGGCACGAGCCGCCGGAGACCCGCCGGACCGGTTAGACCGACGTCGGTCGGCTTGCCCAACTCCAGATGCAAATCGAAAGCCGGCTCGACCTTAAGGGTCACTGGTTTCGATTGGCCAAGCAGCAAACCGGCAAATAAACACACCGTCGCGATAGGTTTCATTTGCGTCCAGTCTATCACGGGGCCACATCCACTCCCGCAAGCTTGGCTCGATCGAGCGACGCCTTCACAAATCCCGACGAAATCATTTCACCGATAAAACGGTTGATCTCGACCAGCCGCGCGGGATCTCCCTTCTCCACCACAACCGCCTGTTCAGCGATGAGGAAATTGTCCGGCAGAACTCGCAACTTCGAGGATGCGGCGGCAGCCTCCGTCGTCCGCTGCCGGTTTGCCCCGAACGCGTCGATCTCGCCATTCATGAGCGTTTTTTCCAGATCCTCCGTAGATGGATTGGTGGCAAACAGCTTCACGCTCGCGTTTTTCAAATTCGCGCTGAGGAAAATCTGCTGGCTGAGCCCCTGCACCGCTCCCACGCGCACGCCGGCCCGGTCCACGTCGGCGGCCTTCCGGATCGGCGAATCCGCGCGGACGATGTATGTGCTCGGCATCAGCACGTACGACCGAGAGAAGCTCACTTCCCCGGCACGCCCGGCCTCGATGGCGAGAAAACCGATGTCGGCCGTGTGCGCCTTCAGCCGCTCGATCACGCTCTTCGGGTCGGGTTCCGGGAAAATTTGGAACGGCACGCCCAGGCGGCCAGCCAGCTCTCGCGTGAGATCCGCCACCAGGCCCGTGATCGCTCCCGTCTTCGCGTCCACTCTTCCTTGCACGGGGTTGGTCCCAAGGAAGGCCGCCCGCAACGTGCCGGTGGGAGCCAAATCGGCCGCCATCATGGGCAACGACACCACCCACGCCAACAGGATGTTCCGAAGTCTCCACATGCGGCCCATTATAAAATTATTTCTCCCACCTCCTCCACCACTTCGCGCTCTTTCTCGCCCACGGTTTCTTGCCGACCGCTTACCGTGAAAGCAGGAAGGAGTTCAGCGCGCTCTCTCATCGGAGGGCCGAACCGACCAAGGACAGTTTTCTAGATACACTGTTGCGGGTCTGCGTGCGATGGGTGTCCGCCGGTACACGACCGGTGCCTCTCCGTTGCGGCTTAAGAAACGGAACCTCGGCCGCGAGGTGCTAAAGCGGCTCAGGGAGCTCCCTCGAATTTCGTCTGTGCGGGAAACGTGTGCTCACGCTTCGTACAGCCCACTTGCGCGAATGTAGCCGGCCACGGCGCTCGGCAGCTCCGGCGGCGTTTCGCCCCGTGCCAGCGCCTGCCGGATCTCCGAGGATGAAACCGGCAGCGCCACGGTTTCCAGCCGGTACACCCGGGCCCCCGGCGGGCTCGTGAACGCGTGCCCCGGGCGCGCCACCACGATAAAATCGACCGCTCGAACCACGTCCTCCCAGCGGTGCCAGGTGTGCATTTCCGCAAACGCATCCGCGCCGATCACGAAAAACACGTCCCCGCCCATCGCCTTCACCCGCTCGATCGTGTGAATCGAATAACTCTTCTCGCGGCCCTCCTCCAGGCGCGACGCGACGAACCTGGGCTCGCCCGCGCAAGCCAGCTCCACCATCTTGTACCGGTGCTCGTAGGAAGCGCCGGCGTCCTTGTGCGGCGGATCCGCGCCCGGAATGAACAGCACCCGGTCGAGCGAAAATGCGTCGGCGGCTTCTCGCGCCACCACCAGGTGCGCGCTGTGGATCGGATCGAACGTTCCTCCGAAGATCGCCGTTCTCATAGGATGCGCTTCAGGAATTCCTCTTCGTTCTCGATCTCGATCCCGATCTTGAGCCACCGCAGCTTGAGCGGCGCGGCCAGCGCCGCGGCTCCCTCAGGCAGATTGATCGCGTCCTTCTCGGTGGTCACCAGCGCCTCCGCGCCCGCCTCCGCAGCTCGGCCCGCCAGCCGCCGCAGCTCCTCCGGACGGTACCGATGGTGATCGCCGAACGCCTGCCGAAACGCGCACTCCAGCCCGAGTTCTTCGAGCGTCCGCCAAAACGCGCGCGGAACCGCGAGCCCGCAGAATGCCGCCACGCGCCGGAACGCCGTCGCCGAAATTTCGATGGCCGCGCCCGTGTCCAGATCCACCCATTGCCGCGGAACCACGCGAGAGCGAAACACCGCCGCTTCGGCATTGTACCGCCGCAGCCGCCGTTCGAGTCCGGCTGTGCTCTGTCCCGGCTCGACGCGCGTGATCACGATCTCCGTCGCACGTTTCAGATTGCCGATCGGCTCCCGCAGCCGCCCCAGCGGAAACACTCCGCCACCCAGCGGATCGAGCGCGTCGATCAGCACCACATCGTGCTGACGATCCAGCCGCACGTGCTGATATCCGTCGTCGAGCAAGAAGATGCCGGGCTTGCGTTCTTGCTCCATCCGCCGTCCCACGGAAAAGCGGTCCCCGCCGATGCCGACACGCGCATCGCCCGCGCGAAGAAACATCTGCGCTTCGTCTCCGGTCTTGTAGCCCAGCGTGAGGATCGCAGGGTTGCGTGCCATCTCGCGCAGCCTCGCCGCCAAATGCGCGACCATCGGCGTCTTCCCCGCCCCGCCCATCGTGAGGCCGCCGATGCTCACCACCGGCGTCGAAAGGCTCCTGCGCGCGGCCATCCCTCGAGCGAGGTTGACGCGATGTCCCGCGCGCCAAACCCAGGTGAGCGGCGTCAACGCAACCCGCGCCGCCAGCCCTCTTGGCGGCTCCGGAACGCCGTCAGCATACGCGCGCCAGATCTCTTCGGCAATGCCGGCGGCGACACCGCGCTTCGCCATGGCCAGATCACGCGCCCGGCGGCCGATCTCCTTCGCTCGCGACGAATCGTCAAGCAGCCGGGCCACCGCACCGGCGAGCTGCCCCGCCTCGTCAATCCGCTCCAGCGCGCCCGCCTCATGGAACTCCGCCGCGATTTCCGCGAAATTCTCCATGTGTGGCCCCACGATCACGGGCCGTCCGAAATACGCAGGCTCCAGAATGTTGTGACCTCCGCGCTGCGCCAGCGTGCCGCCCATGAAGACGACGTCGGCGCGCTCAAATAGCGCCGCCAGCTCTCCGATCGAGTCCAGCAGCAGCACGTCCGCCGGCCCGTTCAGCCGGCTGCGCCGCACGAAGGAGAAGCCGGCGCGCGCGAGCTTCTCCGCCGCCGCATCGAAACGCTCCGGCCGTCTCGGCGCCAGAATCAATAGCAGCCCGGCCCGCTTGAGCCCGGAGAATGCAGCGATCACCGCGTCGTCTTCGTCCGGGTCGCCCGCCGCCATCGGCGGCATAGTGCTCGCGGCGATCCAGATCTTGTCCGGATTCACCCGGTCGAGAAACCGCGCGATCTCCGCCGCGACACCCGCTGAAGGAGGCGTGAAATCATATTTCAGATTTCCGCCCATTTTCACCCGATCCGGCGGAGCCCCGGCCGCGATGTACCGGCGTCCGTCCTCTTCGGTCTGCACCAGAATCTGGTCCGGCCAGCGCAGCACGTGTTGAAAGAACCAGCGCCAGCGCCGGTAGCTCGGGCCCGCCCGGTCCGAGATGCGCCCATTGACCACCACCAGCGCCGCGCCCGCCTTCTTCGATTCCCGAAAAAGATTCGGCCAGATCTCCGTCTCGAGCACCACCACCAGCGCAGGCCGCAAACGGCGAAGCACCCGACGTACCACCGACCGGTAGTCGAGCGGCGCGAAGAATACGCCCCGCACAATTCCCGCGAGTTTCTGATCCGCCAACGCCCGCCCCGCCAGCGTCGCCGTCGAAACGTAAATGCTCACCCGCGGCTGCTCCGCGCGCAGCCGCCGCAGCAATTCCACGCTCGACAAAATTTCACCGACCGAAACCGCATGAAACCAGATCGAGCCGGCGCCCGTCGTCTCAAAGGAGCGTGGAAGGAACCCCAGCCGCTCCTTGAGCCCGGCAAAGTACCTGGGGTCGCGGATTCCTCGGTAAAGTAAATAGAGGGCCACCGCCGGCAGTAAGGCGAGCTGGAGAACCTGGTAGAGGAAATAGATGAGACGGGTAGCGTTGATCGTTCTTCTGAGTATAGCGATGGCGGCCGCTGCCGACAAGGACAAGCCGCGATTTTCGCCGGCGCCGGCGTCGTCCTACCCCGGCCACCAGACCATGGAAAAGATCACCATCGCGGCCGTCCCCTTCCTCACCGAGGAGCAGGCGCGCGCGGCCTTCGGCAAGGTGAATCCATACCGGTACGGTGTGCTGCCGGTGCTGGTGGTTCTCGAAAACGGTACGGGCAAGTCGCTTCGGCTGTCTCTCGAAGCCCAGTTGGTGCAGCCGGACGGAAGGCACGTCGACGCCACGCCGGCTGACGACGTCATGCGCATCAACGGCGTCACCAAGCCCCCCAAGCTTAACGGCCAGAGCCCCCTTCCGTTGCCCCGCCGCGAAAGGAAAGGCCCGCTCAACGTGCCGGAGATCGAAGGAAGAGCTTTTCTTTCGCGTATGCTTCCGGCGGATGACTCCGCGAGCGGCTTCTTCTATTTCCAGACCGAATACAGAGCCGGCTCGCGCCTCTACCTCACCGGCGTCAAGGACCCCGCCTCCGGAAAAGACTACTTCTACTTCGAAGTGCCCATCGAGAAGCAGTAGCTGCCTCAGAAATTGACAATTGCCGCGAACGACACCGGATCCAGACTCGCCCCTCCCACTAGCGCGCCGTCGATGTCCGTCTGCGCCATCAGTCCCTTGATGTTGTCGGGCTTCACGCTGCCTCCGTAGAGGATGCGGCAGGACGCCGCGGCCTCAGCGCCGAAGCGGGCCCGGATTTGCGTACGGAGGAATCCATGCGCAGCGGCGGCGATCTCCGGCGTCGCTGTCTTTCCCGTGCCGATGGCCCACACCGGCTCGTAAGCCACCACGATCCTCGCGAAATGCTCCGGCTCGAGGCCCGCAATCCCGCCCGTGAATTGCGCCTCCAGCACCGCCTCGGTCGCTCCCGTTTCGCGCTCTTCCAGCCGCTCCCCTACGCACACAATCGGCTTCAACCCGGCATCGAGCGCTGCCGTAGTCTTCTTCAGCACGGTCTCGTCGGTTTCCCCGAAATACTGGCGGCGCTCGCTGTGCCCGATGATCACCCAGCGGCAGCCGATCGACCGAAGCATCGGGGCCGACACTTCGCCGGTGTAGGCGCCCTCTTTCAACCAGTAGACGTCCTGAGCGCCCACTTCGATCGAAGTCGAGCGGGCCGCCTCCACTGCCGCCGGAAGATTCACGAACGGGGGGCAGATGACCACTTCCGCGCGTGCCGCGCCCGCCACCATCGGTGCGAATTTTTGAAAGAACGCCGAGGTCTCGCCGGCGGTCTTGTACATCTTCCAGTTGCCGGCCATCACTGGTTTTCGCATGAGGTTCATTCCGCGAGTTGATCGGGAGTGAACTCCACTCTCTCGTAGATGCCCGCCAGCGGAATCGCGCAGTCGATGCTTTCCAGCCGGCAGACACTGTCCAGGCCGAAGTACTCCGTCAGAACCCAGTGCCCGTCCTCCTGCCGGCGGAACACCTCCACATGGGGCGCTTCCTGAGACACCAGCACGTATTCCCTCAACGATTCCATACGGCGATAGCGCGCGAACTTCAAGCCTCGGTCGTGGGCCTCGGTCGATGGTGAAAGTACCTCCACGATGACAGTCGGGTTGAGCAGAATGTCGTTCTGGTCATCGGCCACCTCGGGCTTGCCGCGCACGACGGACACGTCTGGGTACATGTAACTGGACCGAGTCGCCCTTACTCGAACTGTGGTCACGTACACGATGCACGGCCTCCCGCGCAACGCCTGCCGGACTTCGGTGTTAACGTTGCCTATCAATTGCGAATGCCGCAAAGAGCCACCTGCCATGGCAAACATTTCGCCATCAAAGAATTCGCTCCGGATCTCCGCCGCGCGATCGGCTTCAAGATACTGCTCGGGCGTCCTGCGCGGCTGCGTTCTTGCGGACATCGGTGAAGCTACCTGATTATCGCAGTATAATGAGTGGTTCCATGCCACACGCCAATCGCAAAAGACTGCTGTTTGCGGCGATCGCCGCGAGCGCCGCCGCGTTCGCGCAAGGGCCCGGCTTCTACAATCCGGGGCTTGGGCAAGACCTGGCCGGAAACTGGGCGCCCGTATTTCACGAAGATGCCCACGAGCGCGGCCCCGGTCCGGAGCTGGTGAACTACGCCGGGCTTCCCATCACGGATCGGGCCCGGCTGTCGGCGCTCAGCTATGACGCGTCCCGCTTCACCGTCCCCGAGCATCAGTGCGAAGTGCACATCGTGTCCTATATGTACCGCGGTCCGCTGAATCTCAGAATTTGGGAAGAGCGAGACCCGGTCTCCCAGAATCTGATTGCCATCAAGCAGTACATCGACAACTACGAGCAGACGCGAACCATCTACATGGACGATCGCCCGCATCCCGGCGAGTTCGCGCCGCACACCTGGATGGGTTTCTCCACCGGCAAGTGGGAGGGCGCGATTCTGACCGTCTACACCACCCACATCAAGCGCGGATGGATCCGCCGTAACGGGCTGCGCGAAAGCGACAAGACCACCCTCACCGAACATTTCATCCGGCACGGGGACCATCTGACTCACGTCACCATCGTCAATGACCCCGATACTCTCAGCGAGCCTTTGATCAAGAGCCAGGACTTCATCCCCAGGCGCCAGAATGGCGAGGCCTGGCTGTATCCCTGCGATCCCGTGGTCGAGATCGAGCGCCCGCGCGGCGCGGCCCCGCACTACCTGCCCGGCGAAAATCCCTTCATGCACGAGTTCGCGGATCGCTTCCATATCCCCGTGGAGGCCGCCTTGGGTGGCGCCGAAACCATGTATCCCGAATATCAGTTGAAATTGAAGAAGACGGCTGAGAAATGACAACAAGATTGGTCATCGGGACGCTCGCCGCCGTGCTCGCGCTCGCGCAGAACACGGAAATTCAGACACTGCCAGTGCAAGGCAACATCTACTTGCTCGCCGGCGCGGGCGGCAACATTACCGTTCAGGTCGGCGATCAGGGCGTACTAGTAGTCGACACCGGACTCGCGCCGATGAGCGACAAAGTCCTGGCCGCGATCCGGAAACTTTCCAACAAACAGATTCAGTACATTATCAACACCCACGTCCATCCGGATCACATCGGAGGAAACGAGGCGATTCGCAAGGCCGGCATCACCATCACAGGCGCGAACGTCACCGGCAATATCGCGGCCGGCGATCTGTTGCAGGGAGCCGCAATCTGGGCGCAGGATAACGTCCTCCAGCGGATGATCAACCCGGGCGGCTCCGCGACTCCCGCGCCCGCCGGGGCGTGGCCCACGCAATCGTTCGTTTCGGGAAGAAAGCAGTTTTTCTTTAACGGCGAGCCGATCGAGATCATTCACCAGCCCTCCGCGCATACCGACGGCGACAGCATCGTCTTTTTCCGCCGTTCCGACGTCGTCAGCGCCGGCGATATTCTGCTGACCACAACCTATCCCTTCATCGATCTCGATCGCGGCGGCAGCATCCAGGGCGAAATCGATGCCCTGAACAACCTCGTCGACATGGCCATCCCGCAGCACCAGGAAGAGGGCGGGACCTATGTGATTCCGGGGCATGGGCGCATTGTCGACCGGTTCGAAGTCGTCGAATATCGCGACATGGTGACCATCGTTCGCGACCGGATTCAAGCCGCGATCAAAAAAGGTATGACGCTCGACCAGGTGAAAGCCGCGAATCTCACGCTCGATTACGATTTCCGCTACGGCGCGGCCACGGGACTGGGAACCAGGGACCGCTTCGTCGAGTCCGTGTATAAGAGCCTCACCGCGAAACGGGCAGGTGGAAAATGAGAGCCATATTGGCCATTCTGTTCATCCTGCCCCTCTGCGCCCAGCCTCGCCTGTCGGCCAAGGCGGCCGCCCCCATCGATCTCACCGGTTACTGGGTGTCGCTGGTCACCGAAGACTGGCTCTACCGCATGGTGACTCCGGCCAAGGGCGACTACACCAGCGTCCCGCTGAATCCCGAAGGCCGCAAGCTGGCCGACGCGTGGGACCCGGCCCGCGACGAGGCCGCCGGCAATCAGTGCAAAGCCTACGGCGCCGCTGCGCTCATGCGCGTGCCCGGACGCGTGCACATCACCTGGCAGAACGATGACGTCCTGAAAGTGGAAACCGACGCCGGAACGCAAACGCGCTTCTTCAATTTCGCGGCGCCGTCCAGCCAGGGTGGAGACTGGCAGGGTGTTTCGGAGGCGTCCTGGGACATTCTGCGGCAAGGGCGCGGCGGCGCAGGGCCCGTTCTCGGCGGCTCGCTCAAAGTGGTCACCACCAAGATGAAGGCCGGATATCTGCGCAAGAACGGCGTGCCCTATAGCGCGAATACGGTCCTGACCGAGTATTACGACCGCCTGAACGAAGCCAACGGCGATACCATCCTCATGGTGACCACCATCGTCGAGGACCCGCAGTATCTCAACCAGCCGTTCATCACCAGCACCCATTTCAAGAAGCTCGCCGACGCGTCCGGATGGAATCCGTCGCCCTGCACGGCGCGGTGAAGGTCGCTGCATCATGATGCATCAGACCTGATGCAGGCGCTAACATGGAGGCATGAAGGCAATCACCGTCCGAAACCTCCCGCCGCGCCTGGCTAAGGCTGTTCGTGAACGCGCCCGGCGCGAGCGCACCAGCCTGAATGGCGCGGTCATACGCCTGATCGAGGAACGGCTCTCAGCGGGCGATGCGAAACCCGCCGCGGCTCAGCATCACGATCTCGACTTCCTGTTCGGCACCTGGACCAAGGAGGAAGCCGACGAGTTCGATGGATCGCTGGCCCAGCAACGTGCCATTGACGGCGAACTTTGGAAATGATCCGCCTGATGCTCGACACCTCCGCCAACTCCATGATGCGGCGCGGCCACGCGCCCATTCAGGCGGCGGCCCGGGCGGCGGACAAGATCTATGTCAGCCCGATCGTTTTGGGCGAACTGGAGGCGGGATTCAGAAGAGGCGGCCGCAGGGAGGAGAATGAGCGCCTTCTGCGGCGGTTTCTTGCCTCCCCGCGGGTGGAAGTGGCGCCGGTCGCCGACGAAACGGCGCATTGCTACGCGCACATATTCGATTATCTTCGCAGGGCTGGAACTCCGATTCCAGTGAATGACCTCTGGATCGCCGCCTGCGCGATGGAACACGGCTTGGCGGTGCTGACAACGGACGCGCACTATCGCGCGGTCCCTCAGATCCGGCTTGATTATTTCGACCCGATCGCGCGTAGCGACTGACACAGTGAGACGATTGTGATACACTTTCACCGATGGCGTCTGAACTGGTGACCGTTGATCAAGCGCAAAATCTGCTGGGCGTTTCGCGTTCGACCGTCTGGAGATTGATCCAGCGGGGGAATCTTCCGAGCGTTCGCCGCGGAGGACGCCGCTTGGTTCCTGCGACGGCCCTGGCGAGGCGCACCCAGGCCCGGCGCACCGCGAGCATTCCTCCGTTTTCAGAGAGCCACCCGATCTTCCGGCTGGCCGGTGCGGGCCGCAGCGGCGGCAGGACGCCTGGTGCACGCGACAAGCACGCGATTCTCGCAGGATGAACCGCGGCGTCCTTTGGGATTCGAGCGCGATCCTCGCTTTGCTCGACGCCGACGACCGGGATCATGAACGGGCGGTCGCAGCCGCGCGACAGATCGCGTCCGAGCAACGGCCAAGCTTTATCACCAACTACGTCGAAGCCGAGACGCACGCGCTGTTGCTACGCAAACTGGGAAGAACGCTCGCCCGGGAATGGTTGTTGACGGGAGGTCTCCCGGTTGTTCGAGTATTACCGAAAGAGGAGGAGCGGGCCAAGGAGATCCTCGCGCGACATACCGACAAGGACTGGACCCTGTGCGATGCCATTTCCTTCGCGGTGCTCGAGGCGCGTCACATCCGGAGCGCCTTCACATTCGATCATCACTTCGGTCAATACGGCCGCATCGAGGTTCTTGGCTTGACGGTTTGATGCGCCAGGGAGAACGCTAAACACAACTTGTTCACGCCAGCCGAAGCTGCTTGAACTCGTCGATCAGCCGGAAGTCCGTGCGCAAGCCGCGGATCGGTTCCCCGCGCTGCTCGATGCGCGCCTCTTCGGTCACTCCCAGGCGGCCGGCCGCCATCCGCAAGTACTCCACGCGCGCCGGATCGATCCCCATGATGCGGCAGCAGGTGGCGTCCACGGCCGGCAGGTCCGCGCCCATCACCAGCACTCCCACCGATTTCGGCGTGCCCTGGATCGGACCGTTGCCTTCCATGCCGACAATGCCGTCGACGATGGCGAAGCTGCGCCGGAACAGGCGCGTCAGTTCCACGATCGACCGCGGAATCCCGACGTGATGCAGCTCGTTCTTCGGCCAACCGTACACCGAGCCCGGCACCAGCCCGAAGAAATTTTTCATGGAGAGCGTGGCGCCCGCCCAGTGGTGTGTCTTCATTTTCGCGAGGGAGACCACCAGGTCCGCGCGCAGCGCCGTATTCGGCAGATAGATCTCTCCGCGATCGGCGAAGCCCTGCACGGGACTCACATCGTCGCGATTGAGATCGACGAAGAGCGAATCGAACTGCGGAATCTGGGAACGGTACCGCGCCATCTCGGCCAGCGCGTAGGTATCGCGCCGGTGGCCGGGGCCCTCGCCGATGCGCACTTCCGCCGCGCCCAGCGTTCGGAACACCTCCAGCGCCGCGGCGATCACCACCACATTCGTGTTGATGCAGGTGGCCGGGTCGAACTCCACCAGGTTGGGTTTCAGCAACACCTTCTGGCCGCGCACGTCGAGTCCGCATTCGCGAATGCCCTCGAGCATTCGCTGCGCCAGGTCTCCGGAATAGGTTGGCGCCTTCACCACCGCCACCGGCGAGGGACCCGGCACGCGGGCAGGTTTTCTCTCCGCTCCCTGCCAGCCTGCGAAACCGGACACCGCGGCGGCGGCGGCGACCGATATGAATTCGCGTCGCGTAGTCTTCAAGTAGCGGCTCCTGTCTTGAGTAAGTGATAGTTGCCCTCGGGCACGGCCAGCGCTTCAATCGCTGTCATCATCACGTCCGGTGATGGCGCGGACTCGGCCGTCGGCGGAGCTTCCCCTCCATGCAGCCGCAGTGCGACCGTCAGCCAGGCGCGCGCCAGTGGCGATGCCGTCTCCCGGGCCATTCGCGAGGCCACATCCAGCGCATTCGCCAGATCGCCGCGGCCTTGCAGCCCCAGCAGAGCCAGCGCCGTCGTCTCCGGATACGACGGCAAATCCACTCCCAGCGCCGCCGGACTCCCGTAGTTCCATCCCCCGTCACGGCAGCGAACATTCAGAATCTGCGCCTCGCCCACGCGGACTCTCTCCCGCAGATCTTTGCTGGTGAACTTCGCCGAGGCCTTCTTGAGCGCGACCAGTGCGTGCGCCGTCGGCTCCACCCAGGACGACGTGTCCGGTTTCCACGGCCAGCCCTCCAGACTCAGGTCCCGCTCGGCCTTGAGCAATCCCACGCGCGCGGCCACTCGATTGACCAGGTTCGATTCCACTCCGGCCGAGCCCAGCAGCCACGTCACGCCCTTCCGAAGCGGCTCGCCCCATTCGCCGCGCACCGCCGCCATGCTCACGCACAGCGATGTGCCCCAGTTCGAGACTTGCACGTCGTTCGAAGGCCGCCAGCTCCCGTCTGGCTGTTGCCAGGAGGCGAGTAGGGTCCACGCCAGATCCGCCGCCGCGCCCCCATGCAGCGCCAGCGCGGCGTAGAACGTCGGCTCCAGCCACGATTGTTTTCCCGGAAAATATCCCCAGCCGCCATCGGGATTCTGCGCGCGCTTTAGGGTGTCCAGGCGCGCGCCGAGATAGGACGCTCCCACCACAGTTTCATCGGCGGATTCGGCCGCCGGCTTCAGTTTGGTACTGCGGCATACTCTTGCCCAGTACGGGAGCCGAGGTACTATTTACTTGACTAAGGCTTTCCGTCTAGAGTAACTAAGGGAACCGATCGAGGTCGGCACCATGAATCAGCTCATCCTGCAATATTCGTACCTGCAAGTGCTGGACTTCATGACTACCGTGGCGTTCCTACTGCACGGCATCCGCGAAGGGAACCCTCTGGTGCGACTGGCGCTGCACTACTCCCCGCACCCTCTGGGCGGCCTGATCCTCATAAAAGCGGCGGCGATCGCACTGGGTTTCTACTGCTGGCGCGCCGGCCGCGAGCGCCTGCTGGGACGGGTCACTCTTCTCTTCGCAGTCGTGGTCGCGTGGAACCTCGCGGCGCTCATTCTGGCGTCCGCGAACCTCTGACCGCGGAGCACACGTGGCGCACGCACTCGTGCGTGCCGTGTCGCGACTCATCGCGACACCTGATCGGGCGTAGAGTGGTGACGCAGCACGCAGAGTGCGTGCGCCACATCATCACCACCATCACCTGACCGCCAGCGGATACCGCAGCGTCTCGAGCAGCCACTCCCGGTTCGCCCGCACATCCTCGGTCAGCCTCCGGCACAATTCCTCGCGTTGATCAAACAGCCGATAGCCTTCGCGCGGCCGCAGATAGCCGCGAGCCTTCGGTTCGCTGGCGAAGAGCTTCTCCGCTCCCGCCTCTTCAAACTGGCGCTGGTAGCGCCGCCGGTTGTCGAGCAGCGCCTTCACCAGGAACGGCATCACAGTGGAATAATCCGCCTGCATGCTCTCGGTCGCGTGTTGATAGGTGTCCTTATCGACCTTGCCCCACGTCACGGCCTCCGCCGGCGGACAGGAGGACAGCGACCCGTCCGTCACAGGCGCGGTGACGATCTGCACATCGAAATTGTAGCCGCGCACGTTGGGGATGCCCAGCACCTGCCCCAGCGCGGGCTCCGGTTGCAGATTGTAGTTCTTCGGCACGCCGCCGCCCAGGATCAGCGTGGCCAGCGCGTTCGGCGGATGGTCGAACAGTCCCCAGCGATGATACGCGCAGGCTTCGAACGCTTCGGCGTGCAGATCCAGGTCGAAACCGTAGGAATCGATCAGGCCCGCCTGCCGCATCGCCCACAGCTTCATCGAATTGAGGAACACGCTGCCGTCGGCCGGAGCCCCGACAAACACCGGCAGCGCGAGCCGGTGGCAGGCCGCCAGCAATCCCTCGGCAACGCCGTTGGCCCGCTCCTGTTCGGCGTAGAACGCTCCCAGACGGTAGCGCAGCTCGGTGCCGGTCATCGCGTGCTGGAACTCGGGCCGCGCCAGCACGGCGGTGATGAAGCGGTCCTGGTCGAGCAGCACGTCCTCGTCGAACGCCATGTCAGTGACGCGGATGGTCTTCTCCTCGCGCAACGCTCCGTCGTCTCCCCAGATGGGCACCTCGTACACCGGACCATGGCGGTGCGCATCCAGGCTGCGATGCCCGTCGTGATAGCAGACCGCGTCGGTGGTGCTCAGGTAGGCCACCCATCCGGTCTCGAGCAGCGGGATCAGCCACGCCTGGTGCTGCCCGGAAACGGTCACCGGACCCGACACCGCCACGGTCAGCGGACAACCCATGCCGATGGCCCGGTCGAGAATCGTGTAGACGCGCCGAAGGAACGCGCCGCCGAAGGCCGGAAAGCAGTGGGTGATCAGATCGTGCAGCGTGTCGCACTCGTCGACGCGCCTTACCTCGACTCGCCGCCGCGTTTGGGCATCGGCCATAAACTTCGATGTTACTCGAACTGCCGGAGCGCGACGGGAATACGGCCGCCGTGGTTACTCGGGTTTTGTGGTCACTGATCTGGGCACCAGCGCATCCGGGCATCTGCACTCAGGGCAAGAGGCTATCATATGCTCCTGTGGTGAAATTCTTCAGCCCCTTGGCGCCCATTAAAGTTCCGAGGCGTCCGGCGGCATAGCTCACGAGAGAACAGTCAATTCCCCATTGCCCGTTCGGCGTGCCGGTGCTGTTCGGCAAACTCTCATAACTGGTCCCTGTATCGGCTCCCAGGTTCACTCCTGAATTTTGTATAACCTGGATTCCGTTCAGAGCGTTGCCTTCGATGCCGTTGGAAGAGATGTCTGCCTGGGACATCTTTTCGACGTATACCCCGTTTTGGCCGTTGCTCCGGATAGTGTTCCCGGCAATGCGGACAGTGGAACCGCGGGAAACGACGATCCCCTGGCCGCCGTTGCCTTCAATCCGGTTCGGATTTGGTTGTGCCGCATCATCGGTAATGGCGGATCCGATGCGCGCCGTGCTTTCCTGGACTTCGATACCGTTACGCGGGTTGTTCTGAACGACATTGTCGACGATTTGGACCCAGCTACCTCGGGTGACCTGGATGCCGTTCCTGGCAGTCTGTTCGATGGTGTTGTTCATGATAAAGACATCCGTGCCCCACCTCACGTGGATCGCGTCGCGACCACCCGTAACGCGGAAGCCTCTTACGGTGGCGCCTCTCACGGTCGCCAAGCGGAGATCGTCGAGGGACGAGTCCGCGCCCCTGATGGTTGCGGTTCCCTGTCCGTCCAGGTTAATCCCATCGAACTGTCCATTCTGCCCCGCGACTTCCACGTTTTCCACGCAGGTGCCGCTCACCAAAAGCGTATCGCCGGGCTTCAGCGCGGTTAGAGCTCCTGTGATACTGCCCCCTGCGTCGCAATCAACGGACCGGGTCTCTGCCCGTCCCAGCGAAGGGAGAAGCAGGAAAAGAGCCCCAAAGGGATAGATAAACCAAGCGAAGAAATCTGTTCGCGCGCTCATGATGCGTGTCCTACCCACGTTACTCGGGCGGACCCTTGTCTTCCATCGATCCGCCAAACACCGTCCGTCCGTCGCCGAACATGACCTGCCTGGCCGCCGCGAAGTTGGTACCGTCCTTGGCGCCATAGGCGTGGATGGTGATCGTATCCCCGACCTTCATGGAATCCTTCTGCCAGCCGCGCATGATGAGCGCACTGGGAGGAGCGGTTTCGAAGGTCCAGCTCACCACCTTGCCGCTTTCATCTTTCACGTCGACGTAAAACTGCGTGTGGGGATTGACCCACTCGATTTTCGTGACCACGCCGGTCAAGGCGAGAGGCCGGTGCCTGTCAAATTTCAGTTCAAACGAGTGATGCGCGAGGAGTGGCAAAGCCACGCACAGAATTGCGAAACCCAATTTTGTTTTCATAACCGCCCTCTCTATCTCACGCAAGCACGTCAATCACCGAACCAACGGTCATACAAACGCAATGGCCCGTCCCGCCAGGCCAATCGACAGCCACAGCACCAGAGAGATCCCTCCCACGGCCCAACCCGTCGCCCGGGAGACCTCGTCGTGCTTGGTCACCTTGCGAACCACGGTTAAATGAAACAGCAACGCCAGAAACAGGCAGTCGACCTTGAACCAGAAGGCGGCGTTGGTGAAAGCCTTGACGGCTTCCGACAGGTACAGCAGGGTTCCCGTCGTCAGGATCACCGCCAGGCTCCCATTCAGGTACGGCTTCAGTTCCCTGGTCAGGCCGGCCACCGTCCAGCCCCGCATCAGGACTCCCATCAATCGCAGGTCGAGCACCACGATGTTCGCCAGCAGCAGGGCCAGAGCCAGAATGTGGATGGTTTCGACCAACGGAAACTGCCACGTCCCGGCGCGCAGCCACTCGCCCAGCATGGTACGGTCGCACCATTTGAAAAATGGCAGGAAGATATCTAGCGGCATAAACTCATACGCTCCTCATTAGTGGCTGTAGGCGAACTGCCTGCCGAACCAGATCACGGTCGCCCATATGACCAGCGAGAGCGCTCCCGCCAGCCGCGCTCCGGTGGGCGCAACCACGTCGTTGTCCCACTTGTCCATGCTGCGGTAGATGGTCAGGTGAAACGCCAACGCATTCACCGCGGCCAGAACCAGGAGCGCCAGCTTCGCCCGGAACCACGGATTGATGTAAGACCTGGCCGGCTCCGACAAGAAGAGGAGCCCCCCGGTGATGAAGACCACTACGAAGCCCCCGAGCGTAAACGGCAACAGCGAGCCCATCACTTTGGAAGCCGGATCCTTCTTCATGATCCAGCTGAGCAGGCGCAGATCGGTGAGGGCGATGGTTCCCGCGGAAACCCCGATCCCCAGAAGGTGCGTGCCCTCAATGATAGGGAACATGAACGTCGATTCACGGATGGCCGTGCTGAGGTTGGTTTCTTGGAGCCATTGGCAGAAATTGAATAGAATCTGCATCTCAGTATGGCCCTCCAGCACGTGAAGGACCACGAATTTCTGGTGAGGCAGGGCGATGTTGTCGCCTGCCTCTGGGTCAAATCACCCGGCGCGTGGCGATTTCGCGCTATCGGGGTATGATATGAAGCGATGGCCATTAACCTGAAGCCGGTGGACGTCGCCGTGATCGGATTGGGCGCCGCGGGTGGCGTCGCGGTGTTGCCGCTGGCGCGCGCCGGCCTCAAGATCGCGGCAATCGAAGCCGGCACCTGGATGGACCCGCACCGCTTCCGGCCCGACGAGATCCACAACAACGTTCGAGGACTGCTCACCTCGGTGCAGAAGGCCAACCGTGAGATCCCGACGGTGCGCGATGGTCCTTCCTCGCCCAACCGGCCGCGCGGCACAGTGCATCCGATGATGAACGCCATCGGCGGCACGTCCATCCATTATTGGGCGCAGAGCTGGCGTCTCAAGCCGTGGGATTTCAAGACGCGCACCCAGGCCCAGAAGCGCTACGGACCGGGCTCGATCCCGGACGGATCGACGCTCGAGGACTGGCCCATCGCTTACGACGACCTGGAGCCCTACTACGACATCGTCGAGCACGAAGTGGGCGTTTCCGGGAAGGCCGGCAACATACAAGGCAAGATCGATCCGGCGGGCAACGTGTACGAAGGACCCCGCCAGCGCGAATATCCGATGCCGCCGTTGCGGGGGTCCGGTTTCTGCGACCGCATGGCCGAGGCCGCGCGGCAGCTCGGCTGGAAACCGTTTCGCGCGCCGGCTGCCATCAACTCGCAGGAATATCGCGGACGGCCGGGCTGCGCTTATCATGGCTTTTGCAGCCGGGGCGGATGCCACGTCAGCGCGAAAAATTCCACGGCGGTCACCACCATTCCGGAAGCGCTCAAGACGAAAAACCTGACGGTGTTCGACCGCGCCCAGGTGACGCGCATCGTCGCAGGCGCCGACGGACGCGTGACGGGCGTAAATTATCTGAGGGACGGCAAAGAGTACTTCCAGCCGGCGCTGGTGGTCCTGCTCGCGTCATACACTTACGAAAACAGCCGGTTGCTGCTGCTCTCCAAATCCAAAGCCTACCCCGAGGGATTATCGAATCGTCACGGCCAGGTGGGCCGCCATTATTTCGGGCACTGGAGCGACGGTGCGATCGCACTGTTTCCGTTCGACATCAACATCTGGTACGGCACGCCCGCCCAAGGTGCGACCGTGGACGATTGGGCCGACGATAACTACGACCACTCCGGCCTCGGCTTCATCGGAGGGACCAGCCTGCACGTGCACACCGAAATGCACCCGATCGAATCGGCGGGCATGAGCACGTTCGTCCGCGCGCCGGCCTGGGGATCGCGCTGGAAGGCGTTCATTCGTGAAAACGCCGGACGCTGGGTTTCGGCCTACCTCCAGACTTCGTCGTTCCCTTACGAAAGCACGTTCCTCGATCTCGACCCGGCCGTGCGCGATCCTCTGGGAGACCCGGTCTGCCGCATCACCACCGGCCTCAGGGAAAACGAATCGCGGGCGGTTCTGTTCGCGCAGAACAAGGCGGAGGAGTGGTTCCGCGCGGCCGGCGCGATCGAAGTGATCAAGGCCGGCGCGAACGGGCCCGGCGTCAGCACGCACGCCTACGGCGGGACGCGCATGGGCGACAACCCGGAGACCAGCGTCGTCGATCGCTGGGGCTTCTCGCACGAGGCGCCGAATCTCGGCATCCTGGGCGCGTCGGTGATGGGAACCAGCGGCGCGCGCAACCCGACGCTGACCGTCCAGGCGCTCTCCTGGCGGACGGCCGAGCGGCTGGCGAAGAACTGGAAGTCGATCACCGGCTGACGCGCGGCCAGGGAGAGGCTTCCGCTACCACAGCCCGATCAGTTTCCACCACGCGAATCCCACCGTGCTCCAGACAGCCAAGTTTGCCAGGCTCACCACGAACCCCACCTTCCACCAGTTTTTCATGGACACGTAATCCGAGGCGAAGAACATCGGCGTGGGAGTGGTGCCGTAGTGGGTGAGTCCGGCGGCGAAGTTGGAGAAGCAGGCGAACGAGAAAAACGTCAAGCCGGCGGGCGCGCCCTTGGCCAGCAGCACCCCCACAAACGGGGCGAACATGGCGAGGATGTGCGTGGTGATGCTCGCAAATGCGTAGTGCGCGTAGAAGTAGATCAGCAGCGCGACGGCCAGCAGCCCCATCCAGCTCAGCGTGCTGAACTGATCGGACACGCCCTGCGCGAAGGCCTTGGTCACGCCGAATTCGTTCAGCGCGGTTCCCAGGCGGATCACGCCTCCGTACCACACGAAAATGTCCCAGGCGGCGCGCTCGCTCTTGATGTCGTCCCAGCTCAGCACGCCGGTCAGCAGCAGCGCCAGCCCGCCGCCGAGCGCCGTCACCGTGATGTTGATGTGGGTGGTGGAGGACGTCACCCACAGCCCGCAGACGGCGGCAAAGACCACGGCCAGGATCTTTTCCCCCCGCTTCAGGGGACCCATCGCGGCCAGCTCGCGCGCGGCGAAAGCCGAAGCTTCGGGCGTCCGCACGATCTGCGGCCGGTCCAGCTTCATCACCACCCAGGGGACCACCAGCATCGAAACCAGCCCCGGCACGCTCGCCGCGAACAGCCAGCTCGCCCAGGTGATCTGGTAGCCCATGCCCCCGGCGATCTGCGCCGCCAGCGGATTACTTGCCTGTCCGGTGTAGAACATGGCGGCCGTGACGCAGATGCTCTGATAGACGGCGGTAATCAGGAAGGAGCCCATCAAAGCCGACGTCGCGCCGGGCGTGGAGCCGTACAGCTCGGCGATGGTGCGCGCGATCGGCAGGATGATGCCGCCCGAGCGCGCGCTGTTGGAGGGAATCATGGCGGCCAGCACCATGTCCGACAGCGACAGCCCGTAGCACACGCCCAGCGTGGTCTTTCCGCACACGCGCACGAAGAACAGCGCCAGGCGGCGCGCCAGGCCGCAGTTGATCAGCCCGCGCGACATGAAGAACGCCGCGATCACCAACCACACGGTGGGGCTGGCCCATCCCATCAGCGCCTGGTCGATAGTCAACCCTCCGGAGGCCGCCGCCAGCGTCACCCCCAGCAGCACCACCGCGCCGCCCGGAATCGGCTGGATGATCAGACCCAGGATGGTCGAAAAGAAAATCGCGGCCACCCGCCAGCCTTCCGGTTTGACCGAAGCGGGCCGCGGCACCACGTAGACGACGAACAAGTACAGGGCCACCAGCACGGCCAGCCCGCGGACGGTCCGTTTCCAGTCGTAGGTTTGGGACGCCATGGGTAATATGGGTAATAGGGATAGCATACGCTATCCTGCATCCCTGCACGCACGCCCTCGCGCCGCCAAAGGAGGGGCGCCCAGGCTGGCTGGATTCTCCGGAATGCCGTGGGTCCCGTCTGGATTAGCAACGCTTTCGGTATAATCAACGGCACGAGACTCCGCGAACGCAACCATGACAGGTGTAGGCGACCGGAAAGAGTTAACTCTAGGTGAGCGCAGTTAAAGCAACAGACCGCCTTCGCAAAGGTACAAGGGTCGAGCGCGCAATCTTTGCGCCGTTCGGCTGCCTAAGCATCTCGTTTAATTTCATCGTTTCTGGAGAAACGCTGGATATCGAAGCCTTGCAGAGCTCCGCCGGAGTAAGCGGAGCGGAGGGCAGGCGTTGGGCTCGCGTCTGCGCACCCAGGTATCCGAATACCGACTATCACATTCATCTCGGCGGGCACATTGCTAAGGACAAGCTCCGCCTCAACGCAGAGTTTGTGAAGGGCGCGATTAAGCCCAGGCCAGGCGAGAAGGAACCCTTTGCCGAAGACTTGATGAGTTGGCTGGCTGGATTTGCGAAGGCCGACACTTGTCACGCGTCGATCCACGCTGCGTTCTCAAACCCTCATAGCCGGTGGAGGAGTCGATTCAACCTTCCGTTCAAGGTGACCATGTCGGGATTGGACGCGGAGGTTGCCATCGACGGCATTTCGATGCGCCTCCCTGAAAACAGCGCGGGAGCTGTGAAGGGCTGGCTGACGCGTTGGGATGAGAAACTTTGGGCTGCGGTCTTGATAGAGCGTAGGGTACCCCTAAAGCAGTTCAGACTCAAAGACGAAATACAGTTAGCGTACACGTCCGTTAAGATGTTTGTAGAGGATCTAGGGCAATGACTAAAGCGAGACATGATCTCGATTACCCTCACCGTTGCCGGGGTGGTGAGTCTTTGGAGGGGAATTCTCGGTTTTCGGGCTGGGGTCGCTACATTCGGACGCACTACCCAACCGCGAAGAATCTTGAGATACTATTTTCTTCCGTTCTTCAAAGGGCGGCTCGGCACTACCCCATGATTGACATGAATCGAGGGGTGCTGGGCGGCACCCCTCGAGTTGCTGGCACTCGAGTCCCTGTTTCCATGGTCCTTGACGCCGTCGAGCACTATGGCAATTTGGAGGGAGCGCTGAAGTCGTACCCGGATCTGTCGATGGAGCAGGTCAAGCAGGCAGTCTCATTTTCCGCTTACGTGTTGGAGTGCCGCATTGGCCTGGAGTCTTCGAATTCTGATAGATGAGAGTGTCCCGGACGATTTAGCCGAGGAACTGATGAGGCACCCCTCCCTGAACGCCGAGTACGCGCGCAAAATGCCCACGCTGAAGGGTCACGAAGATCAGGTACTCATGCGGTACGCCGATGAGACGAAGCGGATCATGGTTACTGCGGAGTTTGGAATCAACGAAAAGACATTCCCGATCTGCACTCATCCTGGGATTATCGTATTCGCCGGCCGGTCGCGCCACAGAGACATCAATGCTCGCATCTTTCAGCGCTTTCTGAAGTCAGGGAATCGGAGACGGGCGCACCACGCCGTCGTCTACCTCTCTCAGAACCAAGCAAGGATTGTGGAAGCCGACGAAGAAGAAACCCTTCCGATCTGACGGGTTCGCCGAGACCTCTGCTGCGGTGACTTGCCTATGTTTTCGCCCTAGTTCTCACCCGCTGCTTCCGCTTCATCGGCGGCAGCCGGGCCGGCGGACAGGGCCTCGGCGATCAGGCGCCTGGCTTGGGTGAGGTGCTCCCTGGCGACACGAACTTCGTCAGGCAGATTCGGCAATCGCGCGTCGGCCACCAGCACCGCTTCCAGGCCGTTCGATTCCAGCAGGCTCTTGACTTGTTGCGCCTCCATCTCCCCGGTGTTGCCGGCCGAGCGAAACACGGTGACCAGATCGAGATCCGCCGAAGCGTCGACATCGGCGAACTCGTCCTCGACCGGATGAGCGGCGATCAGCGCCTCGGCGCGCGCGCTGTCGGCCGCGGCGACGCGCACCTCCCATGCTCCCGAAGGCACGCCGGGGGCGTGGTCGTCCAGCAGGACCGCCTGAACGCCCTCGTCAACCAACATTTCCTGAATCGCCGCGGCGTCCTCTTGCGCGGTCGCGTCCGCCGAGCGGAATACAGTCACTTCGGAATCCATCCTTCAGAGGATACACTACGCGCGCGGCCGCCACAGGACCCCGAGCGGTAGAATGGGATCATGGCGCAAGATCACACTGGAAGTCTGGTTTGGTTCGTTGCGGGCGCGGCCATCGGCGCCACCATCGCGTTGTTGTACGCTCCGCAATCGGGCCGGGATACCCGCCGCATCATCGGCAAGAGAACTCGGCAGGGCCGCGAAGCCCTGGCCGACACCGGCCGCGACCTGGTCGACAGAGGCCGCGACCTCTATGAAAAGGGCCGCCGTGTGGCCGACGACGCCGCGGAGCTGTTCGAGCGCGGCCGGCGGATCGTGGAACGCTAGCAGTGCCCGGTCCGCTGGGCCCGTTTCACAACGAGCCTCTGACGGATTTCTCGCAGCCGGGAATCCGGGCTGCGATGGAGGCGGCGCTTGCCCGCGTCCGCTCCGAGTTCGGCCGCGAGTACTGCTTGTGGATCGCGGGCGCGCCGCAAACCACCGGCGATCTGCTCACGAGCGTCAATCCGTCCAAGCCCTCCGAGATCGTCGGCCGTCATCATAAAGCCGGCGCGGAGCTGGCCGCGCGCGCCGTCGAAGACGCGCACGCGTACTTTGCCGAATGGGGCCGCACGCCGGCAGCCCACCGCGTGGAGCTGGCCGTGCGGGCCGCGGCGCTCATCCGCGAACGCAAACTCGAGTTCGACGCCTGGCTGGTCTACGAAGCCGGCAAGACCTGGCCCGAGGCAGACGCCGACGTCAGCGAGGCCATCGATTTCTGCGAATACTACGCACGCCAGATGCTGCGATACGCGTCGCCCGAGGCGCCCGCGCAAACGATCGTCCAGTTGCCGGGCGAGCGCGACGAAATGGTCTACCTGCCGCTCGGCGCCGGCGTCATCATTCCGCCCTGGAATTTTCCGCTGGCGATCATGACCGGCATGACCATGGCCGCTCTGGTCAGCGGAAACACGGTGGTGATCAAACCGTCGAGCGAGACCCCGACCATCGCCGCCAAATTCACCGAAGTGCTGCGCGCCGCCGGATTCCCTCCGCGCAGTTTCGCGCTCTGCGTCGGCAGTGGATCGGTCGTGGGCGACACACTCGTCGAGCATCCCAAGACGCGCTTCGTCTCGTTCACCGGATCGCGCGACGTCGGCCTGCGGATCAACGAGCTCGCGGCCAAGCCGCACCGCGGCCAGATCTGGATCAAGCGCGTGGTGGCGGAGATGGGCGGCAAGGACGCCATCATCGTGGATCGCGAAGCGGACTTGGACAGCGCCGTCACCGGCGTGGTGCAGTCCGCTTATGGTTATCAGGGGCAGAAGTGTTCGGCCTGTTCTCGCGCGATCGTCGATGAAGCGGTCTACGACGCGTTCCTTGAAAAGCTCAAAGCCAAGGTCGCGGAGCTGACCGTGGGATCCTCGGACGACCCTTCCAGCTACATGGGACCCGTGATCAGCGCCGGTGCGCGGAAAACGATTCTCGACTATATCGAGATCGGCAAACGCGAGGGCCGTCTCATCGCCGGCGGCGGTGCGGCTCCGGGCGACGGTTTCTTCATCCAGCCCACGGTGATCGCCGACGTGGAATCGGGCGCCCGCATTTTTCAGGAAGAGATTTTCGGCCCTGTGCTGGCCGTGACCCGCGCGCGCGACTTCGACCACGCGCTCGCGCTCGCCAACGCGACTGAGTACGGTCTCACCGGCGCGGTTTATTCGAAAAATCCCGAAAAGATCCGCAAAGCCCGCGAGGATTTTTTCGCCGGCAATCTATATTTAAACCGCAAATGCACCGGCGCGATGGTGGGCGCGCATCCCTTCGGCGGATTCAATATGTCGGGAACCGACTCCAAGGCCGGAGGCCCGGACTATCTGTTGCAATTCCTGCAAGCCAAGTCGATCGCCGAGAAGCTTTAGAAGCAACTCCGCTAGCGGGCGCCGGGCGACGCGCCTTTGCGGACCGCCTTCTGCTCGCCGCGCCGGGCGTGCAGAGTAAGACCGGTGATGGCGCCGCCTGAGTCCCGGGCGAATTCGACCTTATCCCCGGTCAGCACTTCCGTCCCATTGCCGCGCCCCACGAAGATGGTGTCCGACTGGGCGGCCAAGGTCTGGATGTCTCCGCTTCTACTAAGTTTCAGGACCAGCGATTCGCCATCGACGGTGATAAGGGCCTCGCGTCCCGGCGCAACCTCGTAGGTCCCCGCGTACTTGGCGAGGGCCTCCGACGTGAGCCGGAACCCGTTCCCGCCCACCAGGTGCTGGGCGATCCGCTCATTCTCGCAGACCGTCTCGAGAAGATCGGTGTCCGCCACCAGCGTCTTGTCGGCCTTAAATGTAATCGGCTTGCTGAAAGTCTTCGGATCCTCAAGAGTCATTTCGAAGTCCATGTGTCCGAAGTCGCGGCGATGGAAACGTTCCGTGGTGCGGAGGGCTTCCGAGTGAGGGTGCCCGCTAAAATCCAGCCAGGTTCTGTCGTTGAATCCGGCGGTGGTGACCACCAGCGTATCCCCTTCCCAGCGTCCCACCGAATAGCCCAGCCAGGTGGGATTCATCTCCTCGGGAAGCGCGCGGCCATCGGTGTGGACGGTTCGAGTGACGCCACTGTTGGAAATCCCCTCATTGATAATGACCGTCAAGGCCGGGGTCTGGACGATCCGGGCGATGCCGGCAAGATGGTAGTACGGCGGAGGGTCAGGCAGACAGTGCGCGCGCGGACTGTCCGCTCCCAAGTTGAATACGTGTTCCTGGTACAGCGCCTGGGCCCACGGCTGAATCTCGTTGGGTTTGAGGTCGGCGGCGATATTTTGCGTATACACGCTGTTCCTCGGCCCGCGCCAGATACCCGACAGGTCGGGCTTGCCATCCGCGGTCTTTGGTACAGGCGCGGACAGATCCGGCTTACCGTCCGGAGTCCGCGGGATACCTGGGGTCGTGTACTTGAGCCATTGCGCCGCCAAAGGCACGGACAGTAAGACGGCCGCGGCAAATAGTCTAGCTTTCATCCGGAGCCTCCTGCATAGAGATTATCCCACTTCGCGGCGCATGGCCAAGCATAGCCGAGCCGCAGCTCGGCCGCTCACTCCTCATCCTGCTGCGCCGCGAGCCTGGTCACCACGCCCAGGTCTTCGAGCGTGGTAACGTCCCCGGTGACCGAATTCGAGGTGACGATCTCACGCAGCAGGCGCCGCATGATCTTGCCGCTGCGCGTCTTGGGCAGAGCGTCGGAGAAACGTATCTCCTCGGGCCGCGCGAATGAGCCGATCTCGTGCGCCACCCACTGGCGCAGATCCTTGCCGAGCTGCTCGTGGTTCCAGTCGCCCTTCTTGAGCGTGACGAAGCAGCACACCGCCTGCCCTGTGATCTCGTGCGGCTTTCCGACCACAGCCGCCTCCGCCACCGCCGGATGCTTGACCAGCGCCGACTCGACCTCCATCGTGCTGAGCCGGTGCCCGCTGACGTTCATGACGTCGTCGACGCGCCCCAGCACCCAGAAGTAGCCCTCGGCGTCGCGCCGCGCGGCGTCGCCCGTGAAGTACGCGCCCGGCACGCGGCTCCAGTACTGTTCCGTGTAACGGTCGGGATCTCCCCAGATGGTGCGGATCATGCTCGGCCAGGGACGGCGGATGATCAGATAGCCTTCCTTGTCGGGACCGACCTCGTAGCCATGCAGATCCACAATGTCGGCGATCACGCCGGGCATCGGCAGCGTGGCGGAGCCGGGCTTCTGCGAAACCGCTCCCGGCATGGGCGAGATCAGAATGGACCCAGTCTCGGTCTGCCACCAGGTATCGACGATGGGGCAGCGGCCTTTGCCGATCACGCGGTGATACCACTCCCAGGCCGCCGGATTGATCGGCTCTCCCACCGATCCGAGAAGGCGCAGGCTCGACAGATCGTGCGCATCCGGCCACTGCTCGCCCTGGCGGATCAGCGCGCGGATCGCCGTCGGCGAGGTGTAGAGAATGTTGACGCGGTATTTTTCGACGATGCGCCACCAGCGGTCGAACTTGGGATAGTCGAGCGTTCCCTCGTACATCACCGTGGTCGCGCCGGCCGAGAGCGGGCCATACACGATGTAGCTGTGCCCGGTCACCCAGCCGATGTCGGCCGAGCACCAGTAGGTGTCC
>JBGPLI010000052.1:0-27547 GCA_041486445.1 Bryobacteraceae bacterium
GAACACCAGAATCACAATGAGTGTCGCGAACACCACCGAGCCGCGGATCTCGCGGCTCGCGCGAAACACCACCTCGATCGTGGGCAGCCTCTCCGCCTCGGGCAGACGGCTGTTCTCCCGCAGCCGCCGCACCACGTTTTCGACGTCGATAATGGCGTCGTCCACCAACTCTCCCACGGCGATGGCCAAGCCGCCGAGACTCATGCTGTTGAGGGTGAATCCCAGGAACCGGATGCCCAGAACTGCCGCAACCAGCGAGATGGGCAGCGCGATCAACGTGATGAGCGATGCGCGCAAGTTCGCCAGAAAGACCAGCACTACCAGCACCACCAGCAGCGACCCATCGCGTAACGCGCCCATCAGATTGTCGAGGGCACGTTGAATGAAGTCCGCTTGCCGGAACACGTGCTTGTCGATCACCATTCCCGCGGGGAGAGTACGTTGGATATCATCGAGCGTCATGTCCAGTTGGCGCGTCAACTCCAGAGTGTTCGCGCCCGGCTGCTTTTGGATGCCCAGGATCACCGCGGGCGAGCCTTTGTGCGATCCCGTGCCGCGCTTGAGCGCCTCACCGATCTGCACGTGCGCAATGTTACGCACGAGAATGGGCCGGGCTCCGCGCGATTCCACCACGATGTTGCCGATCTCATCCTCATTGGACACGCGCCCGACGCCCTGGATGAGATACTCCTGTCCTCCGGTGACGCGGAAGCCCGCCGACGAGTTGCGATTGCCGCGCCGGAGCGCCTCCTCCACCTGCCCCAGCGTGACGTTATACTCCCGCAGCTCCACTGGATCGACCAGCACCTGATACTGCTTCTGGCCGCCGCCGGTTGCGATCACCTGGGAAACGCCTGGAACGGCGAGCAGACGCCGGCGCAGGACGTTATCGGCCACCGTGCGCACATCGAGCGGCGAGTGCCGGTCCGATTCGAGCGCGACGAACATAATCTCGCCCATGATCGACGAGACCGGCGCCAGGAAGGGCTGTTCCACTTCCGGCGGCAGATTGGCAGCTACCAGGGTGAGCTTCTCGGTAACGATTTGCCGGGCTCGCAAAATGTCCTGACCCCAGTCGAACTCCGCCCATACCACCGCCAATCCCACTGCGGTCGCCGACCGCACGCGCCGCACGCCCGACGCACCGTTCAGCGCGGCCTCAATGGGAAACGTCACCAGCGATTCCATCTCGGTGGGAGCCATGCCGCGTCCTTCCACCAGGATTGTGACGGTGGGCGCGCTCAAGTCCGGCAGTACGTCCAAAGGCACGTCCCGCAATACGAATCCTCCCCAGCAGAGGAAAGCCGCCGCGAGTGCGACCACGATCACCCGATAGCGGAGAGACCAGCCGATGAGTTTGTCGATCATTGTGCCCCGGGGTTAATGAACGTGCCCGTGCGCCGGGACGGCGCTGGACATGGTGGACAAGCGGATGAGGTAAGCGCCCTTGGTGACGACGCGGTCGCCCGGGCTCACGCCTTCGAGCACCTGCACCATGCCGCCGCTGTGGACGCCGAGCTTCACGGGACGCCGCAGAAATGTTTCGCCGCCCTTCTGCACAAACACAACCGGACGGCCTGCATCGTCGATGATCGCGGGCTCCGGGACCACCGGCGTCTTGCCGGCGGAGGTGAGAAACAGACGCAAGAAGACCGTCTGATTCACCGCCAGCCGCCGGTCGCGATTGTCGATCTGATAAGTCACGGGCACCGTGCGCGTCTCCGGATCGACCAGACGGCCGACGGCCACCAGACGATTGGCCGCGCGAATCTGGCCGGTATCCGGCATCTCGATCTCGGCTCCGGAAAGCTGCCGCAATCTTCCAAACTCGGATTCCGGGACCACGCCGCTCACGAACAGCGTATCGGTATCGACGATGCGGAACAGAATCTTGCCGGTTTCGACGTTGGCGCCGCTCACCGCGCTCGCCTCAGAAAGGATGCCGCTGATGGGAGCGCGGACGAGGAATCGTCTGACGCCGGTTTCGACGCCGTCGGCCGTGCGGGTCGCGTCGTATTGGGCGATGCGCGTCCGCGCCGTTTCGAGCCGCGCCTGCGTGGTGGCCTCTAGGGCTCGCGCCTCCTCGGCGCGGCGGGCGGGAACGGCTCCCGCCGCCAGCAGGCGTTCGGCGCGCGCACGATCCCTCTGGGCTTGCTCCAAGGCAACTTTCGCTTCCGCTTCGGCGAGCTGCAAACTCGGGAGCTCGGATGCGGCGCCTATGGGTGGAACGATGCTCGCAAGCTCGGCGCCACTCGTTACAGCCGTTCCGACGGCGAAGGTCTTCTCAACCACGAGGCGGCCCTGGATCGGCGCAATCACCGCGGCCTCGCCTCCGGTTCGCGGAAGGGTTTCCGCAGCGACGCGAAGGCTGTCGCGAAGGGTCTGCTCGGCCGCAAGCTGCGTGCCGAAATCGAGCGCCCATTGTTGCTCTTTGCTGAAGGCGATGGTTTCCTCCTTCGATTCTTCGGGCCTTGTGGCGGAGGCCGCATCGGTCGCGACGTTCACGGGTCCGACGTCGAAGGTTTCGTTCAGATCCTTGCCATGTACAAGAATGCTGAGGCGAGCTTCACCGGGCGACTTGGGCTCGACGTTCGCGCCGAAAATGCCGGCATGTGTCGAAGGGTCGCAAGGAAAGACTTCGGGAGCTGCGTCGCGGTCGAGGCGCACTTCGCAAGTAGCCTCTTTCACCGCCTTAAACTCGTCCAGACGGGTCAGATGGATGGCGAAGCGCTGTTTCTGATTCGCCACCGGCGCGGGATATTCGAGGTACAGCTCGCCCCTTCCGGTCCAAACGGTGGCCTTGAGCGGCTCCGGAGCATCGGCTTTCGGAGCGGGCCCTGCGGCTTGCGGGTCTCGCGAGCACGACGCCACAACCACGGCGAAAATGATGACGAAGATCTTTTTCACGGACGCACCTCCTTGGAGGACAATTCTTCTCCCACAACACGTTCGAGTTCGATGGATGCTTCCTTCACGCCGGCCTGAAGATCGAGAAGACGAAGCGCCGCCGCGCGGCTCACCCGGAGGGAGTCGAGCAGCTCCAGAATACCGACCTCGCCTTCCTGATAGGCGACCTGCGTGATGCGCGTCAGTTCGCTGCCGGTGGATTCGAGTTCGCGGCGGTAGGCCGCCAGTGCATCGGTGCGCAACGCGAGCACGTCGCGCGCTCCTTGCACTTCAGTGCGAATCTGGCGCGTGAGCAGCTCCAGGCGGGCGGAGGCCTGTCGCTGCTCGGCCTGGTAGCGGGCGACCTCGTTGCGCCCGCTGTTGAACACCGGAAGGGGAACACTCACGCTGATCGCCAGGCCCGTTCGCGTGGCGTTCGAATAGGGGTTGGGCGGAAGCCCGGAAGTCACATCGGCGCGCTTGAGGCCCGCCGTGACCTGCGGCTCGGGGATGCGGAGGCGGCCCGCGGCCTGCTCCTCGATCCGATAGCGAGCCAGGTTCCTTTGCTCGGCTCGATAATCGGCCCGCGCGTTCATCGCGCGGCGTACCAGATCCTCGAGACCGGGAGTTTCGGCCGGGATCGACAGGTCGCCGCGAACCTCGCGGACTTCGGCGCCTTCTGGAAGATAACCGGCCAGGCGCGCGCCGGAGGCGGCCACCAGCGGCCGGGCGGCGGCAAGATCGGTCCGCAGTTCGGCGAGCTCGCGTTCCCCGCGCATCCGGTCGTATCGGGAGCCTTCGCCCTCCTGTTCGCGCTGGCGAAGAATGGGGATGAGTTGCTCGACCTCGGCGACGTTCGCCGACAGCAGGCGAACCCTTTCCTGCGAAGCCAGCATGCGATAAAAACCGAGGCGCAGATCGTTGCGGAGAAACCACAGCAGCGCTTCCCGATTCGCGCCGGCCACGGAGGCAGCGGCGGCTCCGGCCTCGCGCAGATAACGAAGGCGCCCGTTCACCGGCAGCGTCTGCGACGCTTCGAAGAATTCGTTATAGCCCGCTCCTTCGCGCGAGTATGAGACCGATGGATTCGGATACACGATGCGGGTCCTCGCCTCGGCTTCGGTGAGCGCGACACGGGCGAGCAGCTCCCGCGCCTGGGGACCCAGCGTGAGGAACCGCTCGATCAGTTCGGACTCGGTCCACTGCTGCGGGAGATTTTGCGGCCGGCACAGAGGCGGAGCGGCGCAGAGCACCGCCGTCCACACGAGCCACCTGGGGCGAGATGACATGAAAGACGACCTTTCCTTTCCAACACTGGGTCCTTATAGGCGCACGAAACCGGGCGCCTGAAACGGGGAAAGGTCTAGGCGGGAGGAGCTCTGGGTTGTGTCGGAGTTAAATCCGGCGGGTCGTGGCCGCGCCGCTGAGGGGCGGGAGTCGCGCCAGAGACAAGCGCCGGCGCGGGAATCACAATCGCGCTGGGGATGCCCGGCTCGAAAACGAAAATCGCCGGGGCAGGCCGCGCGAGCACCCAATCGACATCAATAGCGTCATCGTCAGCCGTGTGAGCGCCAATAGCTGGACCTGTCGCGTTCGGTGCCAGGTGAACATGCACGTGCACAGGCGCCGCGGCAGGGTGGTCCAGTTCCTCGGGATGAATGTGAAAGAAGGGCGCCTGAAGGAAGCCCCAGGAAAGGGCCGCAATGCTCGCGACTGCGCCGGGTGCACGCATTAAGTTCTGCCTAAGTCTAACATTAAATTGGTATTCTTACCGCCGCCCGGAAGTCTCCCGTCAAAAAAATGGCCGAAAGATAAGTGGCTCCCCTGTGCCGCGCTGGCTACGCTAAAGAGAGATGCAGAGATTTCGTCAGGGGAGTTGTGCGGTTGGCCTCCTTCTAATTGCCACGGCAGTCTTCGGCCAGACTTCGGCGGTCAACGGCCGAGTCGCGAATGCCAAGGGCGGTGTCGTGGCCGGCGCCGAGGTGTTGTTGCTGAACCTCCCCTCGGCTCCCATGCCGAACATGCCCAACATGCGCGCCGCTCAGCCGGTCAAGACCGCACGTTCGGGCGCCAACGGCGCTTTTACCTTGGATCAGGTGCCGGCCGGCCAATACGTGCTACAAGTGGACGCTGAGGGGTTTGAACGATCGTCGCAGGAAATCACGGTCCCGAGCGCGCAAGCCCTCTCCATTACGCTGACGCAGCTTGACCTTCCGGGCGCCGAAGCCGCGGCCTCCCAAGCGGCAACCGACCCGCAAGCGCTACTCGCCCGGATCGCGGAGCTTGAAAAGCGCGTGAACGAACTGGAATCCACGACCGTGCTCTCCGAGCCCGAGACCCGGGTGAAGCGTGAAGAAACGTATATCGACACGAACAGCAACATATACGATCAACCGACTCCTGGCGCTAAGAAGGTGGTCACCTATCAAAGGGAACGTGTGTTCCGCCGCCAGACGATCAACGAAAAGATTGAACAAGCCTTTGCGGACGAAAAGGCCAAGAGCGTCGCCGTAGGCGTGAGCGCCGCAGTGGCCGCGCAGGGGACTGTGCAGACCATGGGGGACCAGCAGGAGTTCAACGGTCACAAGTATGCCCTTGCCTCCGCCGACATAACCTTTGCTGCCCGCGTCGCACAGAACACGTTCTTCTTCGCGGATCTGGTGGGTTTGACAGGCCCGCCACCTGACAACGAGATTTCCGGCATCACGCTTCTTAACAGCTTTGCCTCCCGCCTGGTTCTGCAAAACCAGTTGAACGTCCGCGAGGCCTGGCTCAGAACGGAACTTTTCAGAAACAGATTCTCGGTCATCGCGGGCCGCGTCGATCTGACCAATTATTTCGACCGCAGCACGGTCGCCAACGACGAGTTTACGCAGTTCCTGAGCGACGCTCTGGTGAACAGCCCGGCACTGGGGCTGCCCGTCAACGGCATGGGCCTTGTGGGCGTCTATGATCCGAAAAACAGTTGGCTGTTCAAGGCCGGGTTTCAGCAGAGCAGCCTCCAGGTCGACAGCCTTTCCGACGCGGCTTTCACGTTGTACGAAGTGGATCATCTGATGAGGCCCTTCTCCTTGCCCGAAGGGAATTATCGCGTCTGGTACCGGCACGCGGGCACGCATCAGGCACGCGAGGTGGAGCGGCCGGCGGCGCACGGGAATTCCGCCGGCACAAGCATCGACCAGAAGCTTACGGATCAACTTACTCTGTTCGGCCGTTACGGGTATGGACGAGTGGACATCGGGAGACTGCACTTCTATAGCGGCGGCTTCCAGGTCCAGAAGCGATTTGTGGTGAATCCTGGGGACCAATGGTCGTTGGGTTATGCCCAGACGGTCGTCCCCGGATTCGGCCGCGAGAACCTGGCCGAGGGTTACTACAACTTTCGTCTTTCCGACAAGCTGCGGTTTTCGCTCCATCTGACCCATGTTGTGGAGGAGAGGCCCGGACAGAAGACCCTGGGTTACTTTGTGCCTGGCGTCCGCTTCCAGGCGAGTTTCTAGATTTGTAAGGGAGCACAGAAGATGTTGAATACGAAATCGATCGGAATCCTGGGAGTCGTGATTGCTTGTGGAACCCTGGCCGCCGTGGTGTTGCGCGCGGCGGCGGCGATCAAGATCACCGATCCCACCTCCGTGGTCATGATCGTCAACCGGGACTCCAACGATATCAGCTTCATGGACATCAAAACCCACAAGATGGTCGGCAGCGTCTTTCTGGGCAATAATGTCAATCCGCACATGGTGATGATGTCTCCCGACGGGCGCTACGTCGTCACGGGTGGAACGCGCGCCAACAAAGCCTACATCATCGATACCGCGACCTTGCAGTTGGTCAAGGTGATCCCGGTGGATATCGCTCCCGAGCATCTCGCATTTTCGCCGGACGGGCGCTGGTATTACCAGGGCAATCCCGAAGGGGACTCTATATCCGTGATTGACATGGTTTCGCTCTCGAAAGTGAAGACCATCCCGGGGTTCAGGGAGCCGCTCAATGTCACCTTCACTCCGGACGGGTCGAAGGCTTATGTCGGCAACTACGGCGCTCACTGGGTGGGCGTGGTCGATGTACGGCGTCACGAGTTGATGAAGAAGATTCAGATCGCCGAAGTGCCGGGCTTCGCCAAGCTGGACCCCGAGCGCTATTTGGGCGATATCAAGGGGATCAACATTGCCCAGTTCTCGCCCGACGGGAAGTATCTGTACGCGGCGGATGGCGATTTAGGAATTGTCGGCGTGATCGACCCTCGTGAGGACAAGATCGTGAAGACCATTCGGGTGGGTCCGAATCCCTGGCGCATCTACATGGGCCACGACGGCAAGTACGCCATCACTCCCAATAACGGCGACCAAACGATTTCGATCATCGATATCCGCTCAAACAAAGTTGCGGCGACCTTGGAAGCCGGCCCGGATATGACAGGCGTGAATTTTGCCGGCGGCAAAGCGTTTGTGATCAGCTCTACCAGCGGTTTCGTTTACGTCTATAACATGGAGACGCTGAAACCGGCGGGACGCCTGAAGATTGGCGTCAATATTCAGCTCGAGACGGCCACGACCGATACAAGGGATGAGAAGATTTATCTTGCGGATTCGACCGAGCACGCCGTGGTCATCATCGACGCCAAGACGGAAGCCATCGAGAAGGTGCGGAATGTCGGCCTGTTTCCTTGGGGCACCCACATCATGGACAGCAAGGACAACTACTGCCATTGATTCCTGGATCGCGCCAATCACTATGAGGACGGTGTGTGCTTTGCTGCTGTGCCTGGTTGCCGCCGGCCCGGCACATGCCCAGGGAGTGGCGCGCAAGCGGATTCGCGATCACACGCGTCCCACCAACATCACGAAGGTTAACGAATCACAGGCCGCCGACGTTACGTTGACGTTGAGCAGCGCTTCAGTTCGCCCCATCCAGCACTGGGTGCGCACGGCGGGCACGATGGACCGCGGCGGAAAGCTCCTCACCGGCTACCTCTTTCCGCCGGAATCAGGCCTTGTGAAGGTCGGGCAGCGAGTGCGCGCCTTCCCTCCCAGCTCGAAATCCTCGATGTACCAGGCCTTCGTCTCGCGAGTCCTTCCGCAGGGTGGGCGCACCCTGGTCGAGGTCACGCTCGCCAGCAGCGGCTGGAAGGACACAACGCTCTACGTGATGGAAATCGTGACCGACCGCGGCGAGTTCCTGTCGGTGCCCAACGAGGCCATCATTGAAGAAGGAGACAGGCGCGTGGTCTACGTGCAACGCGAAGCGGGCCGGTACACACCTGAGGAGATCCAAACCGGAGTGCAGGGGGAGTTGTACACTCAAGTCTTGAAAGGACTCAATGAGGGCGATCAGGTCGTCACTTTCGGAAGCTTCTTCATCGACGCCGAGTTCAAGCTGAAAGCCACCGACCAGATCCCGTTGACCAGCCCCACCAGCCCCAACCCCACCAACAATGATCAGCACGATCATTAGGACCGTCATCCGGTTCCGGGTCGCCGTTTGGGCTCTGGTTGCGGCGGGCGTCCTGCTGAGCGCCTACTCGATTCGCGTCGCGTCGCTCGACGCCATCCCCGACATTTCCGACCCGCAGATCGTCATCTACGCAAAGTGGCCGCGCAGCCCCCAGCTGCTGGAGACCGAAGTCACCGAGCCGCTGATCCGGGCGCTGGTCGGATCTCCAGGGATCGAGTCGCTCCGCGGCACCTCGCACATGGGGTATTCGTTCATTTACGTGATCCTCAACGGCGCGGCGCCGCGGGCGCGAGTGCAGCAGGTGGTGCTCGACCGGATCAACGCGACGCGTGCTCAGCTTCCGCTCGATGCCTCCATCTCACTGGGGCCGAACGCGAGCAGCGTGGGCTGGATCTATCAGTACGCGCTGGTGGATCGCGAGGGAACCCGCGACCTGCGCGAATTGCGCCTGCTGAACGAGAGCCAGATCAAACCGGCGCTTCAATCTGTGTCCGGCGTCGCTGAAGTGGCATCGGTGGGTGGCTTGGAAAAACAATACCAACTGAAAATATTCCCACCCCTGCTCGCCAAGACCGGCATCACGCTGAGGCAACTGATTAGCGCCGTTCAGGGCGTGTTTCAGGAAGCCGGCGGGCGCACGCTCGAAGTGACGAATCGGGATTATCAACTGCGCGGAGTGATCAACAGCGGGGACATCGCCAACCTCGATTTTCTGGTTGTGGGCCGTACCAGGGATGGCACGCCCGTCCGCCTGAAGGACATCGGCTATATTCAGACCGGCTACGATCAGCGGCGCAGCACGGTCGATCTCGATGGGGCCGGAGAGGTCGTCGGCGGCATCGTGATCATGGAACAGGATCAGAACGTCCTGGCGATCACGCGATCCCTCGAACGGAAGCTGCGTGAGATTCGCGCATCTCTGCCCAGAGGCATTGAGATCGTCGCAACCTACGACCGTTCGGCCTGGATCTGGGCGACGCTCAAGGAGTTCTTCAAAACCCTTGGCATTGAGCTGGTCGTCCTCATCTTCATCACGCTGGTTTTTTTGAGGAATTTTCGCACCTCGCTCGGACCCATCACCATCCTGCTGCTCAGTACTCTGTTCACGGCGCTGCCGCTGGTCTTGTTCCGGCAGACGATCAATCTTTTTTCGCTGGCGGGCCTCTGCATCGCCATCGGCGAGATCGCGGACGCGACCATCGTGATCGTGGAAAATTGCACGGCGGAGCTTTCCATCTACGCAAATCCGAGCTTCGCTCAAAAACAGGAAGTCCTGATCCGGTCGATGACGAAGGTCACGAAACCGCTGTTGTTTTCGCTCTTGATCATTCTCGCGTCGTTCCTTCCCGTCTTCTTTTTTGAGCAGCGCGAGGCGCGGCTGTTCGATCCGCTGGCCTACAGCAAAACGTTCGCCATGGCGTTCTCCACGCTGCTGACCATCTTTCTGCTGCCCGCCATTGTGGTTTGGATTTTCAACCCTCAAACCACGAGGCCCCGGAATATTCGGGAGAGCAAGCCGGTCCAAATGTACCGGTCGGCCCTGCGCACCGTGATTCGGCATCGTTATGCATTTACCGCCGCGGGCATCCTGACGCTGATCCCGGCCGCCGTGCTGCTCCGTGGGTTCCAGAAGGACTTCATGCCCGAGACGGACGAAGGATCCATCCTCTACATGCCGACAACGCTGCCCGGCCTGCCCAACCGGGAGGCGGGATGGGTGGTGCAGCAAATGGACCGAAAGCTGAAGCAGTTTCCCGAAGTGGAACGAGTCTTCGGCAAGATCGGCCGGGCCGACACGTCCACCGACCCGGCGCCGTTGACGATGATCGAAACCAACGTGCTCTTGAAGCCAAAGGCCGCCTGGCGAAAGGGCATGACGAAGGATAAGCTCGTGGCTGAAATGGACAAGTCGCTTCAGACCATCGGCTACGTGAACACGTGGGTGCAGCCGATCCGCGCCCGTTTCATGATGCAGAGCACGGGCATCCAAACGCCGGTCGGCCTCAAGATCAAGGGACCGGAAGTGAGCGTGGTCGAGGAACTCTCCGAGCAAATCGAAGGTCTGCTCCGAACCTTCCCCGGCACCAAGTCGGTTCTGGCGGAGCGGATCTCGGAGGGCTACTACGTCGACGTGCGGAACGACCTCGAGCGCATGGCGGCGCACGGCGTGACCGCCGATGAAGCGATGCTGACCGTCCGCTACGCCATCGGCGGAGACAATGTCGTCGGGGTAAAGCAGGCCGATGCAACCATCATTCCGCTGGCCATGCAGTATTCGCCGGAATACATCGACACTTTGGAAAAGATCAGAAATTCTCCGGTGGTCACCGGGGATGGCAGAGCGATTCCTCTCAGCGAGATCGCGGACGTGTCCGTTCGCAAGATGCCGGAGATGATCCGCAACGACAACGGCGTTCTGGCGGGATACGTCTACATCGACCTCATGCAGGGCGTTACGGGCCCGGATTACGTCGACAAAGCGCGGGATTTGCTGGCCAAGAACGTGACTGTCCCCACGGGTTACTCGATGGAGTGGACCGGATTATACCAGTACACAACCGCAGCCCGCGCCCGGCAGCGTATCGTCGTGCCTCTGACGCTGATCATCATCTTCGGCCTGTTGGTCGTCGCGTTCCGTTCGGTCGCCGAGAGCTTCGTGATCATGCTGTCGGTGCCCTTCGCCATGGTCGGCGGCGTGTTTCTCCAGTGGATTTTGGGTTATACGATGACCACCGCTGTAATCGTGGGTTACATCTCGCTATTCGCCGTCGCGGTCCAGACGGGCATCATCATGATCATCTTCATCAACGACGCTCTCGCGCACAGGACGCAGGGCCAGTCGTTTGTCGATGCCGTGATCGATGGCTCGGCCGCCCGCCTGCGTCCGAAGTTGATGACCGTCGCGGCTATAGTGTTTTCGCTGCTACCGGTTCTCATTTCGACAGGAACGGGGATGGAGATCCTGAAGCCCATCGCCGCTCCGAGTATCGGAGGGATGGTCAGCTCCAGTCTTCACGTCTTGTTCATGACTCCCTGCCTGGTGGTCATTGGCGAGGATCTTCGCCGTTCCGGAATTCTGTCGCGATTGCGCGGATTCCGATTTCAGGCGTTCTGGAAAAGAGAGGCCGAGCAAGCTCGTGTTTCCGGTGATTAACCGTTGGCTGTTTGTGGCCGCCCTGACGATCGCCTGCGTGGGATGCGGGAGCGCATCCAAATTGATGGAGGCGCAGCGAGTTCGTTCAGGATCGTTGGATGTAGTGCTGCTCTCCAGCGACGGCGCCCTTCATCAGAAAGCGCCTTTCACCATGGAATTTCGTTCGGCTTCAGACGGCACGCTGATCGACGTGGGCGCCGTCCGCGCCAGCGCGAACATGCCGATGCCCGGCATGGCGCCGATGCTCGGAAGTGTCGAAGTACGTCCGGCCGATACGCCGGGACGATACACGGCCACCGCTAGTCTCGATATGGCGGGAGGATGGCGGATCGCCCTGGAGTGGGACGGCGCTGCCGGACGAGGAGCCGTCAACTTCACTGCAACCGTTCAATGAACCGCTCCCTCGCGATCGCTGCTCAGAATTAGTTCCGGTCGTTATTCACCAGGTGATTGCCATCGTGCTCCACGCAGGGAGCCTCTTCTAGAGCGTGGCCACTGGCCAGCCCGTGGATCAGGTGGCGGCTGAACACCCACGGCCTGGTGAACATCTTGGGATCCTCGATGGTGAGCTCCCAGGTGATCACGTTGCCTTCGCGGGTCAGCTTTTCGATAATGTGCATCGCGTCGCTATGGATGGTCCCGTTCTGGCTGAGCCAGGTTTCATCGACGAGGTTGGTCACGTCCACCACCATCGTATTGCCTTCCCAATGGCCGATCGAATCGCCGTAAAAGGAAGGATTGAGCGTCGGATCGTGTCCGCGGCCGTCGGTCGAAACCACGCGAAACGCATTCTGCTCGGAAGAGTTCACCGTGTCGTAGAGGAACACCAGGGTTTTCGGGATCTGCACGATCTCGGTCGGCGGACCGACGCGCGGGAACCCTTTCGGCGCGCAATAGAACGCCGGGTCCATCTTGCTTTGGTGCTCGGCCAGATCCTTTACTTTGGCGACGAATTCGGGTTTATAGGGAGGTAGATTGGAACCCTCGACGCGCTTCTTCAGCTCCTCCGCCTTTTCGCGGGTCTGATTGGGAGGCTCTCCCCGGCGCTGCGTGTAGTAAGTCTTGCCGTCCTCGCTGAGCTTGCCGCCTTCGCTGAGGGCGTAGCCCCAGCCCGCCGGAGCCCAGAACCCGGTCAGATCCGGATGTCCGTCGGCCAATTTTGGCGTCGGAGCCTCCTTCGCTGCCGCGACAGCGGCAGGCGGGGGCTCCTTGAAGGGAAGTCCGGATCCGTCCGGATCGGCGCCCGCGAAGGGTTGATCTTTATCCAGCCCATATCCGGCCTGCACCGGGCTGCCCCGGAGCGCGCCGGGCTGGACTCGATTCTGCGCCACGGCGCTCGAGACAATTATCACGGCTACAATCGCGCACTTCATGATGAGCTCCTACCGGCCCGTGTTGGCCTCTTGGATTTCTTTCGGATCCCGCCCCAGCACGATCGCGTGACCGTCGGCAAACGTGAACGATTTCACCAGCCCGAGATTCTGCGTTCCGTCTTTGGCCACGTAAGCCTCGATGGTCACCACATCGCCCACCGCAAACATGGTTTTCAGCACGCCCGCCCGCCGCAGATTGCCGGGAGGTCCGGTTTCAAACGAATACTTCGTCACCACGCCTTTTTCGTCCTTCGCGTCCATGTAAACATAGGCGTGCGGATTGACCCACTCGATTTTTGTAAGCGTTCCTTTCACCGTGATCGATTTCGAGGTGTCGAACTCCGACGTGATCGAGTGGTGCGCCCACAAGGGGATGGTCAACAGCAAAAGCAGATATCTCATTGGATCTCCTATTTAGACGGTTTCGTTTCTTTGTCCTTCAACGCCTTATATTGATCGACGTCTTGGTTATTCGTGCAAAAATATTCCTGCAATTTCTCATGGCCGAGACTCCAGACGCGCGGGGCCGAGGTCCACGGCCTGGTCAGCACCTTCGGATCCTCGATGGTAACTTGCACCACCAGGTGGTTCACATCCGGCCGGCTGATGCGCTCGATCACGTGCTCCTGGTCGCTGTGAAACCAGCCCGTGAAGTTATTCCAGGTTCTCTCGTCGATCGCGATCGTATCGACCACCAGAGTGTCCCCCTCCCAATGCGCGGTCTCGTCGCCATTGAAAGCGGGATCGGGGTCGGCATCATGCGGGCGCCCGTCGGTGGGGATCACGCGAAAGTTGTTGTTCAACTCGTCGAGCTGAACCAACTGGCCGGGGGTCTGAACCAACTGGAGGGGATAGGGGTTGATCAGGAACATGCCCGGAACGCCGCGCGGCAGGCAGTTTACCGAAGCTCGTCCCAGCTCATAATCCGTGCCGGTCATGGCTTTCACTTTCGCGGCCGCCCATGGCTGATACGGAGGCAGTTCTTCGGGCGTCAACTTGGGATCGAATTGCCGCCTCACGGCAGGGTCGCTCGCGTACCCTCCGCCGTTGCCCGGGAACCAAACACCGGACAGGTCCGGGTGACCGTCCGCGGTGCGTGGGGCAGGTCCCCCCTTGGGCACAGGGGCTGCTTTGCCGCGACTCTGTGCAGCCACCGGGCTGAACGTCATACACAGCGCGGCGAAACCTGCGAACAGGGAGTATCCCCAACGCATCTTCATTATCAATTTTCCCGCCTGCCAGCGCCTCGCTCGACCTCCTGCCCGACGACGCGCACCTGCCCATCCGGCAGCTTGAGCGTTTCCGCCGCGGCCCGGTTCTTGACGCCGTTCTTGGCCAGGCACCCTCTCACGTTCACGGTCTTGCCGATGTTATCGAGGAAATCGCGCCGGGTGGTCCCGCTCCTCTTGAGAGTGATCAGCGAAACGGTTTGAAAACTCCAGGACTGCACGCTGCCGCTCGAGTCCTTCACGTCCACGTGGAAATATCCGTGCGGGTTCTCCCAGTCGATCGCCGTGAGCGTGCCCGTGAAGTCGGTGCACTTGGTCGCGTCGAACTCCGCAGCGAAGGAGTGGTGGGCGTACACCGGAGCGGCCAGCAGCAGAAGACCGATCGTGGACAGAACCTTGTGCGTGGCCATGAGATCCTCCTAGAACGAATACTTGAGAGCCAGTTGAATCACCCGCGGACTCACCGAGGTGCTGGTGATCTGCCCGAAGGTCGCCTGATTAGCGACGACGCCCGGAGTCGCGAATTGCGTGTGGTTAAAGGTGTTGAAAAATTCCGCGCGGAACTGCAACGTGTTTGCTTCGTGCAGTGTGAATAGTTTGGCCAGCGCCATATCCCAGTTGTTTTGGCCGGGTCCGAGGACGACTCCGCCACCCATGTTACCAAAACCGCGGCCATTCCCGATGGCCGGCGTAGCGCAGAGAATGCCATTGGCCTTCGACGACGTCTCTGTGAAATAGCCGGTGCCGCCCGACAAGCCGCTGGTGACGCGGTCCTGGAGGCTGCCCGACGAGAGCAAGTCCGGATACGTCTTTCCGGGACAGATGTTTCCAGTGGAGCCGGTGAGCCCTGCCCCGCCAAAGAAGATCGACCCCAGCGTGTCGGTGATCGACAGATTCTGGCCGCCCTGGATGGTGGTGACTCCCGACAAGCTCCAATCCGCCACCAGGTGACGAAGCGCGCCCTTGGGATGACCCGTGGGCAGGTTCCAGAGATAGTTTATGACCAGACGCTGCGGGCGGTAGTTATTATTCGGCTCATAGAAATGGGCCAGATATGGCGCGGTGTTGATGCCGAACGGCTGCGTGATAAAAGCGCGACTCCAGGTGTAGGAGGCTTGCATCTGCAACCCATGCGACAACTGCTTGCGGACGGTCACCTGAAGGCTGTTGAATTTGTAGTTTTCCTTCGTCGCAAAGATAGGGTTTTGCGCGTTGATGCCGAGATTGGGCACCCGCAGGATCACGTTCTGGACTGTGTTGGTCGTAACTCCGAGGAGTTGGCAGCTTGCGCAGTCGGGGCCGGCCAGCGGCGCGATATTCAGGCCCGTAATGTTAGCAGCTTGCCCCTGTAATCCTGGCCGTTGCTGAGCGGCCTGATGAATCCCATGCGATCCCACGTAGCCGACTTCGAGCACCCAGCTCCGCACAAATTCCCATTGGGTGTTCATGTTCCACTCGTAGGTTACGGGAACCGTGATGTCCTCTGCGATGGACGAGACGGTAAGATCGGAACTCGCCGGGCTCGCGCCGGGGTTCACCCAGCGAGGCTTGAACCCGAACAGCCCTGGACCAGCCGGAATGGCCGGTGAAACTACCCAGGGATTGGCCAGAGTGGCCAGCGACAAGCCGTTGATTTGCGGCTGGCCGAGCCCGGGAGTGCTGATCGAGGTTACGCCCAGATACGTGCTTCCCCCAATCAGGTCGTAGAACATGCCCGCGCCGCCGCGCAACACCCATCGGCTGCTTCCGGTGGGCTGCCAGGCAAAGCCGACTCGGGGGGCCAGGTCGTTCCAGGGCGCGCCGTCCCGAGCGTGACCGTTATTGTTGCTTCTGGTAACACCCGCCGGCAGAATCCCGGCATAATTGTTGGGCACGGCCATTCCCACAAGGGTCCCCGCGGCGGTGGTGCATTGCCCGCCGACCAGCGTCGGGCACTGGGGTGGAACAGGGCTGGTGGCGACCAAGCTCGGAAAGAGTTCGCTAAACGTTCCCTTGGCTTCGGTGGGGTATCCGTCGTACTCCCAACGCACTCCCAGATTTAATGTGAGGCGGGGCGTGATCTTGAAATCGTCCTGAACGAAGCCGTTGAATTCGACCGCGTGAAACAAATAATGGATATTGCCGGCATTGGCGGAAGTAAAAGTCCCGACATTATTCACATTGCTTGCAGCCGCCGACCCGTTGGTGTCGCCCGGGTTGGAAGCGCTGCATGTGCCCGTTCCAGTGAAGGCCTGGCAGGACGCCCTTCCGATCAGGAAGTCCGCGAACCGCGTGAACGTCGGCCCGCCGATGGACCGGCTGGGGTAATTCTGCGCGAATCGGATGTATTCGAACTCGCCTCCCGCGCGAAAGGTGTGCTTGCCGCGCGTCCAGGAAACCTGGTCGCCCCACACGTACTGGTTGTTGTGAAAAACTCCGCCGAACTGGTACTGTCCGCCAAACTGAAATCCATCCCGATTGGAGCCAATGGTGAAGAACGACAGGACGTCCACGTTGGGGTCCAGGCGTCTGATGCCGACCTGGGAGTCCGTAAGGGATGTTCCGATCGAATTGATCACGTCATAACGCTGGAAGGCCATATGGGCCTCGTTCACCAGGTTCGCGCTGAGAATCGAAGTCAGCTTCAGCAGCGAGGCGTGGTTGCCCTTGGTGGTGCTGATCGGAAAGCCAGGCAGGTAATTGCCCGCGAGGTTCGCGTTCAAGACTGGGAAAGGCGCTTGCAGCGGATCTCGTTCGTACTGGTAACGGCCAGCCAACACGTGCTTACTGCTGATCACATAATCGAAGCTGCCCATGCCATTGTGATCCTTGAAAATGGCGGGATCGGAAAAGCTGCGCAGCCCGTACCCTCCGGCCGTCCCGGTAGGAGACAGTCCCGAGCCCTTCAGTGCGTAGCTGCCATCGGACAACTTCAATTGCAGAATATTGATCGCGACAGGGTTCAAGTTATACAAAGGACCGCCCGCGCCGGAAGAGGGACATAGGATGTTGATGCCGCCTTGCAGGGAGGTGGCGTCACCGGCAGCCGTGGGATGCTTGGCGGGGCAAATCGCTTCTGCCAGAGCCGGCACGAAGGCCTGAGCGGCCGGATTGCATTGGGACAACTGCGACCAGCCGACTGGGCAGGCGCCGCGATCGCCATCCGGAACCGGGGGAAGGGTGAGGTTCGAGAGACCGTATCCGGAGAGTCCGTTCTTCTGGCCCGTTTCCTGGTAAGAGACGAAAAAGAAGAGCTTATCTTTTTTGACCGGCCCGCCGAACACGCCGCCGTACTGGTGCGAATTCAATACTCCCCTGGGCTGGTTCGCAAAATTGCGAAACCAGTCGTTGGCATTCAATTTGGTGTTTCGGAAAAACTCAAATCCAGTTCCATGGAAGGCATTGGTTCCCGTGCGAGTCACTACGTTGACGTTGGCGCCGGGTCCGCGGCCGTATCCGGCATCGTAGGTAGACGTCTGAATCTTGAATTCGGTGATCGCGTCGGGGGGAGGAATCGCAAACGAGCCGAACGCGACGCCTTCCACGCCCGTATTAAAGCTGTACCAATTGTTGACGATCACGCCGTCCTGGAGGTACGTGTTCTGGGCCGCGCCCCCGCCGTTGACCAGGATGAGCGGCGAACCCTTTCCAAGCGTGCTCGCGTTGGTCACGGCCGAATTCGCTCCCGCCGTCATGGTGAGGAGATTCGTGTAATTGCGGGTGTTCAAGGGCAGTTCTGCTACGGTCCTGGCGTTTGCTACCGTTCCCAGAGTGGAGTTCGTCGTCTGGACCGTCTCCACCGCACTTTCCACCGTAACCGTCTGGGTCGCCGCGCCCACTTCCAGCGTGCTATCCAAAACCGCCGTCTCCGTTACGCTGACGGTCACGGTGGGAATCTCGGTGACCTTGAAACCCGTGGCTTCGATCCTCAGCCGGTAGTTGCCGGGCGGCAGCAAGCTCAGGTTGTAAGTGCCGTCCCCCGCCGTGGTCGCGGTTCGCGCTTGACCCGTGTCCGCACTGGTGGCCGTAACCTTCGCGTTGGCCACCACGCCACCTGTCGAATCCGATACGGTTCCCGACAGCGCGCCTGTGCCGCCGGTTTGAGCCACAACAGTCGCCGCTAGAGCGAGAAAAAGGATTGCCGCGGCCGTGAAACGCCGCGGGCTAAGAACGTCTGTAAACATCGCTGCCCCCCCAAAGCGCTTTCCATCCTACCAGTCCCGTTGCGTCCTGCACAAGGCAGCCTACCGGAAGCCGATTCCGGTGACGACCATCCCCAGGTGGCGCTCGTCGGGCGGCGCAAGAAACGTGTTGTCGACCGTGAGCGCGACCGTCAGTCCTTGCGCACCGCCGGTGAAAGGCACCGCCAGCGAGTACGATCCCGGCGCGGGGAACGTCTCCTCGGCCACAAGTTGCCCGTCCACCAGCATGCGCACGCGCCGGGCCGGGGCCTGCGCCGGAATGAAGAACGTCGCCCGGAGGGGCGCGGCCTCGCCGGGCCGCTTCAGCAGCACCGTGGCCTGTTCGGTCATCCAGCCATCCGTATAGAGCCCGCTGACGATCTGCGGCGCGGCCTGAGGATCGCGCGGATCGATCCAGCTCAGCTCCGGCTTGCGCTCCACCACGATCTCGGCCCGAACCCTGTCGATCACCGCCGCCGAAAATTCGAACGGCCGCAGCCCTCGTGACGCAAGCGAGTACGCCGAGCGGCCGCCGAGCGAGACCATTCGCAGCGGGAGGCGCGGCAGAATCTCCGCGTGCGCCAGGGGCGCCAGCGCCGCTTTCGTGGGTATGGGCAGCGCCAGCTCGCTGGTTACGACGATGTCGCCGGGCGTAAGCGCCTGGTCCCTGGAGAGCGGCAGCGCGCCTTGCGTCTCCAGGTAGTAGCGCAAACCCCATTCGGCGTTCACCCAGGTGCGCGGTTCTTTTGGAAGGGACGCAGCGAACCGGCGGTATTCGTCCCAATGCCGGTAGTTGACCGCGGCCAGCCCGAGCGAGATCGCCATCTGCAATGCGAAACCCACGGCCAGCATCTGAACGCTCGCTGAGCGCGCGGCCAGAATCGCCACCGGCGCCGCCAGCGGCAGCAGGTAGCGCGCCGATCCCGCGAAGAAGACGATCAGCCCGCCGGCGAGAAAAATCATCACCCAAAGACTTAGGAAATCGCGCCGGAAACACGCGGCCGCCACCAGTACGCCGCACGCGATCGAACCCCAGAACATCGGGTTCGGATCGTAGAGCGCGGCCGCGGCTGCCGCTACGACGGCAGCGATCCAGGCGCGCCGGAACGCCGCCAACACCAGGACCGGCGAGACGATCCAGCCCAGATGCGCCACCAGCGCCGTTCCGCTCCGCGCCTTCTGCGCCAGCGCCTGCAACCCGTAGGTTTTCATGTACCCGGCCAGCACGCCGGCCGGAAACGCCCCGCCGGTCGCGCGCTCGAAGAGTTGCCAGGCGGCGAGCGCCGCCGGAGCAGCCAGCACAGCGCACCACGCAGCGGTCCGCCGGTTCCGGCGCAAGAGCAGATACGCTGCGAGAATCGGCGTGAGCAAGATCGCCTGATACGCGGCCAGCCCGGCCAGGGCGGCCGCCACGGCAGCCGCCGCCAGCGCCGCCATCGACTCTTCCTCCACCGCCTTGACGAACCACGCCACCGCGCACATCCAAGCCGCCAGAAACGGAAGATCCGACTCGAGCGAATTCCCGTTCACCACGAACGCCGGTACCGCGAGAAACACCAGCGTCGCCAGAAACGGCCGCTCGCAGAATCGCGCTGCGAGCGAATACATCGCCAACGCCGCGATCGCGGAAAATAGGGCATAGGCCAGGTGAAATGGAACCTCGCGCACATCTCCCAAGACCGCCAGCAGCGCCGCCAGCACCCACGCATTCAGCGGCGGATGCGGAAATCCGCGCATGTCCACGAGGTCCCCCTGAAACAGGTAGCGCGTGCTATGCGGGTGCAGAGGATCGACCTGCGCGTGCTCGGCCCCGGCGAGGTAGTAAACGTCGTCGCCCTGAATCGCCTGGTGAAGGAACGGCAGGCGCAGCAGCAGGACCAGCGCGAGAATCGGCAGTACGCGCGTTACCACTGCGCGGGCACGCCCGGCTCGAGCGGCCACACCTCGGTCTGCGGTAAATCGCGGAGCAGCTCAGCGAGTTGCTCGGGCTTGCCGGTGAGCGGCGGAAACGTCCCGAAGTGCACCGGAATCACTTTGCGCACGTTCAGCATGCGGCAGGCGAGCGCGGCCTCGCGCGGGCTCATCGTAAACAGGTCGCCGATCGGGAGAAACGCCAGCTCGGGATGATACAGCCGCTCGATGAGCTGCATATCGGTGAAGACGTTGGTATCGCCGGCGCAGTACACCACACGGCGGTCCGGCAGGCGCACCACGTAGCCCGCGGCCTCCCCGCCATAGATGATTTTGCCGTCGTCCAGAATCCCGCAGCTATGAATGGCGTGCGTCATGGTCGCTGAAATCGGCCCCACCGTTAATGTGCCACCCTTGTTCATCCCGATCGTGTTCTTGGCGCCTTTCGATTCGAGCCAAAACGCCGTTTCGTAGATGGCCACGATCTGCGGAGAAAATTTCTTCGCCAGCGGCAGCACGTCGTGAATGTGATCGAAGTGGCCGTGCGAAACCAGGATCACGTCCACGCGATCTATGACGTGGTTCTTCGGATACGCAGGATTGCCCTCGATCCACGGGTCTACCAGAATGACCTCGCCGCTGGTCAGGCGGAACTGATACGTTCCGTGTCCGAGCCAGGTGATTTCAACCATAATCAAATTCTATCCGCTTGCTGGCGCGCGCGGTTCGGAATCGCTCCCTACCGAGCCGTGACCGCTAGGGAGCGGTTGTTAGTGCGTTCGCGCCGGCAATTGAATGCCGTCGCCGTAAGCGGCCAGCCCCGGGATGGTCACCGGCAGGCGGCCGCGAATCGGAATGTCGCCGAACAACGCCTTCATCGCCGCGGCTTCAGACGGCGGCGCGATGCTGAACGTGGCCAGGTACGCCGCCACCTTGGGATAGCTGGCGAGCAGATACGGCGTTCCCAGAGACACCAGCACCACCGGCGCGGCGCCGCCCGTTAGCTTATCCACGAACGGTCCCAAATCTCCCGCAAGCGTCGCGCCGGTGACGAAGGTCGCCACCACTACGGCCTCGCAGCTCGACGCGTCGCCCAATGCATCGGCGAGCGCGGCTTCCGGCAGCGACGCATCCAGCACGGCCGTTCGCATCCCAGGGGCGCGCTTGCGGGATTCGTCGACCAGCCGCAGCCCGAGTTGCGATTGCCGCCGCTCCACCAGGATCACCAGGCAGGAGGCGTTGCCGTTCTTGAGCGGCACGACGCCACCCTCGTTGCGGACCAGCGTCACGGCGTGATCGGCCACCTGCTGGGCGCGTTCGGTCTCCTCCGGCGAGTCGAGCGTGTCGCTGATCTCGTCGAGATTGACCAGCTTCGTCTTCGAGCTCAGCCCGACGCGAACCTTCGCCGCCAGGATTCGCATGACGCTGTCCTCGATGCGCTGCCGCGAGAGCCGCCGGTTCTCGACCGCCGCCACCACGGCGCGGATAGCCTGCTCAGGATTCGGCGGAATCAGCAGCACGTCGGCTCCGGCCTCGATCGCCCGCACCGCCGCGTCGCCGGAGGATAATCCCACGCCGCCCATGTTGAGCGCATCGGTGACCACGATGCCCTTGAACTCCAGCTTCTCGCGCAACAGGCCGGTCAGGATCTTCGGCGAAACGGTCGCGGGAATCTCGTCGGGCTCGAGGGAGGGCACCGCCATGTGCGCGGTCATGATCGAATCGACACCCTTGGCGATCGCCGCGCGGAACGGGGCGAGCTCGACTTCTTCCATGCGCTCCTTGCTCGCTTCCAGGCGCGCCAGGCCGACATGGCTGTCGATGTTGGTGTCGCCGTGCCCTGGAAAATGCTTGGCCGTGACCAGCACCCGATTCTTCGGATCGGAGTGCGCGCCGTCGATGTAGGCCGCCGTGTGCTCGGCGACTTCCTCGGGGTTCTCGCTGTAGGCGCGGATGTTGATCACCGGGTTGTCGGGATTGTTGTTGACGTCGGCCACCGGCGCCAGCACCCAGTGCACTCCCAGCGCGCGCGCTTCCCGCGCCGTCATCCGTCCTTCAAAGCGCGAGGCCTCCACGTCGCGCGCGGCCGCGAACGCCATGTTGTAGGGGAATTTGGCCGATCCGTTCACGCGCATGGAGGCGCCGCGCTCGAAGTCGGAGGCCACCAGCAGCGGCGTCTTCGCCATCTTCTGCATCTGGTTCAGGAAGACCGCCATCGCGTGCGGCTCGGCGTAGCGCACCAGGCCGTGGTCCACATGATTGATCACGATCATGCCGCCGATGTGCAGGTCGGCCACCCAGTGCTTGTACTTCTGAAACTCGGGCGTTTTCGAGGAGGGCGCGTCGCCATAGCAGGCGCCGACAACCAGTTGCGCGACCTTATCGCGCAGGCTCATCGACTTCATCATCGCTTGCGCGGCGCGCTGCTCGGCAGTGAGCGGAGGCGGCTTCTTCGGCTTTGCGGCGGTGGCTCCGAACGCAGCGGCGGCGCAGAGGATGAGAGCGACGGCGCCGCGCGGAGTACGCATGCCTATAGAATAGCCGCTATTTCTTCAGAACCGGCCGTGAGATCACGGTTCTCGCCGGGGGCGTGAGGCTGGCGTAGCGCCGGCGATATACTTGCACTTGACGTAATGGAAACCGTTGCAGCGAGCCGGCCGCCCCACGGTGGAAGGATTGAAATGTTGAACCTGGCGGATTCGGAACAGGCGGTCTCAGTTCTTTCCGCGGCGTTTCAAGACGATCCGACTTGCCGCTGGCTCTTCAACTATCGGTCGCAGAGGTATCGACGCCGCATGGCGAAGTATTTTCGCGCCACTCACGAGGATCATATGCGCCAGCAGCAGCCGGCTCTTGGTCTCTGGCTCGGCGGAGACCTTGTTGGGGTCGCCTATCTTCGCCGGGATCGCGCGGGCCTGAGTTACCGCGGCCGGCTCATGGTGCTGCTGTGTACTCTCGAGGGGGGCTGCCTATTCCGCGCAGCCCTGTACAAGAAGCGGGTCCAGAGCCGATACCCATCCGGGCCATCTCATTTTCTCTCGTTGCTCGCGGTGCAGCCATCCCACCAAGGCCGCGGATACGGTCGAGCGCTGCTGAACGCGGCACATGCCTTGGCCGACAACGACGCGGCGTCTGGAGGAATCATCCTGGAAACCGCCAATCCGAGAAACATTCCCTTTTATGAAGCCGCCGGCTATCGGACGGTCGATACGGTCAGCGTGGGGAATGTCGTCCAGACCTTGATGGAGCGTGCACCAGCGGTCCAGCCAGCAGGCGTTTGACCAGCGCCGTCGCCCTTCCATACCAGCTTCTGGGCAGCACCAGACCGCCGAGAGCGGCGGCCAGAACCATCCAGTTCCGCATGTCACCGAACATACGCCCGGGCGCGCTCCACAATGCCGAGAGGATGAGGCGGAGCGCGCTGCCGTATTCGCCGGCCTCGCACGCAACCCAAGCGAAATAGCGGTGCATGTTGGCGTCCGCCACCGGCTGGATCGCGCTCACCGGCCGCGGCGCGTAGCCGGGCACCTTCCGCAGGAACCGGTCCCAATCGGCCTGGAGCTGGCGCCAGTCGCGGGACATCTGCCGCTCGTGACGGCGATACCACGTCAAAGGCTCCGGCACCGCGCGGCAATTGTCCGGTCGCAGCGCCGACACCCGCAAGCACAGATCGAGATCATACAAACCGCCCAGGGAGCAATCCAGCGGCCCGGCCTCTTCGATCGCCTGGCGACGAGCCACGATCGCGGAAGTATTCCCAATCACGAAGTCCTCCAGCATCTGTTCGAACGAAATGGTTCCACGCCACGGCCGGGAGGACAAACCAAGGTCGGTCCCTTGTTCGTCGATCATCCGCGACCAGTCAAACGTCAGGTCCGTGCCCGCGTATGTGGAGAAGCAGCTCAGATGAGAGGCTAGTTTGCTCGGTGCCCACAGGTCGTCGTGGTCCAGAAACGCGATGAGCTCGCCCCGTGCCTCTCGCAAACCCCTGTTCAAAGCCGCCGGAGCGCCTTGCCGCGGCTGGCGCAGAAGTAAGATCCGCGGATCGCCGAGAGCGGCAACCGCCTCTATGCAACCGTCGGTGGATCCGTCATCAATCAGGACCAACTCGAAATCGGCATGCGTCTGCGCGAGAACGGATTGAACCGCCTGGAGCAGGAGTGGTCCGGCGTTGTGGACGGGGACCAGTACGGAAACCGCCGCCGGTGAGCTTGCCACTCCGCTGATTATTTCACGGGTGAGTACGGCGTCGCCTTGTAAATGCTCACTTCCGCCACCGCCACGATCTGGCCGCCCTTGTCGATGGACTCCTTGCGCGCCTTGACCCAATCGGGGTCGGCGCCGAACGTGTCCCAGGCCTTTTCGCGCGCTCCCAGGGAGTCGAACGGGATCAGATACGTAAGGTTGGGCATGTTCGGGCCAAACAGCGTGCTGGTGTAGAGTACCGGATGGATCCCGCTTTTCGCGAAAATCTTGGTCTCGGGTCCGGCGAAGCGCTCGTGCACCAGGCGCAGTTGGTTCCGCGTGGGCGAATGGTACACGCGCAGCTCGAAGAACCGCGGCTTGTCGCGCTTTTCCGGCACGATCTCGGGCGCATACGCGGCCGATTCGAGCAGCGTGACGCTTTGGCTTTCAAACGGCGGCTCGGGCCCTTCGTCGAGCTTCTGGCGCGTCGCGGCCAGGTCCTTATCCGCGGCCATCTTTTCCCGCGTGCTCATCAGGTCCTCGAACGACGAGAATCCGAGCATCAGCACCAACTGCGGCGTGTGCGGGCTGATCACCGCCTCGAGCGCGATCTGCGGGCCCGCGTGAATCTTGGCGAGTTTCGGCAGCGCGGTGTTGCCCAGCCAGTCGTGCATACGGGCGGCCTGCGTGCCGTTCTTCAGTTGAAACGTTTCGAGCGTGTAGAGCTTCGTGCGGCGGCCGGATTCGGCGGAGCGTGCCGGAGCGGCGGCCGCGGCGAGCCCGGCTAGAGTGGTGGCGAAGGTTCGTCGGTCCATGGCCTTTATCTTAGCGCGACTCTCCTGCCTGGGCCTACCGGCCCCGCCAGCAGGCCGGGCGCTTTTCGAGGAACGCCGCCATGCCCTCCTGCGCGTCGGCGGCCAGCGCGTTCATCGACATCACTTCCTTGGCGTAGGCATAGGCTTTGGACTGGTCGAGATCGATCTGCGCGTAGTAGGCCTGCTTGCCAAGCGCCACCGTGAAGCTGCTGGCATCGGCGATCTGGCAGGCGAGCCGGCGCGTTTCCGCGGCGAGCTCCGCCGGCGGCACGACGCGATTCACCAGTCCCCAATCGGCCGCAGTGGCGGCGTCGACCGGCCAGCCGGAGAGCAGCATTTCGAGAGCGCGTTTGCGCCCCACCGCGCGCGACAGCGCCACCATCGGAGTGGTGCAGAACAGTCCGATCTTGACGCCCGGCGTGGCGAACGTCGCCTCCGAGCTGGCCACCGCCAGATCGCACGTGGCCACCAACTGGCAGCCGGCCGCCGTGGCCGCGCCTTGCACCTGCGCGATCACCGGTTGCGGGATGGATTGGATGAGCGCCATCAGTTCCGTGCACACGTCGAAGATGCGGCGATAGTCGACGATGGTGCGGTCCGTCATCTCGCTCAGGTCGTGGCCGGAGCAGAAGGCCTTGCCGAGAGCCGCCAGGATCACCACGCGCGCTTCCGGCTCGGACGCGGTCGCGCCCAGGCAGTCGATCAGCTCGAGCATCAGGTCGAGCGACAGGGCGTTGCGCCGCTCGGGCCGGTTCAGGGTGACGATGGCCAGGGAGCCTTCGCGTTCGGAGAGCAGATACCGGTACGGCATGCTCTCACTATAATGGGAATTATGAAAAAACTCCTAGGAGTCCTTTGTCTCATGCCGGCAGCCATGTTCGGGGCGTCCAGCGTTTACGATTTCTCGATGAACTCTCTCGACGGCAAGCCGATGTCGATAGCGGATTACAAAGGCAAGGTGCTGCTGCTGGTGAACGTGGCCAGCTATTGCGGCTACACCTATCAGTACAAGGACCTGGAAGCGATGTATGAAAAATACAAGGACCAGGGCCTGGTGGTGGTCGGTTTCCCCGCGAATAATTTCGGCGGCCAGGAGCCGGGCACCGATGCGCAGATCAAGGATTTCTGCGAGAGGACGTACCACGTCAAGTTCCCGATGGTTGCGAAAGTCTCGGTGAAGGGATCCGACAAGACGCCGATCTACCAGTTCCTCACCAGCCCGGCGGCGAATCCCGCCACAGCCGGCGAAATCCAGTGGAACTTCACCAAGTTCCTGGTGGACCGCAACGGCAAGGTGATCCAGCGCTTCGAACCGGCGGTCGAGCCCAGTTCGAAGGAGATGGTCGGGGCGGTCGAGAAGGCTTTGAAGTAGCCGCCTGTCACCGCAGGCGACGGCGAGTAACGTCCCCACTCCGGTCGTTTTCTCGCGTGGCTCCCGCTATTTACCGCTTTCACTCCGTTGTCCCCTGGAGGCCCCTGGTGTAGTTTGAGGATGCGGTAAGTGTCGTGGGCCATCCACTGGGTACTGCGATCACCGGCGCGAGTGATTCCTAGGTTCTCCTCAATGCGCCCGGTCTGATGCGGTGGGCGAGAGCTGCCTGGCGTTATGCAGCCGCTGCAGTCTGGTTCGCAGCGAAACCAAGATCAGCCAGCCCTGGTCAGGGTGACAGCCAAAGGGGATCCCCGAAATGAAAGTAGTGAAGCTCTTACGTAGCCGCGGCTCACCGCGCGGCTTGTGACCGGACGGGAGTCGGCCCGGCCGGTGGCGGCGCGGCCACCGGCTCCGGCCGCAGCAATCCCAGCGTCTTGCGCAGCTCGCCGTCCAGCTTCTTCCGCACGTCGGGATTGTCCTTGAGGAACTGCTTCGCGTTTTCGCGGCCCTGCCCGATGCGCTCGCCCTTGTAGCTGTACCAGGCGCCGCTCTTCTCGATCAGGTCTCGCGCCGCGCCCAGATCGATCAGATCGCCTTCCTTCGAGATGCCCTCGCCGTAAATGATGTCGAACTCGGCCTCGCGGAACGGCGGCGCCATCTTGTTCTTCACGATCTTGATCTTGGTGCGGTTGCCGATCACCGCCTCGCCTTCCTTGATGGCCGCGATCCGGCGGATATCGGCGCGCACGCTCGCGTAGAATTTCAGCGCGCGCCCGCCCGTGGTGGTTTCCGGGTTGCCGAACATCACGCCGATCTTCTCGCGGATCTGGTTGATGAAGATGACGATGCAGCGGCTCTTGGCGATGGCGGCCGTGAGCTTTCGCATGGCCTGGCTCATCAGCCGCGCCTGGGCGCCGACCTGGGCCTGGCCCATTTCGCCTTCAAGCTCCGCCTTGGGGATGAGCGCGGCGACGGAGTCCACCACGATCACGTCGAGCGCGTTGGAGC
>JBGPLI010000053.1:0-27469 GCA_041486445.1 Bryobacteraceae bacterium
CCCGAGATGAGATCTCCCAAGCGAAAGCTAAGAAGGGCCGTGGAAGACGACCACGTCGATAGGACGGAAGTGGAAGCGGGGTAACTCGTTGAGCTAACCGTTACTAATAGCCCGTTCGGCTTGACCATAAAATGTACCCTGGACATAGGGTAGGAAGCGTGACCGTCAATATTCAAGATTGGCCACAGATGAACACGGATAAACACCGATTCATGTGTGGCCGATCCCCGATTTTGGGTGATTGTAGCGAAGGGGATCCACCCGTTCCCATCCCGAACACGGAAGTTAAGCCCTCCAGCCCCGATGGTACTGCACGCGCGAGTGTGTGGGAGAGTAGGAAGTTGCCCAATTAAATTGAAAAAGCCCCGGCGAGAGCCGGGGCTTTTTGCGTTACACTGGGGGAGAAAGAAATGACTACCGACGAAAGACTTGATCGCCTGACGGGGATCGTGGAAACGCTGGCCGGAGCGGTGACGGCCCACGACTCCGTGCTCGAGGCCCACGACCGCCAGATCGGCGCGCTGATCACATTGGCTGCGAAAAACCAAACGGCCATGGCCCAGATGCAACGAGAGTAGGAAGTTGCCCAATTAAATCACGAAGCTCCGGCCGAAAGGTCGGGGCTTTCTGCTTTTTGGAGGACGATCCGGAGAGCTTCGTCGCCGGTGGAGGCGTTCGTTTTGGGAAGGCGGTCGAAAAGCTTGCGGAAATCGACGCCTTCGGTCCGCTCGACGATTTCGCAGAGATGGTCGAAGCCGCGGGGGAGCGGCGGAGAGGGCGCAAACCGGGCGAGATCACGGGCGAGCGCCGCGATGCCCTGCGGGAAGTGGCCGTCGGAGGTTTGCAGCGTAATGAGGACGGCGGCCAACCGGTGCGCGAGCGCCGTCTCTGGCGGGCCGGAAGTGCGCATGAGGTAGTTCGCCAGGTTGAAGTGGCTGATCGCGCAGTCTTCCGGATTGCCAGCGATGTATAGGTAGCGGAGCGCCGTCCGCGTGTGGTGAACGGATTGCTCCGTGTTGCCCAGTTTGTCCTCGAGAGTCGCCAGGGCGGTGAAGAGCCTCCCCAACTGCGGCGTGGCTCCTGCCCTCTCATAGACAGACCGGCACTCATCCAAGAGTCGCCGGGCTTCGGAGACGCGTGTCAACTCCAGGAGTGGTCTGTGACTGTTGAATGTGCTGCGGGCGAGTTCGAGAGGCGGAGCGCCGCGACTTTGCTGGCTTTCCAGGATCTCGCGGTTGAGGGAAAGCGCGGTTTCCCATTGCTTCAGTTCCTGGGCGGCGGAGCGGCCCGCGCCGAGAATGACCTCGCGGACGTTCCACGGATTTACTGTGTCGTTTTTCGCGGCCGGCTTGGCCGAGAGGTCCCGCATGGTTTTGCGCAGCTCTGCGACGTAGCGCAAGACTTCCTGATACTGACCGAGGTCGGCTAGAATCTGCAAACGGCGGCCTTCGTCCGAAAGCTGAGTCCAGGGACCGAGGCCGGCTCGACCCGTATACCCCTTCGCCTCGTCGACGAGAGACAGCGCTTCAGCGGCCCGGCCCGTGCGGCGCATGATGTTTATGAGTTCGCCGCTAACGGCACTCGCGGTTCGAAACTGTTCCAATAGGACGGCTGCGCGGATGGTTTCGCGCATCATAGCTTCGGCCTCTTCGACGCGACCTGCGTCGGATAGGGCGCCGGAGAGAACCCCAGCATCGATAAGACCTCTCGGCGTCCCCTCGGTGGCCTCCGCGATGCGGTGCAGCACCGGCAGGACAGCCGCCAGCGTGGAAGGAGCTTTGTCGCGATGCGCCACGCGTTCCAGCAGCGCTACTGCCGGTTCCCAGCGGCCGAGCCGCATCAGATAGGGCGCTCCGCTCAGGCCCGCGCGGACCACCATTGCTCCTTGCTCCTCACCTTCAAGTGCGATGTGTAACGCGGCCTGCCAGAATTCGCCGGCCTGCTGGTCGACGGCAGCTTGAAATGCAGCGCCGGCCTGGGCGCGTCCGGCTTCGGCGACGCCGGGATGAATGGTCTTCTTGGCTGCGTTCTCGTTGACTAGCGCGGAAGTGATCAGCTCTTTCAGTAGCCCGGCCCTGACGTCCGCTTCCTCACCGTCGCGGTTCTGTAGCTTCGGCCAGACGGCATCGATTACGAATTCCTCGCGATCAGCTTCTTCGAGGCAGCAGAGGAAGTGGAAGAGGGTCCGAGCGTTCGTAGAGACCGTTTGGGAAATGGACGCGGTCCACTCGGCGAGCACTTCCAGGAATTGCTCGACGCCGAGCGACGATTCACCGGATTCAAAGAACTTCTGCAAAGGAAGCGAGCCGCCGGCTTGGGCTTGTTCGGCCCGGTCGAGGTGCGCGCTCAGAGCGGCGGGATCGGCGGCCAGCGCCTCGGCGAACTCGATCAGCTTGGGATGGCCTTGCACCAGCCTGAGCGTGCGAAAGACGAGGGGCCGATACGTCTGGTCACGGAGACACGTGCTGAGATTCGGCAACTGGCGCGCGAGGAGGGCGGATTCGTCGAGGGGGAGGGCGTGGATGGGGAGTGTGAGCGGACGGGACTCCGGTCTGTCCGCTCCCTGACGGTCGCGGTTCGGAAGCGCGGGCTCGATGCGCGAAGTCATGATCACGCGGCTCAGGCCGTGGTGATCGAGCAGGGTGGCAAGCAGGTGCGTCCAGGTGTCATCACGAAAACGGCCATCGGAGAGCAGCAAAGACTCGAGGTTGTCGAGAACGATGAGGACGCTATTCTCCCGAAGAAATTGTTTGAGGCGCGGCAGCCATCCCTTGAAGTTGGCGGGATCAGCGAGAAGGTGGGAGAAGGGCAGGCGTGCCTGGTCGTTGCCGTCGTGGACTTGCAGTTCCCATTGCAGCGCGAAGTTGAGCAGCGCGCCGGAGATTTCGTGACCCTGGTCTGGAGCGCGGAACCAAACGAAGTCAGTAAAGCGGTCGAGCTTCTCATAGTGGAAGGCAAGCTCCAGCGCGCAAGCGGTTTTGCCGCCGCCGGCCATGCCGTGAAACAGCACGGCCGTTTTTTCGCTTTCGGGCGCAAGCGCCTGGCTGGCTTGGGCGAGCGTGGCGACGCGGCCGACGAAGTGCTCCGAGGGCTTTTGGTCGAAATACGCCATGCCGATGCTGGTGGGGCGCTCGGGGGGAGCGGAGGGAGCGGTGAGGGCGAGATCGGCGGCGCGCGCGCCGAAGAGCGCGGGCGTGACCATCGATAGAGGGGTGTTGTCGATCCTGTGCAGAGCGATCTGCAAGGCGCGATCGAGCGAATTGCCCTGCGCCAGGACGCCGCCGTAGATCTGCTCGGCCAGATGGATGGCGAAGTCGTCGTCGACCGGGAAGCGCATGGCGAGCACGGCGCAATCCAACTCGCGGACCAGGGCGCGGGCGAGCGCGGTGAGCTGGGGGCGGGCATTGTCTCGCGGCTCGTCAGGCCGGTCCAGGCCGAGCCAGCGGAGGGTTTCCTGAATGGTGGCGGCGGCGGAAGAGCAGGCGGAGAGGGTCACCCATTTGAGGCGGGCGCGGGCGGGTTTGAGCAGAGCGACCAAGTCGGGGGACGGGAGCGGATCGGGCGTTCCGGCCGCGGTCTCAAGGATGAGCACGGCTGCACCGCCGTGCCCGGAGAAGTGGATCAGGTCCCAGCCTTCGCCTTCCTCCAGGACATGTTGCAACATCTGGCGGGTGACGCCGTACTGGAGCACGCGAACGTCGATGGCGAGACCGCGCTGCGCCGCGAGTCCGTTAAAGAGGCGGGTGAGCTGGTAACGCTCCCGGCGGAGGTTGAGGGCGGACTGGCCCTCGGGGAGGCTGAAAACGGCAAGTACGCGCAGGCGATGGCCGACGGGACGAAGATCGTGGCGGTGCGCGTCGCCATCGACTTGAAAGACTAGCGAGACGTCGTGAAGGGCAAGCGGGCGGCCGTTGGCATGGGCGAGCTCCCAGGGAAGATAGAGGAGAGACTCGGCGGCGGGGGATGCGGGGATGAGTACGCTGACGGTGGCCGGGGTTTCAGCGATGATTTTCGCGGCGAGAGGTCCGAGGAGCTGCGGGCTGGCCCAAGCGCCGAGCTCGTTCAAGATGCGGGTTTCATCCTCGAGGCGGCGGTCCGGGGCGCAGTAGCGGTCAAGGTGATCGTCGAGGTCGAGGAGTGCGAGGTAGTTGGGGGAGCGCGAATCGAGGCGGACCTCGTGGTCGCCGAGGTAGGCGCCGTTATGATCGGTGAGGGTCCAGCGCCAATGTTGGGGGTCGTGAAAATCGACGGCTTTTAGGGTGAGCCGGGGCATGAATAGTGAGAGTATATCGTGAAAACCGGAAAAAGGGTGTCGAGAAGAGTCTCGACACGGCACGCGAGAGCGCGTGCGCCACGTCGGCACTCGTGCCTAAGCCGCTAGGGCTCCGCTTGCTGCCGCGACGCAGGGATTGTTTACACTGGAGGCGCATGAGTGTGGAACAGTTCAAGCTCAAAGCGAACCACACGTGGAAGAGCAAGCCCGGCTACTCCATTTGCGTGCTCGACCGCGGGCTGGCGCGTTTCGATTACCCGAGCGGCTGGATCGTCAAGATGCAGGAGGGCGCGGTCATGCTGCACGATCGCGAGCCGTCCATCGAAAGCTGCGACCCGGGCGTGTCGATTTTCCGGATGCCGGGCGAGGCGATCGCCGACCTATCCCTGGATGAGCTGCTGCGGAACTCGCTCGACGCGGAGCGGAATCCGTACCAGGAATCGGAGATCCACCGCTTGGAACGAGGCGATCTGGAGACGGTATGGCTGGAACAGAGATACGTGGACGCCGGACAAAACCGCGATGCGCGCTTCCGGGTCGCGCTGGCCCGCGGAGCGGTGGTCTGCCTGATCTCCATGAACTACTGGTCTGATCGTGCAGACAGGCTGGAACCAGTATGGGACGAGGTGCTGCGCACACTGGTGCTCGGTATGCACGTCAAGGATCCCACGGCGGGGCCGGTGGTGCAGTAGTCATATATGGTACTATATATGACGTATGGTAAAGACGACGGTCTATCTTGACGCTGACCTCGCTCTTACCTTGCGACAGCTTTCCTTCCAAGAAGGACGCAGCCAGGCGGAATTGATCCGCGCCGCGCTGGCCGAGTTCGCGCAACAGCGGAAGAGGCCGCCTATCCCCGGCGTGGGCGAGTTCGATAGCGGCGAGGCGGACGTTTCCGGGCGCGCGGAGGAACTGCTACGCAGAGCTTCGTTGCAAGGCAAGTGGAGCAGGCAGAGGTCGCGTGGCGCTCATCGCTGACTCGGCCGGTCTGTACGCGCTCTACGATTCGCGAGACAAGAATCACCGTGCGGTGAAGGATGCGGTGCGCGCCGAAGCTGGCGCCATCATTCTGCCCATGGCGATTCTGGGTGAACTCGACTACCTGTTGCGCGTGAAGCTCGGGATAACGGCGGAAGTCCGGCTGCTCGAAGGGATCACGAAAGGCGCATTGACGCTCGAAGCGTTCACGACGCAGGACGCTGCCCGGTGCCGGGAACTGCTTGAGAAATACCAGGACCTGGATCTCGGCCTCGCCGATGCCTCGGTGATCGCGACCGCGGAACGGCTGGAGGTGTACCGCATCCTGACAGTGGACCAGCGCGACTTCCGGGCAGTGCGGACGATCCGGGGAGATCCATTTGTGTTGCTACCCTCGGATCGGGCGAAGCGGTGAGTCACTGAGGAGGCTCCTGAAAAACTGACAGAAAGTAAGTGGCCGCGGATGCACACGGATGAACACAGATTGAAAGCAAACGCCTTATCCGCGTTCATCTGTGTGCATCTGTGGCCAAAAATGCATTTTTCATCACCCTCTTGAAGCCTGTGCCACAAAACATCAACAACGGGGGCTGAGAGCTGATGGCTACTGGAACGAACGCAGCGAGCGGCCGTATTGCATGAGGTCGGCGGCCGGGGCGGTTCCCAGGGCGCGGAGGCGATGGAGTAAACGGAGCATGAAGAAAATCAACGCCTCGGCTGGCTCCGAGATCTTCAGAGGACGTTGCTCGAAGGCGCCGTGCTCGAGCGAACAACCCAGGTCGATGCGGTGGGAGGCGTCGAGCGATTTGAGGGCGCCGCGGATGTTCTCGCCGAAAGTTTCGGCGGACCAGACCGAGCTGGCGGCGAGGAGTCCGGCGAGGATGGGCTTCGGGCGGATGGGGGTTCGGCGGAGAACGCCGCTCGAAACGATGGGCGCGGAAGTGCGGCGGAGGGCGCGAACGGAGGCGGCCTTTTCTCCAGCATCGCGGAGCCACTGGCGCGAAATGGCGGGCTTGACCTCGAAGACGGCATAGACGCTCTCGGCGGGAACGTGCAGGCCGGAGTCATGTGGAAAGAGCGGCGGCGAATAGAGGTTGTCGAAGATGGCGATGTCGATCTGGCGGGAACGGCGGCCGTTGGAATCGATGACGAAGGCGGGAGCGGCGCGGTAGCGGCCGGGCAGGTAACGCCGGAAAAGACGAATCCAGTGGCGCTCGGTGGCGGCTCCGGCGGAAGAGGCGTGCTCGAAGAGCCCGCCCACGGCGAGATCGGCAAGCATCTGGCGTTGCACGCGGGCGAAGACTTCCGCGAGATCGAGTTGGCACGAATCGGGTCGGCGAGGCACGAGAGTGTTCCGATAAACAGGGTAAATGCGCTGGGAAAAAATACACGGATGCGGAGTGTCTAAATCATCCCGAACACGGAAGTTACGCCCTCCAGCCCCGATGGTACTGCACGCGGACCGCTACATCGCCCCCTGATTTTCGAGACTCCGCCACAGATACCAGCACGCCACCGAGCAGTGGGGCCGCCAGGCCGCGGCGATGCGCGTCATCTCATCCGGCGAGGGAAGCTGTGGGAGGTTGTACGCCTTCTTCATCGCCGCGCGAACGCCCAGGTCGCCGGTGGGCAGCACGTCTTCACGCCGCAGAGCGAAGATCAGGAACATGTGCGCGGTCCACACGCCGATGCCCTTGACGCGTGTCAGATGCTCGATCACGCCTGCATCGTGGAGCCCGGTGCAGCGCGCGAAATCGACTTCGCCGGCGCGGGTGAGCCTCGCCAGATCGCGAATGTAACCGAGCTTCTGCGGGGACAGTCCGAGGGCGCGCATCCGCGCGGGCCGGAGCTTGAGGATCGACTCGGGCGTCACGGGATCGGCCTTGGCGGCGGCATGCAGCCGGTTGAAGATGGTGAGCGCGGCCTTGCCGTGCAATTGCTGGTAGACGATGGAGCGCACCAGCGTTTGGAAAATCGGCTCGCGGTACTGAATCTTGCAGGCGCCGACACGCTCGATGATCGAGGCCAGCACCGGGTCGGCCTTCTTCAGGTGATTCACAGCTTTTCGCATGGAAACTCGCTGTCCGTCAAATGCATCTACCATTGTAAGTATGAAGTTCATTGCGCTCGCCCTGCTCGGCGCTGCCGTGCTCCCCGCTCAAGAGGCAACGATTAAGGTCGACGTCGACCTGGTGAACGTCCTCTGCACGGTGCGCAATAAAGGCGGCGGGCTGGTCGGCAATCTGGAGAAGAAGGACTTCACGATTCTGGAGGACGGCAAGGAGCAGCCGATCAAGTATTTCACGCGCGAGACCGATCTTCCGCTGACCATCGGTCTGCTGGTGGACACCAGCAAGAGCCAGGAGCGGCTGATCGACATTGAACGCCGCGCCGCGTATGAGTTCTTTTCGAAGGTACTCCGCAAGAAGGACGAGGCGTTCCTGATTCAGTTCGGCGCCGAGGCGGAGCTGTTGCAGGACTCAACCGGCTCCCCCAAGCTCTTGCAGGAGGGGCTGAACCAACTGCGCCTGAGCGTGCCCTTGGGCGGCCTTCATCCGGGTCCTGTGCCGACGCAGCAGAACCTGGCGGGGACCATACTCTACGACGCGGTCTACCTGGCGGCGAACGAAAAACTGAAAGGCGAGGTCGGGCGGAAGGCGATCGTGCTGATTACCGACGGCGTCGATACCGGTAGCAAGATTTCCCGAGACAAGGCGATTGAGGCGGCGCAGAAAGCCGACGTCATGATCTACAGCATCTATTACGTGGACCGGGCCGCCTACGGCTTCGGCTCGTTTGGCGGAGGCGGCGGCGAGGGCGAATTGAGACGCATGTCCAACGAGACCGGAGGCGCGGTCTTCCGCGTGGATCGCGGCCATACGCTCGACGACATCTTCAGGGAGATTCAGGACGAGATGCGCAGCCAGTACTCGATCGCCTACGCGCCCGCCAACGCGAAAAAGGACGGCAGCTTCCGCAAGATCGATATTCGCACGTCGAGCAAGGATTTCAAGATTCAGGCTCGTCGGGGCTATTACGCCGTGGCGCCTGAAAATAATTAGAGTCCTATTTCCCCAAACGGTTCGGTCCCTGAGCCAGCATCTTCAGGCGATACAGACCTTCGCGAGCAGTGAAGTAAAGCGTCCGCTTGTCCGGTCCGGAGAACGCCGCGTTGGCCGCCTGCCGCGGCAGCTTGATGGTGCCGAGGTACTGGCCCGCGCGGTCGATCACCTGAACTCCGCTGACGGTGGTCACGTAGATCCGGTCGTCGCGATCGATGCACATGCCGTCGGCGCCGCTCTCCTGGCCCGCCGGAATATCGTGCAACTTGACGAACGGCCGCTTGTTCTTGACCGAGCCATCGGACTGCACATCGAACGCGAACACCGTATCGCCAATGGTGTCGTCCACGATCAGCGTCTTGTAATTGGCGGTCAGCGTGAGACCGTTCGGGCGCACGATGTCATCGGCGACGACGCGCGGCTGTTTGGCGCCCGCCGGCAGGTAGTAGACGTACGCTTTGCGTCCGGGCACGATGGGCCGGGGGCCCGGATCGGTGAAATAGACCCCTCCCCTGGCGTCCACGATCAGGTCGTTCGGCGCCATAAGTCCCATGCCTGCAATGCCTTCGGTAGCCGAGGCGACCTTTCCGTCCTGGGTTCGTTTTGTGATACGCTTTCCGTCGCCCTCGGCTCCGAGCAGATCGCCGCCTTTGGTTAGGGCGTTCCCATTGGTGCCGTTGCTCTGTTCGCGAAGCACCGTGATCTTGCCGCCCGGGTTGAGGCGGTGGATTCGGTTCGCGCGCGGATCGGAGAAGATGAGGCCGCCATCGGCCGTGCCGACGGGCCCTTCGGTGAAGGTGAAGCCCTCCTGTACCAGCTCCGGCTGAGCGCCCGGCGCAAGGACGCCAGGGATGCCGGCGGGCGACTGGGCAAAGATTGTCGTCGCGATCAAAACGAGAAGCGCGGTCATGTTCATGTGGTCTTCTTCAGGGCCTTCCGCAGATCCGCGATCGGCACCACCCGGCCGTGCAGAGGAGCGATCGTGCGAACGTCCAGTTTCAGCCGCTGAATGCTGTCGCCGAGACTCGCTGTGTAGGGGCTGACGGCCGCGGGCGGCGGCGCATCGGGCGGCGGAGGATTGAACAGATCCGGCTCAATCAACACCTTCTCCTTCGGCAGGTAGGCGACGATCAGGCCGGCGTTGTGCCCATTGCCCTCGACTGCGTAGAGCTGCAACGAGCGGGAGCCGTCGGTCAGCTCGTACTTGTCCTTGACGGTGATAAACGTGGCCTCCTTCGGATTCTTGGAGAGCGAATCCGGGCTGATTGTGCGAGGCATCGCGAACGTCTTTTCGTAGAACGGCTTGTTCATCTCCTGGGTGATGATGGTCGCGCCCTCGGCCACGTAGGTGCGGATTCCGCCGGAGTGGTCGAAATGGTGGTGCGTGTTGACCAGGTACTTGATCGGCTTGTTGGGAACCATCTTTTTCACTTCCGCGATCACGGCCAGGGACCGAGCTTCGTCCAGCGGACCCTCGACCACCGCCACGTAGTCCTTGAACTCTACGAGGACGCTGTTGTGGGTTCCACCCGCGAGAAACCACGCGCCGTCGCCCAGTTTTTGCGAGTCCACTTTTACCGGCGGAGCCGAGCTCTTGGCCACGTCCGGAACGTCGATTGTGGCCGCAGCATTCGGCTGCACGTCGCTCACGTTCAGCTCCAGGATCGGGTATCCGCCCTGCGTCTGAACAATTTTCGTGGGGAACTTGATGCCGTTGAAATCCTTGTAATCGGAAAACGTTGATTCCACGAGCATGTCGCCAAGCACGGGATTGGGGACCCACGTGTCCACTTTGGCGAGCATATTCTGGCTGTCGACGAATCCGCTGACCTTGTACTTCCCCTTGAGAGTGAAAGTGACGACGGTCATCTGCTTGCCGTCTTCCGTCTTCGACTCCATGGTAGGATCAGCCGCTGCCGCCGCCGCCTTCGCCCAGCCTGGCGGCGTGAGGGCAATCTGGAGCTGCCGCTCCTCGAGCAGCGCGGGTGCGGGGTTCGCCGCGCCGCTGGCACCCTGGTTCCACGCCGCGTCTCCGCTCACGAAAGCCACCGCGCGGCGCTCGCCGATCACCGGCTGCACTCCGCCGCCCCGTGGCGGATCTTCAAATTGCGTGCGGACGTCCTCTTCGCGCGACGCACCTTTTTCGTAATCGATGAGACGGCTGTAGCTCTTCAAATTGAATTTGGAGTACCGGACTGTCGGCTGGTAGCTCTGGCCAATCGCGTAAATGTATCCGCTGCCCGTATACTGGATGGACTTCAAATTGGCCGCGCCCATCGCCTTCCCCACATCGTCCGCGACGTCCTTCCCGGTGCGCGAGCAACCGGCCAGCGCGAGCAATCCCAGAACCGTGGACCATTTCTTCAACATGATTGCCTCCTCCACAAGACTATACGCCCCTTGCTGTTTCGATTCAAGCTACGCAGGCCGGGGCCTGCGCCACCTGGCGACTGCTAGGATGTATAGGTGCGTCTGCCGGCGGTTTGCCTGGTCACGGGAGCGAACTCCGGGATCGGGTTTGAAGTCGCGCGAGGACTGGCGCGCACCGGCGCCCGCGTGCTTCTGGCGTGCCGCGACCAGGGCAGGGGTGAAGCCGCGCGGAGTGCGATCGCGAGAGAGTTTCGCGATTCCGAGGTGGAGCTTGTGCTGGTGGACCTGGCCAGCCAGCGCGCCATCCGATCCGCCGCGCGGGAAATCTCGGAGCGGCACCCCAGGCTGGACGTTCTGGTGAACAACGCTGGGGTCGGGATCAAGTCGCAGCAGGTAAGCCCGGACGGGATCGAGCTCACTTTCGCCACCAACGTACTCGCGTATTACATGCTTCCGCTGCTGCTGATGGATTCGCTGCGTCGCGCTCCGTCGGCCCGTGTGGTCAACGTGGCGTCCAAATTCGCCGGCGGACTGAACCTCGACGATCTCGAGTTCCAGCGGCGGCCGTACGAAGCGATGGCGGCGTACATGCAGAGCAAGCAGGCGAACCGGATGCTCACCTGGGCTCTGGTGCGGCGCCTGGAAGACGTCTCCGTTACGGCGAACGCGATGGCTCCAGGCCCCACCAACACCCCTCTTCTCCGCGCGTTTGCTCCGGGAGCGTCCGGACGAACTCCCGCCGAGGGCGCCGATACCGTCATCTGGCTGGCGGCGAGTCCGGAGGTCGAGGGTGTGAGTGGCCGATTCTGGGCCGACCGCCGCGAGGAGCGATGCGAGTTCCGATCCGAGGCGGATGAGGAAGCTCTTTGGGCGTTGTGCGAGCGGATGACCGAGGGAACCTCGTCCTGGTAGCATGAGACTGGTGGCATAGTGTCTATGGCTATGATCCTTCCGATTCTTCCCGAAGGACGAATGGCGTCTGCGACCCTGGGTCCGCCAGTGCCGGCGACCACCGTTCTCGGAAGAGAATTACGTCAGAGTTTGCCTCCGACGCTGGTCGAGGCATTGGACAAAATCCGGGACCAAATTGAGGTGGAAATCCTTCAGCCTCTGCTTTGCGCTGCCTCGGTGGAGCAACTGGCGAAAAGTTTTGAAACAATGTTCCCTACGTTTAGGGACTACTACGTTTCCACAGTCCTCATTATGTGGGGTTGTCTTCAAGAAGATCCGCAGCGGTTTTCCGCCCTGACCATTCGAAGCTTTCAAGAATCTGAGCAATTGATACGTTCACGCGGTCCGCACTGGATCGGCCAGGCTGCTTCGCTAAACGTGTTGCAGGGGCTCGCAGCAATCATCCGAATCGCGAAAGCGGCCACGAAGCTTTTCGACAAGGGAAAGCCTGCGGACCTTGAGCCAAACGCGTCCGATGCCGAGTTATGGGCCAACTCGATCATTGCGTATGCGCTGGCGTTCTCCGCGGCTCTGGCTGGGTTGACGGCGCTGGCGAGCGGGCGGCCGACTTCGGTCAAAATGGACAACGTTGCCACCCTCGCCCAATGGAGCAGAAGGTACGCAGTACAGGCATACCACCTAACGAAGGCAATTGGACTGTTGAGTACCGCGCGGCCCGGCGCTCCCATCGGTCAAAGTGAAGAGGATGATCTGGTCCTGGCAGAAGCTGGTCTGGACAGCTACGCCGAGTCGCTTGCTCAAGACGAGTCGGCCTCCAGGATCGCGTCGATGGCGGATCGCGAGGTTCGGCAGCGATACCACGAACTAGTTGACAAGGGACTCGAGTCCCAGCTAGCCACGACGGAACGCTTCGAGCTGGAGCGCATCGAAACTCGCCTCGACGCGGAAGACAGAGACCCGCAAATCGAGGTTCGGGAGCGCCAATGGGAACTGGAACGGACCCAGCTCTTGGAGTCGATCGAAGATCTACTCATGAGACTCCGCAGGTAGTTTAGGCTGTTCTGCCCAACACCATGGCACTCTTCACGCGCAGAGAGAGCCCGCCGGTCTTTTCCAACTACTCGGACTACCGGCCATTTCTTCGCAGGGATTTTCTAGTGCGATGTGCATATTGTGAGCGGACCGAGGAGTACCTCGGCGGCGAAGAGGCATTCGAGGTCGAGCATTTCAAGCCCAAGAGCAAGTTCCCCGAGCTCACGCGCGCCTATACCAACCTCTACTACGTCTGCCGAAAGTGCAATGGGCACAAATGGGAAACATGGCCATCCGCTGATCAGTTCGGTCGCGGGCAGAGATTTGCGGACCCATGCGTGGAGGATCCTTATGTGCATCATCTTCGTGAGCGTGAAGACGGGGCAGTCGACGAGTTGACGCCCTGTGGAACTTATTCCAATCGCCACATCCGCCTGGCTCGCCCAGAACTGCGACGATGGAGACGCCTGCGAAGTAACGCCCTGCGAGACTTACCTCGACTGGCTGCCGTAGCGCGGTGGCTGGAGCAGCAGGTCGTCGCCTTCGGTGAGGGGCCCGACCGCGAAGAAACGGCAGCGCGGTTGGAAGCCTTAACGCGGCACATCGAGGAGTCGAAGCTGCGTTTTTCGATCACCTAACGCGATGCGAGGCATGAGGCCAGAGCCCACCAGCCACGCATCGTTTGGGAAACTACGGGTGACCCCCTGGAAGCTGCTAAAAGAGCGGCGGTATACTATCCAGCATGTTGACCACCACGCGATTTTCGGTCTTACTGCTTGCCGTTGTCCCGGCGGCGTGGGGGCAGGGAACTCCCGCCCCTGCCGACGCGGACTGGCCCATGTACAGCCACGACTACGGGTCCACGGGCTACTCCAAGCTCACCGATATCACGCCCAGAAATGTCACAGGTCTGAAAGAGGTTTGCACCTACCTGCTGGCCGAGGAGGCGACGTTTGAGAGCAGCCTGGTGGCGGTGGACGGGACGCTCTACTTTACGACGTCGGAATACACCTACGCGATCGATGCGGACAAGTGCCTCCAGCGGTGGCGCGTGCACCATCAGTTGCAGGGCAACGGCGGCACGGTGCGCGGCGTGGCTCTGGCCGGCAACCGCGTTTACCGGGGATTCCGCGACGGCTACATCATTGCCTACGATACGGCCAACGGCGAGCAGATCTGGTCCACCAAATTCACGGAGCCGGACGGCAGCCCCGCGACCATCGCGGCCGCGCCGCTGTTCTGGAACGGCATGCTGTTCATCGGGACCTCCGGCGCCGAGAGGGCGTGCGCCTGCGCCATAGCCGGCCTGGACGCCGCCAGCGGACGCGTCCTGTGGACATTCCCGCTGGTCCCGACGGGCAACGCTCCCGGCTCGGAAACCTGGCCCAAAGACGTGCACATCGGCGGCGGCTCCGTGTGGACCAGCTTCACGCTCGATCAGCAATCGGGCGAGCTGCTGGTGCCTACGGGCAACCCGGGTCCAGACTTCTCGGGCGCTTACCGGCCGGGCGCCAATCTGTACACGGGCTCGATCGTGGTGCTGGACGCCAAGACCGGATCGCTCCGAAGCTGGTACCAACTGGTGCCGCACGACGTTCATGACTGGGATCAAGCCGCCGCGCCAGCGCTGATCACCACCAAGCAGGGCCGAAAGCGCGCCATGGCGGCGGGCAAGGACGGATTCCTGCACGGGATCGACCTCGCCTCCGGCAAGATCGCCTGGAAGACGCCAGTGACCACCATCGAGAATATCGAGGCTCCGCTGACAGAGGAGGGCACGCACTTCTGCCCGGGGACCACCGGGGGCGTGCAGTGGAATGGCCCGGCGTATTCGCCGGCGACGAATCTGGTGTATGTGAACAGCGTGGACTGGTGCACCACGCTGAAGCTGGATCCGAAGCTGCCCGAATTCGAGGCGGGCAAGCAATTCCTGGGCTCGCAGGACGCCTTCGGCCAGCACGATTCGCGCAAGGTCGGCTGGGTAACCGCGGTTGACGCCGATACGGGGGAGGTCAAGTGGCGCTATCAGTCGCCGACGCCGATGGTGGCTGGAATCGCGGTCACGGCCAGCGGGCTGGTGCTGACTGCCGACCTCAACGGCGACCTCCTGGCGCTCGATGCGGCCACCGGAAAGGTGCTGCACCGAATCGCGACCAAGCAGGCCGGCGGCGGGGGCGTGATCACCTACAAAGTCGCTGGAAAACAACGAGTTGCGATGGCCGCGGGCCTGGAGGACCGCATCCTGGGAACCCACGGCGAGCCGGTGGTTTTTGTATTCGGTTTGTAATCAAAAGATTCCTTGACAGATCGCGCGGTATGGGGCATTCTATGTCTCCTGGGACCTGAAGTATGGACCCTAGGGTACGTGCGTACTGCGTGGAAATGAACCGGGTCCGCTATTGTTCGGAGGAACCTGACGGGCGAAACTCAGTCAGGTTGATAGCTGAGGTGACCAAGTGAGTCCAGAGCAAAGTATTCGAGCCGACCGGCGGCAATCGGATCGGTTTCCGATCGAGCGCGAGGTACGGTATCGTGTTCTAAATAAACGGAGTGGCGAGGAATCGGGCGACGGGAAAACGGTCAACATTTCAAGTTCTGGAGTTCTGTTTACCGTGGAGCACATGTTGCTTCCGGGACGGCGCCTGGAGCTGTCCATAAGCTGGCCAGCGCAGTTGAACAACAAGTGTGCGCTGAAGCTGATGGCTCGTGGACGCGTGGTGCGGTTCGAGGAAGGCCGTGCCGCCATCGAGATTCAGCAGTATGAATTCCGGACGCATTCCTCAGTGCTGCCCAGCGGACTGCGGCCGGTGGCGTCTTAGCCCTCTCCTTTTCGAATCACGCGCCGGCTATCGGAGGCCGGCGCGCTCTCCCTCCCTGCGGGCTGCTATTTTAAGTATTGGACTCCATGCGCAGCTTGTACGAACGGTGGTTGTACGCCTGGGAGGACCGTCTGTGCTCGCGCGCCACCAATCGCGTGGTGCGGCCGTTTGAGTGGGGCCTGGAATGGACCCGAACCTGGCCCTGCGCCGAGCGCTTCCCGCGCAACGGTCACGACCCGGAGTCCTACCTGCGCCTGCTGAACCGGGCGGCCATCGAGTCGAGCGACGAGTTCTTCGCCTACCAGACGCCCTCGGATTTTTCGCTCCAGGGCAGCCTGCTGCGATTCACCAGCGCCGTCCGGACGCCGTATCCGGAGAACAATCAGGTGCACGCGCAGTGGTTTCCGGCGAAGTCCAAGCCAGGCCGGCGCCGGGTGGCGACGCTGGTGCTGCCTCACTGGAACGCCTCAGCCACGCAGCACGGCGGGTTGTGCGCGGGACTCGCCCGGTTGGGCATCTCCGCGCTCCGGCTGAGCCTGCCCTATCACGATTACCGGATGCCGGCCGAGCTCGAGCGCGCCGACTATGCCGTATCGTCCAATATCGCGCGAACCATCGACGCCACGCGGCAGGCCGTTATCGATACGCGCAGCGCGGCGGACTGGCTGTTCTCGCAAGGCTACGAACGGGTGGGCCTGATTGGCACCAGCCTGGGCTCCTGCTACGCGTTTCTGGCTAGCGCCCACGATCCGCGTCTGGAGGTGAACGTCTTCAACCACTGTTCCACTTACGTCGCCGACGTGGTGTGGGAAGGACTCTCGACGCGGCACATCCGGCAAGGCCTGGAGGCGGAGATCACGCTGGAGCAGCTGCGCGAGTCCTGGAGGGCGATCAGTCCGCCCACCTACATGGAACGCTTCGCGAAGCTGGACCGGAAGGCGCTGTTCATCTACACGCGCTACGATACGACGTTCCCGACGCGGCTGTCCGAGCAGGTGGTCCGGAAGCTGCGCGAGCTCGGCCTCCCGCACAGAGTCGTGGCGCTGCCTTGCGGGCACTACACGCTGGGCGAGGCTCCCTTCAAGTTCATCGACGGATACCACATCTGCAGCTTCCTCAAGCGGAATTTATAGACATATATATGTTATGATGGCGTCGTGAAGCGAACCACCGTGTTTTTGCCCGAGGACGTTCACGATCGGCTCCGGCGCGAAGCCTTCGAGGCGCACGTGAGCATGGCGCATCTCATCCGCCGTCGCCTGGAGGGCCGGGGACGCTCCGGACGCCCGCAGGCGGCCGCCGATCCGCTGGCGAAAATGGAGGGAATCGTTCGCGACGGCCATCTGAGCGAGGGAATCGATGAGGGGCTCTACTCCCCGGAGTGAGCCGTCGCGGTTGTTCATCGATACCTGGGGATGGCTGGTCCTGGCCGACCAACGGGACCCTTCCCATTCCGCCGCGGTTGCCGAACGAAGGAAGCGGACCCTGCGCGCGTCCCTGGTCACGACCGACTATGTTCTCGATGAGACCTTCACGCGGGTGTTCTCACGCGGCGCCTTTTCAGTGGCCCGGCAATTCGGCGACGCCATTCTGGAGGCTCAATCTTCCGGCCTGCTCGCGGTTGAGCCGATCACGCCCGCCCGCTTTCGATCCGCGTATCGGATGCGGTTGCGCTACCATGACAAGCCCACGATTTCTTTCACGGATTTCAGCAGTTTCGTTGTGATGAAGGAGCTGGATATTCGCGACGTGCTCACAGCCGACGCTCATTTCGCGCAGGTCCAGAGCGGCTTTCGACTGCGCCCCTAAACTTCCGCCAGGAGAGTACTACTGAAAACCGCGCAGACCGCCGATCAATCGATTGAATGACGCCGAGTATGCCGACTCCAGTAACCCTCTCTCCGGAACTCCAAACTCCCGAGACATCCGACTTCGAGATCGTGCTCGGACGCCGCCAGGTGGCGAGCGTGCTGTTCGTCGCCACCGTGCTTCTGGTGGTCTTCTCCGCGGTTTTTTACCTCGCGGGAAAAGCGCGAGTGTCCGAGGCCGCGACCCCGATGGTTGTAGCGTTCCCTCCTGCGCCTGCGGCTCCCATTTTGACGACCACAGTCGTCCCACGGGCCGAGGGCGCAAAACCCGAGTCGCCGCTGTTCGCCGATCCGGCGGCCGGCGCGGTGTATATGCAGCTTGGCGCGCTCGACAAAGGATACGCCGTTGTGGTTGCCGAAGGCCTGCGCAAGCGGGGGATGGAGTCGTTTGTCGCGCCCGGTCCCACCGACAAGGTCTTTCGCGTGCTGGTCGGCCCGCTGCCGGATGCGGATTCCCTCAAGCGCGTCAAGGACGCCGTCGAGGAGCTGGGTCTCGCCAACTTCGCGCGCAGGTATGAGAAATAGGGCTACTGCCCCAAGCCGCGAACCTGCTTGAATCCCGCCGGCACCTCGAACTTCGAGGCATCCGCCGAACCCGAGGAGAAGCTGTTCATCTGCGTGGTCGTCTCCATCAACGAAACGGAACCCGTGTTCCCCTGTTGCTGATCCGCCGGGGGCGGCGGCGGCGGCGGCGGATCCTCGGCCTTCTTCTTGTTGCGGCCGAATCCGCCCAGGCCACCGGCCAGACGCCCCAGCGCTCCGCCGGGCGAGACTGAGCTGCCTGACTGCTGCTGAGAGTTGGCCTGCGGCTGGCCTTGCGCCGGCTGTCCGTCCGAGGCGCCGCCCGGGCTGCTCATCTTGACCACGGTCTCCACCGGCACGCCGTCCAGTTTTGCAACCTCTTTGGCGGCCTCTTCAAAACCCTTGCCGACATCCGCCCGCACCATGCCCATCTGCGCCGTGTTCGATCCGAACGCATACCCGATCTTCACGGCCATCTTTTGATAGAACGCCTTCACTTCCTCGTAGCCCGGCACTGTCGCGAGCCAGGCGGTGGTCACGATGGTCATCCCGGCAGACTGACCCGCGGTCTGATCCGCGCCTTGCAGCTCCGAGGTGATGGTGGTGACGATTTCCTTCGCGGTCAGACCCTGGATGGTCTTGGTTTGTCCGGTGGCCTTGGAGGAAACCTTGTAGGTCATATTGACGTTGTCGGGAAGCTGCTTCTGGCTCTTGAGCTCCTGCATCTTCTTCTGCGCGTCTTCCATCATCTGCTTCATTTCGGCGAACGTCATGACCGAGTACGTCTTCTTTCCGTGATCGATGGTCGTAATGGACTCTTTATCGAGATCGAGAATCGTCGTACGATCCTTGGTCACCGTGGCCATGCGGTTGCCCTTGATCAGGTGCGTCGAAACGGTCGGTTCACGGCTCCCCCGCGCGAACGGACCGAGCAGGCGCAGCGCGTTGACAAGCGAGCCTCCGGTCATCTGCGTGGTTTCCTGATAGGTGAAGTCGGCGCGCAGCATCGCGCATGACCAACACAACAAGGCGGACAAGAAAAGTCTGTGCATGAACAAATCCCCTCCGGATTCTATTCTAGCAGCGTCCAGCCTTACCACCCCATCCGCTCGCGGAGCGACGTGATGTGCGCCACGTGATGCCTTCCATGCCAGGCGTACAGCGCGAGGTTGCCATCCAACCGAACCATTCCCAGTTCCGGATGACGAAACTGGCGCGCGAAGTCCGCGCCGGAGAGCGAACGCAGCAGCGGCACCCACCGGCCGTGCAGCGAATCGAGCAGCGTGAGCGAGACTTCGACCGGCGTGGCCGGCGTGTCGGCCAGCTCCGCCCACAGGGCTTCGTCGTAAGGCTTGATGGTCGGCTCCGGTTCGGTGAGCGCGAGCTTGAACCGGATGTAAGAGTTGATGTGGCTGTCGGGCACGTGATGGACCACCTGGCGGACGGTCCAGCCGCCCGGGCGATAGGGCGTGTCGAGCTGTTCCGGACTCAGGCCGGCCACCGCGGCGCGCAGCCGGGCCGGAGCCTCCGCGAGTTCATCGATCCATTGTCGCCGTTGTGCCGGGGTGCTCGATTCCGGGAACGAGAACCGTCCGATCGGGTAGCTCAAGTCTTTGCTCAACTGTTCTGGCATGGTCGATCTCCTGGTCCTGGTATTGGAGTTGGTACAGCTTCCAATAGATGCCACGCAGCGCGAGCAGCTCCTGGTGCGTGCCGCTCTCGCGCAACTGGCCCTTGTGCAGGACGAAGATGCGGCCGGCGCGCTGGATGGTGGAAAGGCGATGCGCGATCACCAGCGACGTGCGGCCTTCTACCAGCCGCGCCAGCGCCTCCCTCACGCGGAATTCGGTCTCGGTGTCGACGCTTGAGGTAGCCTCGTCCAGAATCAAGAAGCGCGGATTGTGGGCCAGCGCGCGCGCAAAGCTGATGAGCTGTTTCTGTCCGGTGGAGAATCCGTTGCCGCGCTCGCGTACCGGCTGGGCGAATCCCTGCGGCAGCGTGCGGACGAAGTCGAGCAGGTTCACTTGTCCGGCGGCGTCCTCGGCGTCGCGTTCCTCGATCCAGGGGGTGCCCAGGCGAATGTTGGAATCGACGGTGCCGGTGAACAGGTAGGGGTCCTGCAAAACGATGCCGAAATGCCGCCGCAGATCGTCGAGAGCGAACTCGCGAATATCGGTTCCGCCGATGCGAATCGCGCCGCGCTGGACGTCGTAGAAGCGCAACAGCAGGTTGGTGAGCGTAGTTTTTCCGGCCCCGGTGTGTCCCACGACGGCGATGGTCTCGCCGGGCTCGATCCGGAAACTGACGTCGCGCAGCACCCAATCCTGGTCCTTGTACGCGAACCAGACGCGATCGAACTCGATCGCCACGGGCTCCTCGGGAAACGCGGCGGGCAGGGCGGGCGGCGCAATGTCCCGCGGTGTGTCGAGCAGCTTGAACACGCGCTCGCCCGCCGCCATGGCGGCTTGCAGGATGTTGTACTTCTCGCTCAGGTCCTGGATGGGACGAAAGAACCGGAGCCCGTACTGGAAAAAAGCCACCAGCACGCCCAACGACAGGGTTCCGCTCCGGATGCGGAATCCGCCGTAGGCCACCAGAGTGGCCAGCGCCAGCATGCTGAGGAATTCGATGACCGGATAGAACCAGCCGTAGGCCAGGATCGCGTCCTTATACGCTTCCATGTGATCCCGGTTGATGCGGCCGAACTCGTGGCGGCTGCGCTCCTCGCGATTGAAAAGCTGCACGACCGCGATGCCGTTGACGTGTTCCTGGAGATAGGCGTTGATGCGCGCAATCGCGACGCGGATGCGGCGGTAGCTGTGCTGGACGGTGCCGCGGAAGCGCACCGTCACCAAGACGATGAGCGGCGTCACCATCATCCTTAAGCCGGTCAAAGGCGGACTGAGCCGCAGCATGACGAGGACGACGAATCCCAGGGCCAGCACGTCGCCCAGGATGGTGACCAGGCCGGACGCCCACAGCTCGTTCAGCGCGTCCACGTCGGTGGTGACGCGGGTGATCATCCGGCCGACGGGATGGCGGTCGTAGTAGGCGAGGTCCAGCCGCTGCAGATGCTCCATCAGCTCCCGCCGCAGGTCGAACATGGCCTGCTGGCCGGTCTTCTGCATCAGGTAGGTCTCGGCGAATTCGCACAGGAAGCCGATCAGGATGGCGGCCAGGTACAGCGCGGAAATCTGCGCCAGGCCGGCCCACGGATCGGCGGCGAGCCAGGCGTCGAGCGGCGAAGGAACCGGGTGGTCCGGCTTGCTCAGATAGCGGTCAATGGCCAGTTTGGTGAGCAGCGGTCCGGCCACCTGCGCCAGCGACTGCGCCAGCAGAAACAGGAGCGACACGGCTACCGCGCCGCGATAGGGCCGCAGATATCGCACCAGCCGCCGCATCAGGCGGCCGTCGTACGCTTTACCGAGGACTTCTTCTTCCACGCGAAGCTTCTATTTAAGAGGGTAACGCACGCCACCTGCTAAATTGATTGAGTGGACGGAGTCATCGTAGCCGATAAGCCGCGCGAGTGGACCTCGCACGACGTTGTGAACAAGATGCGGCGCTTGGCGGGCATGCGAAAGATCGGCCACCTGGGTACGCTCGATCCGGGCGCGACCGGCGTGCTGCCGCTGGTGATCGGGCGGGCCACGCGGCTGGCCCAGTTTTACACGCGCAATGACAAGGTCTACGAGGGGACCATTCACTTCGGCTATGCGACCGACTCCTACGACGCGGATGGCGAGCCTGTGTCGCCCGAAGTTCCGGTCACGCTCGACCGCGCGGCGCTCGATGCGGTGCTCGACCGCTTTCGCGGCGAATTCCCCCAGGTTCCTCCTCCGGTCTCGGCAAAGAAGATCGGCGGCACACCAGCCTACGAGCTGGCGCGCAAACATCGCCCCGTCGAGCTGAAACCGGTGACGGTCCAAATCTACTCGCTGGAGCTTGCCGGTGTGGAGGGGAACGAGGCGTCGGTTCGCGTCCACTGTTCGGCGGGAACGTATCTGCGAAGCGTCGCGCACGAGGCCGGGCAGGCGCTGGGCTGCGGCGCGTTCCTCAAGACGCTGCGCCGCACCGCATCGGGCGATTTCAAGATCGAGATGGCGCGGACGCTCGAAGAATTGGCCGAGCTGGCGGCCGCCGGGCGGCTGGCCGAGGTGCTGATCCCCGCGGGTCAGCTCCTGCCGGAGTTTCCCGCCGAGCTGGTGGATGCGGTGACGGCGGGGCAAATCCGCAACGGACGGGATTTTCGCGTTTCCCCTTTTCGGGCGCGCACGAGCACGCGTTACGTGAAAGCGGTGACGGCGCAGGGCGACCTGGTGGCCATCGGCGAGGCGAGATTGCCGCACCTGTACCATCCGGTGCTGGTGCTGTAAGCTGGTACCGTGTCCGCCCGGGTCTTGGCCGTTGTTCTAGCGCTGCTGCTCGCCGCCCACGCGCAGAAGACGGATACTTTCTTTGCGGGCACGGTGGCCGAGATGCGCGACGATGCCATCGTCATTTCCCGGACGGTTGGCGGCAAGATGGAACACCGCACGTTTCAGGTCACGCCGGACACCAAAGTGGAGGGCAGACTGCGGGCGCGCGTCCGCGTCACGGTGCGCTATGTTTCCGACGACAACGGCGACACAGCCACGTTGATCGTGGTCCGGGCGGCGCAGCCAGCCAAGAAGAAGTAAGCGCTGCGTTTCGGGTTCGAGTCCTGCCTGAGGAGGCAAACTGCCCGTTCATCTGCTCGAACTCACGTTCCCTGGCGCGATGGTAATGCGAACACTCTCCGGCCGCTGAAGAACGTTTCGAGAACTTCGATAGCACCCGCGTTGTACCGGAAGCGGACCAGGTCGGCCCGCTCGCCCGGCTGGATACCGCGCAGGCGGGCCGGCACGCGTCCCACGCGAGCCGGATTGGTGGTGGCCATCGTAATCGCTTCGGTGAGGGTCAGCCCGGGGTGTTCGATCACGTTGCCGACGGCGCGATCCATGCGAAGGCTGGAGCCGGCCAGACGGGTGCCGCCTCGCAGGACCACCCGCCGATCGTCCTTGAGCTCGACCTCCACCTCGCCCAGCTTGTACGGGCCCGGCGCGCACATCGCGGGCATAACCGCATCGGTGATCAGGATGCTGCGCTCGACGCCCTTGGCGCGAAGCGCGACGCGCAGGAACGCATCGGAGAGGTGAATCCCATCCACGATGAAGCTGGCGGCCAGGCGGTCCTCGGCCAGTTGCTCCCAAATGTAGTTGGGATGGCGGGGGAGCACGGCGTGCGCTCCGTTGCCCAGGTGAGTGGAGAGGGTCGCCCCGGCGCTCACCGCGTCCTGGATCTGTTCCCGCGTCGCGCGGGTGTGGCCGATGCTGGCGACCACACCTTCGCGCGACAGTTGCTCGATGTAACGCAAGGCCCCCGGCCATTCGGGCGAAAGCGTCACCAGCCGGACGTGGCCCCGAGCCGCTTCCTGCCATTGCTGGAACTCGTAATAGCGCGGCGGCCGGACCCATCCGGCCGGATGCGCGCCGCGAGGCCCGTCCTCCGGTGAGATGTGCGGTCCCTCGACGTGGAAAGCCTCCATCGCGGCGCCGTCTTCGAGGGATTCGCGCGCCGCGGCGAGGTTTCGCAGCGCGCCCGCCATTCCGTCCGGCGAGCCGGTAATCACGGTGGGAAAGAACCGCGTCACGCCGGTGGAAAATATCGCCCGAATCGACCGCGCGATGTCTTCCTGGGCCGCGGCGGGGGAGTTGTAGTCGACGCCGGCGAACCCGTTCACCTGAAGATCGACGAATCCGGGCGCAAGCCAGGTGGCATCGCCGTCTTCCGGGACGAGCAGCGGGTCGACGTGCTGGATCACCGAATCGAACTCGACCTCGATCCGCTCCCCGGTCGAAACTGCGCGTCCGTTACATTTCATAAATGACTTGGTTTATGCACAGCATACCCACAGCGGAGGGCCGCTAAGTGGCGCAAGTGCGCGGGAAATACCTGTTGAAAAACGCAAATTCGTTCTGGCGCGCACCGGGCGTTCCTGGTAAAAACGATGAAGATTTCTGCGCGGAACCGGGCGAGTGTGTCAGTCTCGGGGGAGGTGGCCACGAGTTCGGTTCCCGCGGAGTCTTGACTTGCTCCAAAAATTCGCTTAACGGGCCCCAACCGGCTGCGCCACTGGCGTCAGCCAGCCGTGTCGATCGGGCATCTTACCCTCTACGATGCCGAAGAACTCGCGCTGCAGCCGTTCCGCAACGGGGCCCCTTTTTCCTTTGCCGACGGTGATGCGATCGACCGAGCGGATGGGCGTGATCTCGGCGGCGGTGCCCGAGAAGAACACTTCGTCGGCGACATACAACATCTCGCGGGGCACCAGCGTCTCCACCAGCGGAATCTCCAAGGAGTGCGCGAGCCGGATGATCGTATCGCGCGTGATGCCGGGCAGGACGCTCGCGCCCAGCGGCGGCGTCAGAATTTTTCCGTCCCGCACCACGAACACGTTCTCGCCCGAACCTTCGCTCACGTAGCCGGCCGCATCGAGCGCGATGCCTTCGGCATAACCGTTGATCGCCGCCTCCATGCGCACCAGTTGCGAGTTCATGTAGTTCGCGCCGGCCTTGGAGAGCGCGGGCAGGGTATTGGGAGCAATCCTGGTCCAGCTTGAAACGCAAACGTCGATGCCTTCCTCCAGCGCTTCCGGGCCCAGGTACTTGCCCCATTCCCAGCAGGCCAGGTAGGTTTCGATGGGATTCTCCTTGGACGCCAGCACGCCCATATTTCCGTAACCGCGCAGCACCAGCGGGCGGACGTAGCAGGAGTCCAGTTTGGCGACGCGCACCAGGTCCAGGATGGCGGCGCAAATCTCATCCTGAGAATATGGAATTTCGATGCGGTAGATCTTGGCCGAATCGTGAAGGCGGCGCACATGGTCGCGGAGGCGGAATACCGCCGGGCCGGACGGCGTGGCATAGCATCGGATGCCCTCAAACACGGAGCTGCCGTAGCTGGTGACGTGGGCGAGCACGTGGATCTTCGCATCGTGCCAGTCGATGAACCGCCCGTTGTGCCAGATCTTTTCCGTGGGTTTGATCATGAGAAAATTATAACGTGTTCGATGCCCTGCTGTTCGACTTCGACGGCGTCCTGGCCGACACCGAGCCGCTGCATTTCGCCTGTTGGAATGAAGTGCTGCTGCCCTTCGGGATTCAAGTGAGCTGGGACTTCTATCAGAAGGAGTGCATCGGGGTCACCGACCGCCTGATGATCGAACGGCTGACGGCGGGGCGGACGCCGCCGGTCCCCTTCGAAGAAATCTATTCGCAATACCCTCGCAAAAAAGAAATGTTTCGTGCGCGAATAGCCGAAGATCCTCCATTTCCCACAGAAAATATCCAGCTTGTCATGGAATTAAGCAGCTATTTACATTTGGCCGTGGTTTCTTCGAGCGGGAGATCGGAGATCGAGCCGGCGCTCGAAGCGGCCGGAATTCGACCGCACTTTGAATCGCTGGTCTGCGGAAGGGAAGTGCCGAACTTGAAGCCGGCGCCGGATCCCTATCTTCGCGCCGCCGAACTGCTGGGCGCGGAGAGACCGTTAGTCGTGGAGGATTCCGAGGCCGGCGTCGCCAGCGGCCGGGCGGCGGGATTCGAGGTGTTGCGCGTGTCCAGTCCGCAGGCGATGGCTCGCGAAGTACGCGCGAGGCTGGGTGGCAGTCACCAGGCGCGGGCGCGGCCTAAGTCTCCCCGGCGCTAGCAATTGCAGGGAAGCGGGGAGGTTCACCCATTGAGCGCCGCGTAATGGTTAGGTATGACAGAACGGGCCGCTACGCACCTCGACGTCCACACGCCCTGGGCGCAATGGTCCCAGGACGCAACGTTGCACGTCGCGTGCGCCTATAGCAACCCCTGCCGCTGGCGAACCAGGCGCGTGCTGATGAACGATTTCCGGCAGCACATGCAGACCAGCCCCAACGTGGTTCTGCACGTAGCCGAGCTGGCGTATGGAGATCGCCCCTTCGAGGTGACCGGGGCCGATCCGCTCGACGTGCAGCTCCGAACGGCCCACGAACTGTGGCACAAGGAGAACATTCTCAATGTGGCCATCCAGAGGTTTCCCGCCAACTGGCAATACGGCGCCATCATCGACGCGGATTTCCATATGACGCGGCGGGATTGGGCGCTTGAAGCGATCCATCAGTTGCAGCACTTCGACTTCGTGCAATTGTTTAGCACATACACGGATCTTACTGTTGAACATAGGCCTTACCGGCTCATGTCGAGCTTCGCCTGGAATCATGTGAACCGCAGCCGGACGGAGGTTCCGCCTTCGGCTGCTTATGGTGGATACGGCGCCAACAGCCCGGGAGCCACCGGCGGCGCCTGGGCATTCCGGCGAAGCGCTTTCGACGCGGTGGGCGGACTCCTGGACGTGTGCGTGCTTGGTTCGGCGGACTGGCATATGGCCTTCGGGCTGGCGGGGAAACGCAGCGCCGCTCCGGAGATCAGGCGGTGCAGCCAGCCGTATATGGAGGCCGTGGAGCGCTGGCAGGAGCGCGCTTCCGTGCTGCGCGCGAACATCGGATACGTGGACAATCATGCCATCCACTACTTCCACGGATCGAAAGTCCTGCGCGGGTACGGAGAGCGCTGGCGAATCCTGCGGGACAACGATTTCGATCCCAGCTTCGACATCGTGCGCGACTGGCAGGGGATCTGGCAACTGGCGGGAAACAAACCGAGGTTGAGGGACGGCATCCGGGCGTATTTCCGATCTCGGAATGAGGATGATCCGACGCTGCGTGGGAGTGAGCGGAGCTTGGTCTAGGCGACTGCTGATAACAGATATTCTCGGCGGTGTGGTTGGTTGAGGTGGTGCAGGATCGGAGTCTCGGTTTTGCTGCACGGGCTGGCGTCCCCTTCTCCGGTGGCAACCGGCGGCGCGGGGTGTTGCAGAAATCGGCGTCTGGCTGTCCGCGTCTCCCCGAAGCGTAGCACGATAAGCTGCCCTTATCGCAACCAGATTTTCAGAGTGCTTTGCGGAGCACGTCGTAGGCCCAGATGGTGGCGGGGCGGACGTAGCGGGAGACGGTCTGGACGGCCTTGTGTCCGGTGCGTTTCATGATGAGGGATTCTGGCTCTCCGGCCTGGATTGCGGCGGTGACGCAGCCGGCGCGGAGGGAGTGAGCGCCGTAGAGCGCGGGATCGAGTCCGATGGAGGCGATGGCCTTTTTGACGCGGAGTCCGATGGAGCTTCCGGAGAGCCTGCCGGTGTTGCTGAGTGTTCCGCCGGGGAACAGCGGGCCTGGCTGACGGCCGCGGATGTACAGCCAGGTTCGCAGCGCTCGAACCGGGCAGCTTGTGGCGTGGGCTCCGTGGAACACTCCGACCGTGCGGCCGTGGGATTCCTGATCGGTCTTGGATCGTCGGATGGTGACGGCGACGCCCTTGGGCGCGAAGCTGAGGTCGGAGAGGTCGAGGTCTGCGATCTCGCTTCTACGCATGCCGGCGGCGAAGCCGAGTGTGAGGAGCGCGCGATCGCGGAGCGCGGTGCGGGCCTTGGTGCCGGCGAGCTCGCGGCAGATTTTTCGGAGGTGCTCGGGCGAGAGCGCGGCTTTTTGGTGCGGGGCGCGGCCTTGCGATCTGCGCGCCGCGCGCA
>JBGPLI010000054.1:0-27378 GCA_041486445.1 Bryobacteraceae bacterium
AGCGAGGTTCCCACGGGCGATACGCTGGAGGCCGCCTGCTATCGCACGGTGCTGCGCCTGGCTTCCCAGCACGCCGGCGAGATCGAGCGGCGCTCTCCGAAAATCGTGCGGCGCGTCGGCGGCTACAACCTGAATGAGTTCACCGATCCCGCCAAGCCCGTCAACCTGGCCAAGATCATGGTTGGCTCGGAGGGAACGCTCGGGGTGGTGCTCGAAGCGAAGCTGCGGCTGGTGCCGCTGCCCAAGGCCAAGGCCGCGATGGTGATCTCGTTCGCCAGCCTGCTCGAATCGCTCTCGGCCGCGCCGGTGATCCTGCGCCACCATCCGTCAGCGGTCGAGGTGATGGACAAGTCGATCCTCGACAACACACGTCAGAACGCCGCGCTCGACCGCATTCGCAAGACGTTCATCGAAGGCGATCCGGGCGCTACGCTGTGCGTCGAATTTTATGCCGATCGCAAGGAAGACCTGCCTCCGCGCCTGGAAGCCCTGGAAGCGGATCTGCGGTCGCGGCAACTCGGCTACCACTACCGCCACGAGACCGATCCGGCGGCGCAGGCCCGCATCTGGAGCCTCCGCGAGGCGGCGCTGGGCCTCTCCATGGCGATGAAGGAGGAGGCCAAGTCGATCCCGTTTGTCGAGGACACGGCCGTGGCTCCCGAGAAGCTGAGCGAGTTCATCGGACGCTTTGTCGAACTGCTTCGGGGGCACGGAACCACCGCGGGGATCTACGCGCACGCCTCGGTCGGCTGTCTGCACGTGCGGCCGGTGATCAATCTGAAAAACGAGGAGGGCATCCGCCAATTCGAAGCCATCGCGCGGGACGTGGCGGAGCTGGTCCTCGAATACGGCGGAGCGCTTTCGGGAGAGCATGGGGACGGCCTGGTGCGCAGCCCGTTCATGCGCCAGATGTTCGGCGACCGGATTTACGAGGCGTTTCGCGAAGTCAAGCAAACCTTCGATCCGCTCGGCATTTTGAATCCGGGCAAGATTGTGGATGCGCCTCCGCTCACCTCGAATCTGCGTTTCGGCGCGAGCTACCGGACGGCGAATCCGCGGACGTGGTTCGACTATTCCGAATATGGAGGCTTCGGCGGCGCGGTGGAGATGTGCAGCGGCGTCGGCGCCTGCCGGAAGAAACTTTCGGGCACCATGTGCCCCTCCTACATGGCGACGCGCGAGGAAGCGGACGTGACCCGGGGCCGCGCCAATGTGCTCCGGCTCGCCATGGCCGGACACCTGGGAGAATCGGGCCTCGGCGACGATGGCGTTTATCGCGTGCTGGACCTGTGTCTGGAATGCCGCGCATGCAAATCCGAATGCCCTGTGGGCGTGGACGTGGCCCGATTCAAGAGCGAGTTCCTGGCCGATTATTGGGCCCGCCATGGAACGCCCGCGCACGCAAAAGCGCTCGGCAACGTTCAGAGGACCGCGGTTTGGGGCAGCCGGTTTGCTCCGCTTTCCAACTGGATTGCCGCGAGCTCGCCGGTTCGCTGGCTGAATGAAAAACTGATCGGTGTTGACCGGCGCCGGCCTCTGCCTCAATGGAAGCGCGAAACCTTCGAGAAATGGATCGCCCGCAACCCGCGGCCGAATGTCGGCGTCCACGTCACCTTGTTCAACGACACGTTCACCAATCATTACGATCCCGAAATCGGCATCGCGGCCGTCGAAATTCTCGAGCGCGGCGGCTGCCGCGTCGATGTGGTGCGGCCCGGTTGCTGCGGGCGTCCGCTCATCTCGAAAGGGCTGCTGGGTGAGGCTCGCGCGCATGCGGCCAAGCTGGTCGAAGCGCTGTTCCCCATCGCCAGCCGGGGCGAAAAGATTCTGTTCTGCGAGCCCAGTTGTCTTTCCGCGGTGAAGGAAGACGCGCCCTCGCTGCTGCGCGGCGATCAACAGCGGAAGGCGCGAGCGGTGGCCGAGGCCTGTGTGATGTTCGAGGAGTTCGCGGCCGGGCTCGAGTTGCCGTTGCGCGCCGGGCCAACGAAGATTCTGCTGCACGGCCACTGTCATCAGAAGTCGATGGGCCTGCTGCCGGCGACCATCTCGCTGCTGTCGCGCATTCCTTCGACGGCGGTGGTCGATCTGGACGCGGGCTGCTGCGGAATGGCGGGCTCGTTCGGCTACACGCGAGACCACTACGAGGTCTCAACCGCCATCGCCAACCGCCGCCTGCTGCCGGCGGCGAAGGCCATGAAACCCGGCGAGATGCTGGTGGCGACGGGCACCTCTTGCCGGCACCAGGTCGCGGATTTGGCTGGAGTGAAGGCGGTTCATCCGGCGGTGCTGATCCGGGGTCTGCTGGGGTGACTCAAGCCTTCCGGATATAATGGGAGCGTTGTGATCGCGGTTTCGACTCAAATCGAGGTCGATGAGCAGGGCACAGCGTGGATCACCGGCACGAATGTGAAGGTGATGGAAGTTGTGCTGGACAAGCTCGCTTACGGCTGGAGCCCGGAGGAGATCCACTTTCAGCATCCCGGCCTCTCCCTGGCGCAAATTCACGCGGCCTTCTCCTATTATTACGAAAATCAGCAACGATTAGACGCCGAAATAGAGCGCCGACGCCGCGAGGTAGAAAAGCTCGCAGCCGAACTGGTTGATTCCCCGCTACACCAGAAGCTCCTTGCACTGAAGAAGACTCGTTGAGCATCGGTTTGTATATGGATGTTCATGTCCCGCGGGCGGTAGCCGTCGCCCTGCGGTTGCGCGGTGTGACCGTGCTTACCGCCCAGGATGATGGAGCGGGCCAATTCACGGATGCAGCCTTGCTCGACCGAGCTACGGAGACAGGATGGATTCTGTTCTCGCAGGATGATGACCTACTTCGTGAAGCCACGATGCGCCAGCGAAACGGCAAACCGTTCTCTGGAGTGATCTACGCGCACCAACTCGACGTAACGATTGGTCAATGTGTGCAAGACTTGGAATTAATCGCCCGTGTCTCCGATCTCGCGGAATGGGCCAGCCGGGTAGTCTACCTGCCGCTTTGAGTCATCCCTTGCCCGCGTCCGGGTTTCCTCCACCTCGCGATCCAAGCCCAACCCGCTGGCTGCTAACCTGTCGGAGATGGCGGAATCCCTCTCTTGGGCAGATATCAGAACGGAATTCGCCGAGTCGCTGGGGTACGTCCGACAGGACATTAGGTGGCTACAACAACACAATTCTGGCCTCAACTACACCGTGGCCCTTCTCATCGGATGCGGCTGTGAGATGCTTGCGGCAGCTAGTGGAGACAGGCATCGGCGTGGTGAGCAACTGCTCGGGGAGTTGTTGCCTGCCGGAGATTGGCGGCTGCTTGCGACTAGACTTTACACAGCGCTTCGGGATGGCCTTGCGCACGGCTTCGACACGAAGCATCTGGACGTGGATGGCGAGACGATTCAGATTTACATCTCGTGGTCAACCAAGGAAATAATTGAGATTCGCCCTGTCGACAAAGGCCTTGGGTTATATCTCGGTGTTCAGCCTCTCGCTGCCTCCTTGTGTGCCAGGATTGATGAGTTTGAGAGAGTGCTCCAGCAGGATGAAACCGCTCGGAAGTTGTTCCGGAAGGCCTGCGAGTACCAACGTCGTGCCCGATTGAACCAGTACGAGGCGCCAGCATGGAGGAGATTGGCGGCGCACGTTCGGCGATAGAATACCGCAAGGGTGCGTTCCAGCGGACGGTAGGTGAGACGCGACGGTGTCCCTCAGGTCCGCAGGTCTCGACACAAGTGTCGAGACGGCACGCTGAGAGCGTGCGCCACAAGTGCTGACTCAACTCTTGCGGCGCGCCCGGATTTCCTCCAGCCGCTCCGCGATCCGGCGCTCCAGACCCCGGTCCGTGGGCCGGTAAAACACCTCGCCGCGCAGGCTCTCCGGCAGGCACTCCATGGTGTTGATGGCGTCGCCGAACTGGTGCGCGTGCTGGTAGCCTGAGCCGTAGCCCCACTCCTTCATCGGCCGCGTGGGCGCGTTGCGAAGCTGCATGGGGACCGGCTCTGCCGTGGTCTTCGCTACCGTTTCCATGGCGGCGTTCAGCGCCTGGTAGGACGCGTCGGACTTGGGCGCCACCGCGAGATAAATCGCCGCCTGCGCCAGCGCCTGGTCGCCTTCCGGAGTTCCCAGAAAGTGCACCGCCTGCTGGACCGCGATGGTTTGTTCGAGCGCGCGCGGATCCGCCAGGCCGATGTCCTCGATCGCCATGCGCACCAGGCGGCGTGCGATGTACAGCCGGTCCTCGCCCGCGGCGAGCATGCGCGCTAGCCAGTACAGCGCCGCGTCGGCGTCTGACGACCGGACGCTCTTGTGCAGCGCCGAAATCAGGTTGTAGTGTTCCTCGCCGGATTTGTCGTAGAGCAGCACCTTGCGCTCGATCGCCGACTCCACCGCCTCCGGGCCGATCGCGCCATCGCGCGCTACGGCGGAGGCCAGCTCCAGGATGTTGTACGCGGATCGCGCGTCGCCGTTGGCGTACATCGCGATTTGTTCGAGCAGGTCCGGCGGCGCGGAAAGCTGCAGCATTTTGAGCGCGCGCTCGAGCAGCACGACGATCTCTTCCACCGTCAGCGCGCGCAGCGCGTAAACTTTGGCGCGGGACAGCAGCGCCGAGATGACCTCGAACGACGGATTCTCCGTGGTGGCGCCGATCAGGATGATGTCGCCGCGCTCGACGTACGGCAGGAACGCATCCTGCTGGGCCTTGTTGAAGCGGTGAATCTCGTCGATGAAGAGCACCGTGCGGCGGCCCATGCGGCGCGAGCGCTCGGCGTCCGCCATCACCGCCTTGATCTCCTTGATCCCGGCCAGCACCGCGCTGAACGGAGCAAAATCGCAGCGCGTGATCCGCGCGATCAGCCGGGCGAGCGTGGTCTTGCCCACTCCCGGCGGTCCCCACAGGATCAGGGATTGCAGCTCGTCGCGCTCGATCTGCGCGCGCAGGGGCTTGGCCGGACCGAGAATGTGCTGCTGTCCGACGAAATCCTCGAGCCTCTCCGGCCGCATGCGCTCGGCCAGAGGGCGCTTGGCATCGGCGGCGGCCTCGAGCGGCGCGGAATCGAACAGGCTCATACGGCGACCCTCTGGCGGCGCGCTTCGTACAGCATCACGCCCGCGGCCACCGCCGCGTTCAGCGATTCGACGTGGGAGGTCGGGATCTTCAAGCCTTTCGCGCGGGCCTGAAGACCGGGGCTGACGCCGCGCCCCTCGCCACCGATGACGATCGCGCACGGACGCGCCAAATTGGCCTGGGTGACGAGCGTTTCCGCGCGCGGCATCGCGGCGTAGAGAACGACCCGTTTATGCTCCAGCGCGGCCACGAGCAGGCTTTCATCGAGCGCCGCGACCACTGGCAGCCGGAACACCGAGCCTGCCGACGCGCGCAGGCACTTCGGATTGTAGGGGCTCACGGTCCCCTTGAGGAAAGCCGCGCCCGTGGCGCCGAAGGCTTCCGCGGCCCGCAGAATCGCTCCCGCGTTGCCGGGATCCTGCACGCCATCGAGCACGACGACCAGGGAGCGGCCGCGCATCAGTTGATCGAGCGTCCAGGCGGGAGGCCGCACCAGCGCGATGACGCCTTGCGTGGCTTCGGTGGTAGCGAGCTCGGAGAACACCGCGTCGCGCACTGCCACTACGCGCGTGCGCTTCAGCCCGCGCACGTGCGCCGCCACGGCGCTCTTGACCGACTCCGAAACGATCACGGCGCGAATCTCGCAGTCGCTCGCCAGCGCTTCTTCGAGCAGGTGAAAGCTCTCCGCCACGGCGTAGCCGTCCTCGGTGAGCGAGCCTCGCGCCACCGCTCGCCGCACCTGCTTCAGAAGGGGGTTCTTGTCGCTGATCGGGACCTCGGTCATTTGCAGCCGCTACAATATCTGTCTGAACGCAGCATAACGCAGATGAAACGCTACCTCACCAGGACGGCGGCGGTACTCGTGTTGCTGGCGCTTGTGTTGGTGACGATCGCGGTGCTCGGCCTGGAGCTTTCCTCCGTCGCCCGCGACATCCGCCGCCAGTCGACCGTCGATGAAGTGCGGCCCGCCGACGTCATCCTGGTTCTGGGCGCGGCCGAATATCGCGGGCGCCCGTCGCCGGTGCTTGAAGCGCGCTTGAATCACGCGCTGTTCTTGTACCTGCGGCACATGGCGCCCCGCATCCTGACCACGGGCGGCAGCGGCGGCGACCCGACGTTCACCGAAGGCGAGGTCGGGCGCGCGTACCTGAGCCGTCACGGCGTGCCTTCCGAGGCGATCATGGTGGAGTCGGAGGGCCAGAGCACCGTCCAGAGCACCGCGGCCGCCGCCGAAATCATGCGGCGGATGAACCTGAAGTCGTGCATCGTCGTGAGCGACGGGTATCATATCTATCGCGTGAAGAAGATGCTGGAATTTCAGGGCATGGACGTGTACGGATCGCCGCGCCCGGCCGAGCCGCGCGATGACTGGGGACAGGAATGGTTGTATCTGCGCCAAGCCGTCGCCTATGGGCTGTGGAGGATCGGGATTCCTCTGTGACCGGGCTCAATACTTCCGCAGAACCGCCAGCACCTTCCCCTGAATCACCACCGAAGATCGCGGTACCAGGATGGGCTGCATGGACGAGTTCGCCGGCTGGAGACGCACGCGATCGCCCGGCTCCCGGTACAAGCGTTTGAGGGTGGTCTCCATGCCATCGACGAGCGCCACCACGATATCGCCGTCGCGGGCCTCGGCGGCGCGCTCCACCAGCACGTAGTCGCCGTCGCAGATGTGATCCTCGATCATCGACTCGCCGCGCACCTGAAGCGCGTAGGTACCGGGATCGCCCGCGAAGTCGGAAAAATTGAGCGTGTCCTGGCCTGCAATCGCCTCGACCGGCGAGCCCGCCGCGATCCGGCCGAGCAGAGGCACCTCCAGACTCGCGGGCTGCTGCCGGTGCTGGCGCATCTCCTCGTAATATCTGGGAGCGATTTCCAGCGACCGGCTCTGGTTGAATCCCCGCTTGAGGTAATGCTTGGTCTCGAGCGACAGGATGTGCTTGTGCACGGTGGCGAGGGAGGCGAGATTCAGCCCCTCGGCGATTTCCTCGTAGCTGGGACTGTAGCCGCGCTTTTCGAGGAAGCCCGCCAGGAACTCCAGGAATTCTTTTTGGCGTTTGGTGAGGGCCATGCCGGTATTATAGGCGAAGAAAAGGGGAATTGCAAGGCCGCACGAGTGAGGTGGCTTTGAAAGCCTCGTAGTCCATCACGTATTGCGTTGCGTTGAGCTGCGGGTCAAGATCGACTAGAAGAACATTCTTGTGATCGAGCTGCGAAAACGCGCGGCCGATATCGCTAGCGCACTTAGCAAGAAGCAGCAGCCGGCGCTGTTGGTGGATTGGGCCGCTTGCCTCTTCTTTCGCGTGCCAGACTGGGTGTCCGCTTATCGGTGACCGCCGACCACCTCGCTCTACTTCGCCCCCGACCCCGCGATCTGCGTCAGCACCGCCTCGGCATCCTCCGCCGTGAACTCCTGCGTCTTCGCCGAGTGGTTCATCGAGCAAAACTTCGGCCCGCACATCGAGCAGAATGCCGCGTCCTTGAAACCCTCCTGGGGAAGCGTCTCGTCGTGATAGGCGCGCGCCGTCTCCGGATCGAGCGACAGCTCGAACTGACGGTTCCAGTCGAAGGCGAACCGGGCGCGGGAGAGCTCGTCGTCCCGGTCCCGAGCACCGGGACGATGCCGCGCGATGTCGGCCGCGTGCGCGGCGATCTTGTAGGCGATCAGGCCTTGCTTCACGTCCTCGCGATTGGGCAGCCCCAGATGCTCCTTCGGCGTCACGTAGCACAGCATTGACGCGCCGTGCCAGCCGATCATCGCTGCCCCAATCGCGGATGTAATGTGATCGTAACCGGGCGCGAAATCGGTCACCAGGGGACCCAGCGTGTAGAACGGCGCCTCCTGGCAGATCTCGACTTCCTTGTCCACTTGCAGCTTGATCTGGTCCATCGGAATATGGCCCGGGCCCTCGATCATCACCTGCACATCGTGCGCCCAGGCGATCTTGGTCAGCTCGCCCAGCGTCTCCAGCTCGGCGAACTGCGCGCGGTCGCTCGCGTCGGCCAGCGAGCCCGGGCGCAAACCGTCGCCCAGGGAAAAGGTCACGTCGTGTTTCTGGAAAATCTTGCAAATATCTTCGAAGTGCTCGTACAGCAGGTTCTGCCGATGATTCTTCACCATCCACTCGGCCAGGATCGCGCCGCCCCGGCTGACGATACCGGTCACGCGCCGGGTCGTCAGAGGGATGTACTGGACCAGCACCCCGGCGTGAATCGTCATGTAATCGACACCTTGCTCGGCTTGCTCCTCGATCACCTCGAGCATCACGCCGATGTTGAGGTCCTCCACCCGGCGCACGCGAGCCAGGGCTTCGTAAATGGGAACGGTGCCGATCGGCACGGGCGAGTTTTCGATGATCGCCTGGCGGATGCGCGGGATGTCGCCGCCGGTCGACAGATCCATCACCGTGTCGGCCCCGTACTTGACCGAATACCGCAGCTTCTCCAGCTCTTCGTCGATGTTGGAGGTGGTCGACGAGTTGCCGATGTTCGCGTTCACCTTGCACAGCGAGTTGACGCCGATGCACATCGGCTCCAGGTTGGTGTGGTGGATATTGGCGGGGATGATCATGCGCCCGCGCGCCACCTCGTCGCGCACCGTCTCGGGGTCGAGGCGCTCGCGCTGCGCCACGTACTCCATCTCCTCGGTCACCTGGTTCTGGCGGGCGTAGTGAATCTGCGTGCGGATGCGGTCGCCGGAACGCCGCGCTACCCATTCGGTTCTCATAATGCATTGATTATACCGGGTGAATCAACCCCATAGAAAGTTTTGATTGGACCCGGCGGCGGCTTCCCCCTTACGCTCGATGATATGGTCGCCTCGGAGTCTATGGAACACACGGCGGATGCCTCGGTCCTGCACCGCGTCAGCAGGATCGTGAGTTCGGAACTGTCGCTGGGCGAGATGCTCGGCGAAATCGTGGGCCTGGCGGCGCAGGTGGCCGGATGCGACGCCTGCCTGGTTTACCTGGTGGAGGAAGCCACGGGCGAATTCGTACTGCGCGCCTCGCTGGTTCCGCACGCCTCGGATTTGGGCAACCTGCGCATGAAAATGGGCGAGGGCGTGACCGGCTGGGTCGCCGAGCACCAGTCCGCGGTCGCACTTTCCTCGAACGCCTCAGCCGATCCGCGCTTCAAAATTTTCCCGGCGCTGGTGGAGGACACCTACGAGGCGTTCCTCTCGGTTCCGCTCGTCAACAAGGGCAGAGCCATCGGCGTGATCAACGTGCATCATCGCGACCGGCACGAACACAATGCGGGCGAGATCGCCACCATTTCGTTTATCGGCGAGCAGATGGGCAGCGCCATCGCCAAGAGCCTGCTGGAGGAAGAAAACGCCCGCCTCGCCGAGGAGACCGCGGAGATGAAGCGGCAGCTCGAAACCCGCAAGGCGGTCGAACGAGCCAAGGGCATCCTCCAGCGTCGCCAGAACCTGACCGAAGAGGAAGCCTATCTGCGGATGCGCAACGAAAGCCGCCGCCTACGCCGCCCCATGAAGGACCTGGCGGAGGCCATCATTCTGGCCGAAGAGCTGGGGCGCAAGGACAGCACGCCGCGGGAATAGCGCGAAGCCAGTGCGCTATCACCGATGGCTTGCCGAGGGAGCGACTCACTCGCTCTCCCCGCCCACCTTCAGCACCGCCAAAAACGCCTCCTGCGGGATCTCCACCCGTCCCACGCGCTTCATCCGCCGCTTGCCTTCCTTCTGTTTCTCGAGCAATTTCCGCTTGCGGGTGATGTCGCCGCCGTAGCACTTGGCCAGCACGTTCTTGCGCATCGCGGGAATATTCTCCCGCGCAATCACTTTATTGCCGATGGCTGCTTGCAGAGCCACCTCGAACATCTGCCGCGGAATCAGCTTGCGCAGGCGCTCGATCAGCAGTTTGCCCCGCTCGTAGGCGAAATCGCGATGCACGATCATCGAAAGCGCGTCGATGGGCTCGCCCGCCACCAGCACGTCCAGCTTCGCCATCTGCGAGGCGCGATAGCCGGCCAGGTGATAGTCGAGCGACGCGTATCCGCGCGAAGCCGACTTCAGCCGGTCGTAGAAATCCATCACGATCTCGTTCAGCGGCAGCTCGTAGACCAGCAGCACTCTTCCGGTTCCGATATATTCGAATTTCTTTTGTGTCCCGCGCTTTTCTTCGAGTAATTTCAGGATTTCACCCAGATACTCCTCGCGAGTGATTACCGTCGCGTCGATGATCGGCTCCTCGATCTGCTTGATTTCGGCCGGATTGGGGAACTTGGCTGGACTGTCGATCTCAAAAACGCGGCCGTCGATCGTAGAGATCTTGTAGCGCACGCCGGGCGCGGTGGTGATCAGGTCGATCTGGAACTCTCGCTCCAGCCGCTCCTGCACGATCTCCAGGTGCAGCAAACCCAGGAACCCGCAGCGGAAACCGAAACCCAACGCCACGGAGTTCTCCGGCTCGAAGCTGAACGCGCTGTCGTTCAGGCGCAACTTTTCAAGCGCGTCGCGCAGCAGGCCGTGCTCGTGCGATTCGATCGGATAGAGGCCGGCGAACACCATCGGCTTCAGCGGCTCAAAACCCGGCAGCGGCTCGGCCGCGGGATTGGCGTGATCGACGATCGTGTCGCCGATCTGCGCGTCCGATACGGTCTTGATGTTGGCGAAGAGATACCCCACTTCGCCCGCCGCGAGTTCCTCGCACAGAACCGGCTTGGGCGACTGGTAGCCGACCCCCTCTACTTCATGCACGCCCTCGGCCGACCACAGCCGGATCTTCTGCCCTTTCCGCAACTGCCCCTCGATGACGCGCGCCAGGATAATCACTCCGCGGTAGGGATCGAACCACGAATCGAAGATCAGCGCGCGCAGGGGAGCTTCCGGAGAGCCCTTGGGCGGAGGCACGCGGTGCACCACCGCTTCGAGCACTTCGTCGATCCCGACCCCGTTCTTGGCGCTGACCAGCAGCGCGTCGTGCGCGTCGAGGCCGATCACGTGTTCGATCTGCTCCCGAATCCGGTCCGGCTCCGCCGAGGGCAGATCGATTTTGTTGATCACCGGAATGATTTCGAGATTGTGGTGCAGCGCCAGGTACGTGTTGGCGAGCGTCTGCGCCTCCACGCCCTGGGAGGCGTCCACCACCAGCAGCGCGCCCTCGCACGCCTGCAGGCTGCGCGAAACCTCGTAGGTGAAATCCACGTGGCCGGGCGTGTCGATCAGATTGAGCTGATAGTCGCAGCCGTCTTTGGCGCGATAGTTCAGCCGCACGGCGTGGGCTTTGATGGTGATGCCGCGTTCGCGCTCCAGGTCCATCGTGTCGAGGACCTGCTCCATCATCTCGCGTTGCGACAACGCGCCCGTCATTTCGAGCAGGCGGTCGGCTAGCGTCGATTTGCCGTGATCGATGTGCGCAATGATGCTGAAGTTACGAATGTGCGCGGGGTCCATGCGGTATGATGAAGCCGGTAAACTCGATTATCCCACGATGTCCAGCGAATCCCGGGAGTGGAATGCCGACGCGCGCGGACTCAAGTTCGCGATCGTGGTGGCGCGCTTCAACCGGGACATCACGGAAAAGCTGCTCGAGGGGGCGCGCCAGGCTCTGGCGGAGGCGGGCGCCGCTGGAGTGGAGGTGTTTTACGTTCCCGGCGCGTTCGAGCTGCCGCTGGCGGCTAAGCGCCTCATGAAGACCTACCACGCGATCGTCGCCCTGGGCGCCGTGATTCGCGGCGAGACACCGCACTTCGAGTACGTTGCCAGTGCGGCCGCGTGCGGGTTGCAGCAAGTCGCGCTGGAAAGCGGCATCCCCGTCGCCTTCGGCGTGCTGACCACCGATACCTACGAACAAGCAGCCGCACGCGCCGGCGGCAAGAATGGCAACAAGGGCTACGACGCCGCCATGACTGCCGTCGAAATGGCGTCCTTCCCCGCAGCCCGTTAGTATGCCGGCCCGTCATCGCTCCCGCCAGCGCGCGCTTCAGGTCTTGTATCTGTGGGACCTGCGAAAACAGACCGTGGACGACGCGATTTTGTCCTTCTACGAAACTCTTGCGGAGGAAGAGTTGCCGCCTCGTACCGATCCGGACGATTTTATGGAGGCTTTGGTGCGCGGAACCGCGGAAAATGCGCCTGGAATCGACCAGCGAATTTCCAGCAAATCCGAGCATTGGCGCCTGGAGCGGATGCCCGCGGTGGACCGCAACATCCTGCGGATGGCGGTGTATGAAATGAGCGAGCTGAAGACGCCCGCGCCCGTGGTGATCGATGAGGCGCTGGAGCTGGCGCGCCAGTTTTCGGGAGAGGAATCGGTGTCGTTCATCAACGGCGTGCTCGACGCCGTGCACCGCGACGTCTCGTGAATCCTCTGCGCGTCGTTCTGGTGAGCCCGCGGAATCCGCTCAATATCGGCGCGGCCGCGCGCGCCATGAGCAACTTCGGATTTTCCGAAATGCGTCTGGTCAATCCGTACGAAGTCGCGTTTCGCGAAGCGCGATCGGCGGTGAAGGCTCGCGGCATTCTCGCCCGCGCTCGCGAGTATCCGGCGTTGGCCGATGCCGTAGCCGATTGCGGGCTGGTCGTGGGCACTACGTCGATTGGACCTCGCGCGCTCGAACATCCCTTGCGTCGCCTGGAATACGGCGCGCGGCTCATCCGGAAGAAGCTGGCCGCGGCGCCCGTGGCGCTGCTGTTCGGCTCGGAGAAGTTCGGCCTCTCCAACGAAGACATGAGCCACTGTCATTGGCTGATGCGCATCCCGGCGCGCGAGGAGCACGGGTCGATGAACCTCGGGCAGGCCGTGGCGGTGTGCCTGTACGAGATCATCCGCAGTCCGGCGGCGGCGCGAGCCAAACCCGAGCCGCGGCGTCCGGCGACAGCGCAAGACCTCGAGCGCCTCACCGCGTTACTGGAAGACGTGCTCGACCGCTCCGGCTACGTGCACGCGCGAGTGGAAGGGTCCACTCGCATGAAGATACGGCGGCTGGTCCGGCGCCTGAATCTGAACGCTCACGACGCCGAGGTCTGGCTCGGAATGCTGCGGCAAATTTTGTGGAAGCTGGTATCCTGAAGTCTCGAAATGACTAAGGTTACGCTTCACTACGATCTCGCTCGCTCCCTGGCGGACGAGGATCTTCAGAGCATTGCCGACGTGCACGGCACCTACGGCATCGCGCGGGTGCAAGTTGCGCCATCGCGGGACAAGATCACCGTCGATTACGACGCCTCGCGCCTGATGAAGCGGGATGTGGAGGCCGTGCTCCTGCGCCACGGAATCCCGATTCGCGTCAGCGCTGTAGTGTAGAGATCCGCCGGGGATACAGGTCCGGGCTGTATAATTGTCTGTATGAAGCAGCTCAACCTCAATGTCACGCCGGACTTCGAGCGGGACCTGCGGCGGTTCATGAAAAAGAAGGGCATTGCGCGGAAGTCCGATGCCATTCGCCAGGCCCTTCGTGAAGCGGTGGCACGAGCCGGCGTCCCTGCCAAATATGACTATCGCTCGTGGCTGGGACTGGGGTTGAAAGCACCTTTGAATCCTAAGCTGCGGTTCAAGACCGAGGACGATTTGTGGTCGTAGACACGTCGGCTTTGCTGGCCATATTTTTCAATGAGACATTCGGCCCATGGGCAATCGACCAACTACAGGTGAGCCCGGGCCAGTTGCTCATGAGCGTGGTGAATTATGCGGAGCTCCTGATTCTGGTCGCGGACCGCCAGCCGAAAAGGTCCGGTGAGATCCGTGAAGCAATCGACTCCTCCTCGATCCGCCTGATCCCTCCCACGCCTCGGCATGCCGAAATCGCCGCCGAAGCCCGGCTGCGCTATCCATTGAATTTGGGCGATTGCTTTGCCTACGCGCTGGCCAAGGACGAAGATTGCCCTCTGCTGACGCTGGATCGCGATTTCCGCAAGACCGATATTTCAGTAATCCTCCCGCGACCGTCTTGACGCTGGCCTGACTACTTCTTCAGCCCCGGCACGCCACCCCGCGTGGGCGCGAGCCGCACCGCCCGCACGATCGATTCCGCCACCGCCTCGGCCGCCGCGACGCCCAGCGAATCGACGGGCGCTTTCGCGTCTCCGATCGACAGCGCGATCACCAGATCGCCGTCCGACATCGTGTTCACCGGGTGGATCGCCCGCGCCACGCCCAGTTGGGCGAGTTGAGCGAGCTTGGCCGCCTCCACTTTGGAGAGCCTGGCGTTGGTCGCCACCACTACCAGCGTCGTATTCGAGCGTGCGAACCCGGACGCCGCGCCGCTCTTCATCACACGTGACGTGTCGGCGAACTCGGCGCTGCCGGCTCGCCGGGCGCCCGCGATGATCTTGCCGGTTGCCGGATCCCTCACGTCTCCCACCGCGTTCACCACCGCGAGCGTGGCCACCTGCACACCCGCGAGCGAGCCGGTGAGTCCCACCGTGAACGATCCCAGGCCCGATTTCATCGCTTGCCGCATCCCGAAGATCTTCCCGACGGTCGCTCCCGTGCCCGCGCCGACAGCGCCTTCAACGACAGGCTTGTCGGTGGCTGCGGCCGCGGCGGACTCGCCCATTTCGCGCGTGGGCCGCGCACTGGCTTTCCCGATCCCGAGGTCGTAGAGGATCGCGGACACCACCAGCGGCACCCGCGCCGCGCCGGTCGGAAATCCGACCCCTCGATGGTCCAGGTACCGCCGCACGCCGCTCGCGGCTTCGAGCCCGAACGCGCTGCCACCCGCCAGCACCACCGCGTGAATCCGGTCGGTGACGTGCATCGGATTCAGAAGATCCCACTCCTCGGTTCCCGTGGCCGAGCCGCGGATGTCTCCGCCGGCCACCGCGCCGCTCTCGCACAGAACCACGGTGCACCCCGTCAATCCGTCATAATCGGAAGCGTGTCCGACCAGAATTCCGGAGATGTCGGTGAGCCCCTTCATCGTCCGCCCTTTGCGCCCATGGTAGCATCAACAATGTCGGGGGATTCGGATTGCTCGATTTCCTAAAGCCGCCCATCGAGGCGTTTCAGGATTTCATCGGGTTGGCGGTCAAGGCGATCCAGAACGTCTTCCGAAGCCCGCACTACGCCGACGACGTTTTTATCCAGATGGACATCATCGGGGTCGGCTCGCTTCCCATCGTGATGATGATCGGCGCGTTCAGCGGCGCCGTGATGAGCTTGCAGATGGCGCGCGCGCTCACCACCTACGGCGCGGTGGGACAGATCGGGCAGATCGTCTCCATCACGCTGGTGCGCGAGCTGGGGCCGGTGCTGACGGCCGTGCTGGTGGCCGGCCGCAACGCCAGCGGCATGGCCAGCGAGCTCGGCTCCATGAAAGTGACCGAACAGATCGACGCCATGCGCGCGCTCGGCACCGATCCGATTCAAAAACTGGTGACGCCGCGCCTCATCGCGATCTCGGTGGTGCTCCCGCTTCTGACCATCATCGCGGATTTCATCGGCTTGATCGGCGGCTTTCTCATCGCCAACCTGCTGCTGAACATCACCTCTTCCCAGTTCTGGACGCCCGCGTGGCAGATCCTCGAATACAACGATCTGGCGCAGGGTCTGCTGAAGCCGTTCGCGTTCGCCATCATCATCGCTCTGGTCGGCTGTTTCTACGGGATGCGCACAACCGGCGGAACGGAGGGCGTGGGCCGCTCCACTACCAAGGCCGTCGTGGTGGCGTCGGTTTGGATTTTTGTCGTGACGCTGTTTATCGGACGCCTGTTCGTAAATATCTAGCATGATGCCCGGGCCCGCCACTACGGAAGAGGTCTTGCGCTTCGACGATGTCAGCCTGCGCTTCGGAGACACTCCGGCGCTCGATCATCTCTCTTTCCAGATGCGCGCGGGAGAAACGTTGATCGTGTTCGGGGCCGCCGGCAGCGGCAAGACCATGCTGCTGAAAACGGCGGTCGGCCTGGTGAAGCCGGACTCCGGCCGCATCGTTCTGTTTGGGCTGGATATCACGCCGCTCCCGGAGAACCAGCTCTTCGATATCCGCGGTAAGGTCGGCATCCTGTTTCAGGAGGGGGGATTGTTCGACTCGCTCACCATCGCCGAAAACGTCGCCTATCCCCTGGTGAACCAGCGAGTGCGGCACCAGCGCGGCGGTGAGCCCATGGATGAGGCGGAGGTGGAGGAGCGCGTGCGCGAAGCTCTGCGCTTCGTCGAGCTGGAACAGACGCTCGAAAAGTTTCCCAGCGAGCTTTCCGGTGGCATGCGCCGCCGTGTCGGCATCGCGCGGGCCGCCGTCACCCAGCCTCCTCTGGTGCTCTACGACTCGCCCACCGCGGGCCTAGATCCGATTACCGCCAACACCATTATCAAGCTCATCCTCAAGGAGCGCGACTCGCGCAACACCGCCGCGATCATGGTCACGCATCGTTATCAGGATGGGCACTTGATGGCCAACTTTCGCTACAATCCGGACAGTGGACAGATCCAGCCGGCATCGCGCAACGGGGCGGGGGGCGCTCGCGTGAACACCAGGTTCCTGGTCATGAATGCCGGGCGGCTGGTGTTTGAGGGCTCGGAGGCGGAACTGCAGGCGACCCACGATTCCTACATTCGGAAGTTCGTGAAGTCCCCTGGCTCCTAGACACCTTATGCCAGTCGCCAGCCGAGCAAAGTGGGCGCAGTTGCGGGTCGGAGTGATGACCATCGCCGCGCTCGTCATTTTGGGATTCCTGATCTTCCTCATGTCGGGCTCGCGCGGATTGTTCAGGAGCTACTCCGATGTCTACACCTACCTCGACGATGCCGCCGCAGTGGCCCCCGGCGCGCCGGTGCGTCTGAACGGAATCAACGTGGGCAAAATCGCGGGCGTGGCGCTTTCCGGATCGAGCGAGCCGCGGCGCGTGGTGAAAGTCCGGCTCCAGATCGACGACGCGTTCCTGGCCTCGATCCCCGTGGACTCGCAGGCCGCCATCGCCGCCGAGAATCTGCTGGGCACCAAGTACATCAACATCAAGAAGGGCCGCAGCGCGCAAACGGTGAAGCCCGGTGCGGAGGTCCCCAGCCTGGATACACGTGAGTTCGACGAAGTGGTGCAGCAGGGCTACACCGCGCTGTCCTCGCTCGACGGCATCCTGAAGAAGCTCGACGGCGTGCTCGACGCCGTCACCGTCGGCCGCGGCACCATCGGGAAACTGCTGGTGGACGAGACCCTGTACAACCGCATCCTGGCCATCGCGGACGAGGGCCAGAAGCTCAGCGCGTCGCTCAACTCCCACGACAGCACCATCGGCAAGCTGCTCCACGACGACCAGCTTTACCAGGACGTCCGCGACAGCGTGGCGCGAGTCAACAAACTGATCGATAGCGCGACCGACCTGACGCAGAGCCAGGGCACGGTGAGTAAGCTGCTGAAGGATCCCGCGCTGTACGACGACACGCGCCAGACCATCGCCGACGTGCGGCAACTGCTGGCCGGGATCAACCAGGGCCAGGGCACCGTGGGCAAGCTGCTCAAGAGCGACGAGCTGCACGAGCAGCTCAAGGCCACCGTCGCGCGTCTGGACACGCTGCTGGACAAGGTCAACGACAGCCAGGGCACCATCAACCAGCTTCTGACCAATCCCGCGCTGTACGAATCGCTCGACGGAACCACGCGCGAGATGCAGGGACTCCTGAAGGACTTCCGCTCGAATCCAAAGAAATTCCTGCACATCAAGCTGAGCCTGTTCTAAGTGAAAAAGCTGGTCGTCAACGCCGACGATTTCGGCTTCACGCGCGACGTGAATCAAGGCATCGTCCAGGCGCACCGCGAAGGCATCCTGACAGCGGCCACGCTGATGGCCACCGGAGCCGCTTTTGAAGATGCGGTCCGGCTGGCGCGGGAGAATCCTTCGCTCGACGTCGGCTGCCACCTGGTCCTGGTGGGTGCGTCCGGGTTTCCCGCCACGGTGGCGCGGCTGGTCCGCGCGGTGGCGTTGCGGCGGATTCGAATTTACGACGAACTGGCGGCGCAGGTCCGGCGCATCGTCGAATCGGGCCTTCGGCCCACTCATCTGGATACGCACAAGCACACCCACCTGTTTCCACCGGTGCTCGACGCGGTCGCGCGCATCTCGGAAGAGTTCCAGATTCCGTGGGTCCGGCGTCCGTTCACGGGCATCCTGCGGGGCCGGTTTGAACGCGTGATTGCCCGCCATGGCTGCCGCTCCACCGATTTTTTTTCAGGCTTCCGGATGACCGGGCGCTTCGACGCTTCCGCGCTCGTGTCCCTGATTCGCGCGCTGCCGGAAGGCTCCACCGAGTTCATGTGCCATCCCGGAATTTGCGGCGAAGAGCTCCGCTCGGCGCGCACCCGTTTGAAAGAAAGCCGGGAGCGGGAGCTGCGGGCGCTCACGGCGCCGGAAGTGCGCGCGGCTCTGGGCGAAGCGGGCGTCCGCCTGGTCAGTTACAGGGAACTTTGATCAAATCGCCGGGCGGGTTGGAAAGCAGAGTAGTGGGTCGACAGGTGGGTGCCGGTTGAGATAGAATCAGCCCTTTTCCTCGAATTAGGGCTTAACTCAATTTGCTTGTTGGAGAATAATGCCAACCGGTTACCAAACGATTATCTGGGGACCTCAAATTGACGACGTGAGTGGGGTTTTGCGCTACCTGGCGGATCTCGGTTTCCGGGGCGTGGAGTTCAAGCAACGGCCGGACCGCCTCCTGTACCGTGGGAAATCGGTATCCGCTGAGGATCTCCGGACCATGCTCGCGGAGTCCGGCCTGACTCTGCTCGGCTTTTCGAACGGAATGCTGCACGAGCGCGCGGAGTTCTGTGACCAGGTGTTGTCACCGCTCTACTATTACATCGAAACAGTTCGCGAAGAAGATCTGGACTACCGAGAGCGTCAAGATCAGCGCGGAGTGGCTGGCTGCGAGGGATCTCTTGCAGCCTCGGCCGGATCGCGTCGGGGGCGCCACGCCGCCCAGGTACCAGGGGCCGTCTGCCGCAAGGAAGAGTTGCGCCTGCGAGCAGGAACTGGGCTTTCTGCAGGAGATCCAGCAAGCCGCCAAAGGGGATTTGCCCCGTTGCTATCGGCACATCGTAACCGCTTTCCAGAACCTCATTCCCAGCAAACTGGTCAGCCTGTGGGCCTTCAGCCCGCTCAAGGAGAAACTCAGCTTGCTGGCTGCGAGCGATGGGTTCACCTCCACGAGGCACGTTCTAGAGGCGCGCAAAGCCCTCAGCGGGATCACGATTGACCGGGATTGCGTTACGGAGTTCGATTTGACGGACCCGGAGCCCGGAAAGAAGTGGAACCGGCCCTCCGCAAAGCTGGCGCTTCCGGAGATTACCACCCAGCGCGGCCTCAAGCGGATGATCAGCGTACCCATCCCGATCCTGCCAGCCACAGCCATATCCACTTCGTGTTGAACATCTTCCCCAAAGGAGACACCGCCGGAATCAGCGGCGAGGATCTATTCTGGTTGGGCATGCAGGCCGGAGCGATCGCTCGGTCTGTTCTGGATAACCAGTGCCTTCTCGCGTCGACCGCCACCCGCCAGCTTGCGCTCCGTTGTCGAACCGACGAGGACTACGCCAACGCGCTCGCTCACCACGTCTGCGCGTTCGTCGGCTGTGAAGCTTGCACCATTCTGCTAGTGAATCCCGCCGGCGACCGTCTGCTTGTGAGGGGCACCACCGGGATCGATTGGGGTGAGACTCCCGAGCACGAACGCCACTATATTCGAGGAGAAGGGCTTACGGGCAGAGTATGGGATTCAGAGAAACCAATGCTCACGGAGGACACGCGGCTTGAGGAAGGGAGCGCGGCCAAGAGCCAGGAGCGAGTCACAACGGAGCAGTACACTTCGCTGATCGCTCCCGTGATCGCCTCGAACGGGGAAGTGTTGGGGGTCATACGCTGCCGGAACAAGAACCTCGACCTTCTGGGCGGCTTCAACGTCTTTACCGACGACGACTTGGCGGTGGTGAGCGCCATTTTGGAGCGTGCGGCTGAAGGACTGCAATTCCTGCGTGCGGAGGCGGACCGCGCCCAGTTGCTCGAACAGGCCAGGCATGAGCGAAGCTGGCCCGTGTACTACATTAAAAGTATGGCGGCCCACGCCCGTCGGAGGATCGGCAGGCTGGATTTTGACGTGAAACCAGTGCTGGAGGGAATTCTGGCTACGTCCGAACTTCTGATTTGGCTTCAGGAAACCGAAGAAGCGCCACTCCGCGAGGAGGAGGGGATGACCATAGTTGATCTAATCGGCGACATAGTGAAGCCTTGCGTCGAGGTTGTGCAAGCCCTCTTGATCCGCCGGGGCTGGTCGCAGCACGCCTCTCAGATCGAGATTCTGCCGTCCGACCTCCCCGAGGTGCGTCTAAGGCGTTTGCCCTTTCGGCGAGTAGTGTTTAACCTATTATCCAATGCCATTCGATACGCCGATAGCGAAGGAGGAGCATTTCGGGTTCGCGTCGAGACGAAACAGAAGGATCGCGGATTCCTTCTTACGATGGAGGACTGGGGGTGTGGGGTGTCCGAAGGCTGGCCGGAGTCGATTTTCCTGCGGGTGAACGAGCTCCGGAAGGCCGGAGGATTCAAGTGGAGGGGCTGGGTCTAGGATTATGGGAAGCCCGGCGGATCGTGGAAGAAGGCCACAAAGGCAAAATCTGGCTGGCAAGCCCGCGGAAGCCTACTAAGGTTCGAGATCTATATTCCCGATTGCGTTGATACGCAACTAGTGACTGGGAGGACGATGTGAGCGAAACGGTATTCCTGGTGGAAGACGAAGAATCTCCCACAGACGTATACGTGGATGAGATGAAGGAGCGGAACCTTACGGTTGAGTGGTTTCGTACGGCTGACCAGGCCCTTGAAGCTGCGGAATCATTGCATCCTTCGGTGATCATCCTGGATCTGGTGATGCCTCGGGGGCGCAAACTCGCCGAGCATGCCGGCATGGAGACCACAGGAGAGCTTCTTTACGCGGCGCTCCACGACAAGTTCCGCGACGTGCCCGTGATCATCTGGACGCAGTACCCAGGGGAAACCGCGAAACCGACGTTTCCTCGCGGATTGAGTATCGTGGTCAAGCAGAAAACGAATCCCGCCGACTTCGCGGACTTGGTAAAGCAGACCGCGCAGAAGGGTGCCCCTACCAACCTTTCGTGAATTGGCTGCGGCTCATCATCGCCCTTCTCGTCGTAGTCGGAGTGCACGGCGCGAAGATCGGGATCGGCATACTCATACCGCGGCGATTCCCCGTCATCCATGGCCTTCAGTTTTCGCCGCTAGATCCTGGTCTCCACAACCGCCGCGGTTTTTGGGAGTTCGCGGGTGCCTCCGTCGGGCTAGTGATCGCCGCAGTGGCAAGCGAGAACTCCCAACTTTGGGCATTGCTTCGGCAAAATACCGGAGTGATGCGTCTTGTCGACGAAGGGATTCTTGGCGCCAGCTATGTGCTCCTTTTTGGTGTTGTGCTTTGGCTACGATGGGTGATTTCGGAGGCCGTGGAGCCCGAGGCCGCGCACCGTCCCGAGAGACGGTTCGAGGCGCTCCTGTGCGCTGCGGCTGGCTGGGTGATGAGTGCTATCCTGTTAATTGGAGGGAGCATTTTCGCTCTGAATATTCCGAAATGACGTTCGGTATGCTACTTTGGGTGCCCGTGGCCGGCTTGCTAATCGGCGGTGGACTGTTCATCGTCCTGTCTCTGGCTTTCGACCGGTCGGAACTCCTATTCTTTCTGTTCTACTTGCTGAGGTGCCTGGATTCGAAACGGCATCCCTGGGCGCGCCGTTGGGCGGAACGCCTGTCTCCCGCCGTATGGCGGCTCGCACCCGCTGATCAAGTGTTAGAGGGGAAGGCACTGGAGCGCCTCTCCCGATTCCAGAGCGCCCCTCCTTAGACCCACCGCTGCAGCACAAAACCCAAAAAGAACGTCATGTTGTAGCCCACGTGAATCGTGGTGGCGGCGGCAGTCGAACCGGTCTTCGATCGCACGTAGCCGAACACGACGCCCGCCAGGCCGACCAGGAAAACCTGCTGCCAGGCCCAATGGTTCTGTGGTCCATGCACCAGCGCGAACGGAATCGCGGTCAGAACGATTCCAGGCCATAAACCCAGCGATCGCGCCAGCAGCGGCAAAAGAAACCCGCGAAACACCAGTTCCTCGAACGCGGGGCCGAGCAGCGTGGCGAACGCCATCACGATCACCAGCGAGCGGCGGTCGATGACCAGATCCTGGATGGGCGAAGTCGCGGGCGTCCGCAACACCACGCCGAGAGCGGCGGTCGCGATCGCCAGTACCGGCCCGGCCCCCAGGCACAGCCACGCTCCGGAATAGTCGAAGGTCCAGCGCAGAGAGCTCCAGAACGGCGACCCGTAGCGCCAGGAGATCAGCAGGTACAGAGCGCCCAGCAGCAACGCGTAGAACAAACTTTGAAACGCGAGTGTAGTGGCGGCCTCGCCCGAAAACGCGCCGGGCGCAAGGGCGCGCACGGCCCGGAGCAGAAGCTCCGCCAGCGCCAGCGCCGGCAGCACGGCGCCGACGAACAGCGCCAGATCCTCGTAGCTCCAGTTGGGTTGGTCGCGCGCCTGGGCCCCGGGCATCATCCGTCTTCCGCCTCGATCAGCGCGGCCGCCAGCAGAGGGATCATCAGTTCGTGATGACCCGTGATGGCGAAGCCCCGGCCGCCCGAGCGCGCATGCGGCCGCTCCACCACGTTGACCCTGGGGCGGTAGTGTTGCAGAAAATCGAAATTCACCGTGGTGAACCCGCCCAAGGGATGACCCAGGTTCCGGACCGCCGAGACGGCCTTCAGGAACACCTCGGGCAGCACCACCGCCGAGCCGACGTTCAGGTACACGCCGCCCCGGTCCAGGCCGCGCGCCAGGGAACACAGCAGGCGAAAGTCGCGATGCGTGGCTTCGCCGATCGCGGCCGCGTCGGCGGCCGGGTGCGTGTGCGGCGTGTCGGCGCCGACGGCCACGTGAACGGTCACCGGCGTGGCTGCCTGGTACGCTCCGGCGAGGATGCTGTGCGGCGCAAACTCGGCGCGCGCCAGCGTCGCCAGGCGCTGGCCCAGCGCTTCTCCCATTCCCAGGCCTTCCCTGGCTCCCTCGGCGATGGCCAGATTCATCTCGCGTCCCGTTTCCTCGGCCGCGCCGAAGCGGCCGTCTGGCAGCACCGCCTCCACGTCTTCGCTGGTTTGGCCCGCGATGGCGATCTCGAAATCGTGGATCGACGCCGCTCCGTTCATGACGAACGCCGTGACCCAGCCGCGGCGCATCAGGTCCAGCAGGATATCGCCGAGCCCGCATTTCACCACGTGCCCGCCCATCCCCCACAGAATCGCGCGCTTCTGCTCCCGGGCCCGGCCGAGAGCGTCCACCACGCCGCGAAACCCGTCTGCCGCGAGAATCTTCGGCAGCGAATCGAGCCATCGCGCGACGCCGTCGCCCTTCCGATACGGCCGCGCGAAATCCTCCACGCGCACCTTGCCGCCGCGCGCGTCGATCGGCACGGTTTTCAGGCCTTGGAAGGAAAGCGGCTTCTCCGAGTAGCGGCTCATGCGGCGCGTCCGTTCCCAAGGATCTTCTTCAGCGCCTGCGCCGTGTAGCTCTTGGGATGCCGCAGGATCGCCTCGGGAGTTCCGCACGCCACGACGTGCCCGCCCCGCTCGCCGCCTTCCGGGCCCAGGTCGATGACCCAATCCGCCATCTTGATCACGTCCAGATGGTGCTCGATCACCACCACGGTGTTGCCCAGGTCCACCAGGTTCTGGAGCACGTCGAGCAGCTTGCGCACGTCCTCGAAATGCAGGCCCGTGGTCGGCTCGTCCAGAATGTAGAGCGTCTTGCCGGTTTGGCGGCGGCTCAGCTCCCGCGCCAGTTTGATGCGCTGCGCCTCGCCTCCGGAGAGCGTGGTCGAGGACTGCCCCAGGTGCAAGTAGCCGAGCCCCACCCGCACCAGAGTCTCCAGCCTCGCCTTGATTTGCGGGATGTTTTCGAGCAGCGCCAGCGCGTCCTCCACCGGCGACTCCAGCACATCGGCGATCGATTGCCCCTTGTACTTCACCTGTAGCGTCTCGTGATTGTAGCGGCGGGCGCGGCACACGTCGCAGGTCACGTACACATCCGGCAGAAAATTCATCTCGATGCGCTTCAGCCCGTCGCCCTGGCACGCCTCGCAACGGCCTCCCTTGACGTTGAAACTGAAGCGGCCCGGCTTGTAGCCCCGTTCGCGCGACTCCGGCAGCATCGAGTACAAATCGCGGATGGGCGTGAACACCTGCGTATAGGTGGCGGGATTGGAGCGCGGCGTGCGGCCGATGGGCGACTGATCGATCTCGATCACCTTGTCGATCAGATCCAGACCCGTGATCGAGGCGTGCGCGCCCGGCTCGGTGCGCGAACGGTACACCGCTTTGGACGCGGCGCGGTACAGAATGTCGTTCACCAGCGTCGACTTTCCGCTTCCCGACACGCCGGTCACCAGTATGAACAGACCCAGCGGAAAATCGACGTCGATCTTCTTGAGGTTGTGCTCGGCCGCGCCGTGGATCGAGATCCTGGCCGGGCCGGGAGAACGCCGCGCCTCCGGCGTCTGGATCTTGCGTGCACCGGTGAGGTATTGGCCGGTGAGCGATGCCGCGTTGCGCTCGATGTCCAGGGGCGTGCCGCGCGCCACCAGATATCCGCCCAGCCGTCCGGCGCCCGGCCCCAGGTCGATCACGTAATCGGCGCGCTCGATGGTTTCGGCGTCGTGCTCCACTACCAGCACCGTGTTTCCCAGGTCCCGCAAACGGGCCAGCGATTGGAGCAGGCGGTCGTTGTCGCGCGAATGCAGGCCGATGGAAGGCTCATCCAGAACGTACAGCACCCCGCGCAGTTTCGATCCGATCTGCGTCGCCAGCCGGATCCTTTGCGCCTCGCCTCCGGAAAGCGTGGCGGCCGAGCGTTCCAGGCTCAAGTATTCCAGGCCCACCGCGGCCAGAAACTCCAGACGATTCCGGATCTCCTCCACGGCCCGCCCGCCGATCTGTGCCTCCCGTCCGGCGAGGCTCCAGCGCTTCACGGTCTCGAGCGCCCGCGTGATGGACATCTCTGTGAGCTCCGCGATCGCGATGCCCTTCACTTTCACCGCCAGGCTGGAGGGCTTCAGACGCCGTCCGCCGCACGCCGGGCACGGCGCCGGCGACATGTACTGCATGAACCACTCGTGATATTCCTCGCTCGCGATTTCCTCGCGATAGTACTGATCCAGGATGCCCAGTACGCCCGGCTGGCCCGGCAGCCCGTCCAGCAGCGCCGCCTGCGCCTTGGCCGGCAATTTCTCGAACGGCTGCTGAAGCCGGATCTTGAGCCGCGCGGCCAGCGCGTTCAGCGCGTGCGTCATGTAGCTCCAGCCCGCGCCCGGTCCGATCCCGCCGTCCAGCAGCGGGCGCGACGGATCCACGATCACCTTCAGCGGATCGAAGCTCCAGCGGCTGCCCAGACCCGTGCACGTCGCGCAGGCCCCGAAAGGGCTGTTGAAGGAGAACGACCGCGGCTCCAGTTGCGGCACGCTGGTGCCGCAGTCCGGGCAGGCCAGCTTCTGCGAATACATGCGCTCGGGCCCGTTCACCACCGCCACCAGCACCAACCCTCCGGCGAGCTTGGTCGCGGTCTCGATCGACGCTTCCAGGCGTTTCTCCACTTCCGGCTTGATCAGCAGCCGGTCGACCACCACTTCAATCGTGTGATTCTTGCGCCGGTCGAGCGTGATCTCTTCGTCGAGCGACCGCAGCACACCGTCGATCCGCGCGCGCACGAATCCCTGGCGGGCGAGTTTTTCCAGATCTTTCTTGTATTCGCCCTTGCGTCCCCGCACGATCGGCGCCAGAATCATCACGCGCTCCTGCGGGCCCAGCGCCCGCACCTGCTCCACGATCTGCTGCGTGGTCTGGCGCGAGATCTCATGGCCGCATTGCGGACAGTGCGGCACGCCGATCGAGGCGTAGAGCACGCGCAGGTAATCGTAAATCTCGGTGATCGTGCCTACTGTCGAGCGTGGACTCCGGTTGGTGGTCTTCTGCTCGATCGAGATCGCCGGACTCAGCCCGTCGATCGAATCCACTTCCGGGCGCTCCATCTGGTCGAGAAACTGGCGCGCGTAAGGCGACAGCGTCTCTACGTATCGCCGCTGCCCCTCGGCGTAAATCGTGTCGAAGGCCAGCGACGATTTTCCGGACCCGCTCAACCCCGTGATCACTGTAAGGGTATTGCGCGGGATCTCGACATCGATGTTTTTCAGGTTGTGTTGCCGTGCGCCGTGTACGGTGATGCGGTCGAGCAAGTACTCATTTTCCCATATCCACCGCGCACCCCCGTCGCGAACGAAGACGAATAGGACCAAAGTACTAGACCTATAGGACCTGCGGACGGAGCACTCCCTATTGACCTTAGCTCGCAGTGCGAATACAGTGAAGGACGGATGATCGAACAAAGACGAAACCAACGCTTCGAGTTAAAGCTCCCGTTCGAAGTCATCCAAGACGGAGCAAACTCCAAGACCAAAGGCGAGACCAGGAACCTCAGTTCTTCCGGAGTGCTCTTCACCGCCCCGGCTGCCATGTCGGTGGGCGATCCGATCGAGTATTCCATTACTCTCCCGAGGGCGCCCGGCGCGAGAACCGACGTTCGCCTGCGCTGCATCGGGACCATTCTGCGCGCGGATGCCGAGGCGGCCTTCGCGGCGACGCTCGAACGATACGAGTTCGTGCGCGGCTAAATTCTCTCGTCCGCGGTTGTGCGCAAGACCTCTTCGCGTGTATCCTAAGCGAAGAAAGGGCGAAGAATGCACCTTGCACTCGGCTCGGTAGAGAAGGGTCTTGCCGGCGCCATCGCACAGTTTGAAGAATGGATGGCGAATCCGGATTCGCCCATCCGCGCCATCCGGCGCCAGCCGGCGCGCCCCGGCACGTTCGTCGATTTTCCCGAAGGAGTCTCGCCGGCGCTGAGGCAGTCTCTGGCCTCGCGCGGCATCGCCCGGCTCTACTCGCATCAAGCCGAAGTGTTCGGACACGCCGCCGGCGGCCGCAACGTGGTTGTGGTCACGCCGACGGCCAGCGGCAAGACGCTGTGCTACAACCTCCCGGTGCTGAACCGCCTGATCGCCGATCCCGGCGCGCGCGCCATGTACCTGTTCCCGACCAAGGCGCTGGCCGAGGATCAGCTTCAGGAATTCCAGTCGGCCGTCGATGCGATGGGTTCCGATTTGCGCGCGTTCACCTACGACGGCGACACGCCGCAGGACGCCCGCCGCGCGATTCGCGAGCGCGCCAACGTGGTGCTGACCAATCCCGATATGCTCCACGCCGGCATCCTTCCGCATCACACCAAGTGGGCCAAGGCGTTCGAGAATTTGCGCTACGTGGTGATCGACGAGCTG
>JBGPLI010000055.1:0-26863 GCA_041486445.1 Bryobacteraceae bacterium
CGAAGCGAACCAGAACCAGCTCGTGACAGAATTCGAAAACGCATCGCCCGCGATGGTCGCTGAACTGTCGTCCATTGTTTTGCTGTAGGTGTAGGAACCTCCGAATTGGAAGCCGCGGCTCATCCTTTTCTGGACATTAAACGTAAGACCCTGGTAGGTGGAGCCGGTCCCATAAGACATGGACCGGATACCCCCGAAGTTCGTGTTGATCCTCATATCTTTTTGGGTGGGATTATAAGGCCACAGGAACCCCGCGGAGGTCTCCGTCGGGATGACCATGTTGCCATCATCGCCCCGTATGAGCATGTGGACGCCATGGGAGCCGATATAACCCACCGTCGCGGTCATGCTGGGTGTGATTTGGCGCTGCACGTTAATGTTCCACTGCTCGATGTAGTTTCGGTGGGGATCAGGTTCCATATACGCGCCGGTGAGCGCCGTTGGTCCGATCTTCTGGTATGCACTCCTTGGATCGGTGCCCGGAACGCCCATCAATCCGGCGAGCGGCGCGGTGGGCGTGGTAGTAATAACGCCCGTGAGGTAAAACGGAGTCTCGATGCCTTGCTGGGTGTAGTAGTATCCCGGCAGCGGCAAAATGTCAAATATCGCGAAGCCGCCACGAACGGCCGTCTTCCCGTCGCCGCGCGGATCCCAGGCAAAACCGAATCGCGGCTCAAAATTCAGAGTGGTGGGGTTCGAGTAATAAGGCTGAGCCCCGGGGGTGCAGCCCGGCCTTCCAGAATTTACCGGAGTCTTTAACGTGGTAAGCGAGGGATCCGCCGTCCCGCAGTAAGGTAACGGGGCGCTCATGCTGGGGAGGTTGGTGAGCCTGCCCTCCACTTCATTGAGCACCGTGGTCATTTCATAGCGCAGCCCCACGTTCAGGGTGAACCTGGGGCGCACGCGCCAGTCATCCTGGATATATCCTCCGAACAGGGTCTGCCGCAAGCCCCGTGGGGCCACTGGGTCAGCGAGCCCTCCCTCGAACGAGTTGGGCTGGTTGGTGAGGAAGGTCTGGATCGAGGCAAACCGTACGATTCCCTCGGGGTTATATTTTTGAAAGAAATTGTAGCGCATCCGCTCCAGAGCAAAGCCGAACTTCAGAGAATGGGTTCCACGGGTCAGAAAGGCATCGTCGTAAAACTGGATGGAATTCCAATCGTGATGAGAAAATGCGGCGTTCAAGCCCGCGCCCATCGCTGCAAAGCCGCCACTGATGCGGATGGAGGGGTTATCCCCTCCCGGGAAGACGCCCAGAGAAGCGTCCGCGGAGGCGGGATTAATCGCTGAGGTAACTTGGTAGTTTATCACGGCGTTACGGTTGAAACCAAGCCGGGCGCTATTGACCAGGGCGGGGCTGAAAACATGGCTTTCCTCGAGGGCTGCGATGTGGCGCGTGGTTTGAGACAAGATAGATAAGTTACCAAAGGTGTCGGGTTGAGTGAAGGGCGTGTCGTCGTACGTGTACGTCGCGAACAGGCTGTCCTTATCGCTGATCTTGTGATCCAGCCGGGTGGTATAGTAATTTTCCTTTGCAATTCGTACCCCGGCAAGGCTGAAGAGCCCCCTGTTCCCGATGGTCGATCCGGGGACGTTGACGTGAGGATACAGCGCCAAGTACGGCTTTACGAGCGGGTCCACGTTTACGTGACCAGCCACAAGGTCCCCGGCCCGAGCCGCGTCAGACGGAACGTAGGAGTTCACAGAGACGCCCTGCGACTGGCGTATCCCTTCGTAGTCGCCGAAGATGAAGGTTCGGTTCTTGCGGAGCGGGCCGCCGGCCGCGCCGCCGAACTGGTTGCGCTTGTAAGCCGGTTTCGGCAGGCCAGCGGCATTTTGGAAGAAGTCGTTCGCGTCCAGCTTAACGTTGCGCAGGAACTCGTATACGTCGCCATGGAACGCGTTGGTCCCCGACTTGGTGATGGCGTTGACCACCCCGCCGGAGGTCCTCCCATATTCGGCCGAGTAGTTGCCGGTGAGCACGGAGAATTCCGCAATCGCATCCACGCCCAGGCTGACCCCGAGCACGCTGCCCGGCCCGCCGTTGCCGTAATCGTTGATGCTGTTCCCGTCCACCCGGTAGTTGTTTTGCGTGGGCCGTCCGCCGGAGATGGTCAGTTGCGCTCCAAAGCCCCGGTTCCCGCGCACCGCGCCGCTCGTGTAGGGCATCTGCGTTTCGATCCCGTTGACGCCGGGGGAAAGGGTGGCCAGCGACGCCCAGTCGCGGCCGTTCAGCATCATCTCGGATATTTCCTTGGATTCAACCTGGGAGGTGATGGTCGACGAGCCGAGCTGCACCAGCGGCGCGGCTTCCGTCACCAGGACGGTTTGCGTCGCTTCGCCAATTTTCAGGGACAGGTTCAGGGTCTGCTGACCACCGACCGTGAGCGTGAGGTTGGATTGCTTGGTGGTGGAAAACCCGCTGGCCGCGGCCGTGACTTCGTAAGGGCCGGGCAGCAGGTTGGGCGCCTGGTAGAAGCCCGCCGCATCCGCCGCGACGTCGCGCGAAATACCAGTTGCCGAATTTGTGATGGTGACCTTCGCGCCGGCGATGGTCGCGCCCGAAGGATCGGTGATGGTGCCGGAGACCGTGGCGCCAGACACCTGCGCATTGGCCGGACTTGCGAGCAAAATCGCGACGGCTAGAATCACCGCCACGGAAAAAACCGTGCGACGTAGCATGTAAGTGCACCCCCTAGGCGCAAGCCTTCAGGAAGACCGACCCCTCAAGGCATCAGGTAACCTATATCACTGGACGCAAGGAGGTGTCAAGGCCTAAAGCGTGCCGGTGGCACGACCTCGGCGCTCCCGCATCGGCGGCGCCGTCGAACGAAATGGAGAACCTACCAGATCACCTTCAGCGCAAACTGAATGTCCCTGGGCAGCACCAGCAGTGGTTGCGCCAAGCCCCCAGAGTGCGCGTTCGTCCCGTCCGAATTGAGTATCTGGGCGCTATTGCCGCTAGAAAAGGCCAAGGGCGACTGAAAGTTGGCGTGATTCAAGACGTTGAAAAACTCCGCCCGGAACTGCACGTTGAAGGCCTCGGAAATCTTCTTGACCGCGAAGCTCTTGTGCGCGGAGAAATCCACATTGTACAGATTCGGACCGACAATGCTATTGCGGCCGGCGTTGCCCAGGAGATTCTTGCAACTGCCCGGAACCTTGGAAAAAGGCACGCACTGCGATGCGATCGCCGGAGTCGCCATGGGCACCGTGTAGCAACTGGCGTTGATGTAACCCAGGAACACCCCGCCCGGATTGCTCTTGAAATTGTGGTTGATGGGATCGCATCCGGGAACTTTATCCGGAATGCCGAAATTGTCGGAGCCGTTATTTTGCGCGCCAATAACGTCCCCTGAGATGAGGGGAGTCGTCGGAACCCCGCTATTCATCTTGATGATGCCGCCCAATTCCCATCCGCCCAGCAACCCCCGCGCCAACCCGCTGCGGGGACCCGGTACCTGCCAGAGGCCGTTGATGACCGCGGTATGGGTGAAGCTGTAGTCCGAAGGAGCCCGGCTGATTTGCGGGGCGAACCAGAACCACGTCGTGATGGAATTCGAAAAGGAATCGCCCAAGAGGGTCGCAGAACTGTCGTCCATGGATTTGCTGTAGGTGTAATTGCCTCCGAATTGGAAGCCGTGGCTCAATCTCTTTTGGACACTAAACTGGGCGGCCTCGTAAGTGGAGCCGGTGTTCCACATGATCCCCCGGATCAGCCCAAAATACGGGTTGATCCTATCGTTTCGGGTGGAGTTAGCAGGCCACAGCCATCCTGCGGAGGTGTGGGTCGGCAGGACATAATCGAAATCGTCGCCTCGTATCATCATATGGACGCCATGGGAGCCTATGTAACCCACCGTCGCCGTCAGGCTGGACGTGACTTGGCGCTGGACGTTGATATTCCACTGCTCGACGTAATTTCGCTTCGGATTGGGTTCGACAAATGAGCCGTTGAAGTTGCAAATCTGCTGCGGGGACGCGCAGGTTGGGTCTGGCTTCAGTGAGAGGTTCGAGTATGCACTCCCCGGAGCGTTAGGGGGGATGCCAACCGACCCAGCGAGCGCCTTGGTATCGCCAGTGACGGCCGAGAGGAAAAACGGCGCCCAGTTCTGACTGAAACCCAAGTATCCCGGCAGCGGCAGGACGTCAAGGATGGCGAAGCCGCCACGAATGGCCGTCTTCCCATCGCCCTTGGGATCCCAAGCAAAACCGAATCGCGGCTCAAAATTAAGAGTGGTGGGGTTCGAGTAGAAAGGCGCCTGGCCTGCGCAACCCGGCTTTCCAAGTATGTTGGTGAGGGCAAGATCGGTCGTCCCGCAGTAGGGTAACGGGTCGGAGATGTTGCGGAGGCTGGTGAGCTTGCCCTGCACCTCATTGAGCACCGTGGTCATTTCATAGCGCAGCCCCACGTTCAGGGTGAGTCTGGGGCGCACGCGCCAGTCGTCCTGGATGTATCCTCCGAAGAGAGTCTGTCGCATGCCCCGCGGGAAAACTCTGGCAGGAAGCCCCGACTCGAGCGACGCGGGGTGGTTGGTGAGGAAATCCTGCACGGCATTACCAGAAACTGTACCGGTGAAACGCAGTAGCCCGTTGGGCAGATACAACGTATGGAGGTTGTAACGCATCCGCTCCAGAGCAAAGCCGAATTTCAGAGAATGGGTCCCACGGGTCAGAAAGGCGTCATCGTAAAACTGGATGGAATTCCAATTGAACCGGGTAAATCCGCCGGGCAAGCCCGCGGAGGTCCGCGAGAAGCCGCTAATGAGCATGCCGGGTATATCAAATCCCGGCATCACGCTCAGCGTAGGGTCCGAGGCGGCGGGATTAATTCCCGCTACCACCTGATTGTTAATCACGGCTTCGCGGTTGAAACCCAGCCGCGTGCTATTGACCAGGGCCGGGCTGAAAACGTGGCTCTCTTCCAAGGCCGCAAGGTGGCGCGTGACCTCACTCAAGACCGACACGGCATTAAAGCCGTCTTGCGTAGTGAAGGGCGAGTCGTCGTAGGTGTACGTCGCGAACAGGCTGTCCTTATCGCTGATTTTGTGATCCAGCCGCGTGGTCACGTAATTTTCGTGTACTACTCGGGTCGGTGAAAAGACAAAGTTGCCTCTGTCCCCATTGACCAGCCCATTGGCGTGAGGCATGATCGCCATGAACTTCTGAATAAGCGGGTCCACTGGTACAACGGTGCCGTTGGCCAGGTGGCCCGACCGCGCCGCGTCGGACAGAACGGACGAAGCTCCGGTGGGGGCCCCCTGCCCCTGGCGTATCCCCTCGAAATCGCCGAACAGGAAAGTCCGGTCCTTGATGATAGGGCCTCCGGCCGCGGCGCCGAACTGGTTGCGCCGGTAGGGCGGTTTCGGCCGACCGGCGGCGTTTGAGAAGAAGTCGTTCGCGTCCAGCTTGTCGTTGCGCAGGAACTCGTATATGTCGCCGTGGAACGCGTTGGTGCCGGACTTGCTGATGGCGTTGATCACCCCCCCCGAGCTCTTCCCATACTCAGCCGAGAAGCTGCCGGTGATCACCGAGAATTCCTGAATCGCATCCACGCCCAGGTTGCCCCCGATCACGCTGCCCGGCGCGGCGTTGCCGTAGTCGTTGATGCTGAGCCCGTCCAGCCGGTAGTTGTTCTGCGTCGGCCGGCCCCCCGAGATGGTCAGTTGCGACCCAAATCCACGATTCCCGCGGAGGTTGCCGTTCTCGAAGGGCATCTGGCTTTCGATCGCGTTGACGCCGGGGGAAAGTGTGGCCAGCGAAGCCCAGTCGCGGCCGTTGAGGGGCAACTCGCGGACCTCGGCGCCTTGTACCTGGGCGCTGATGGTGGACGAGCCAAGCTGCACCTGCGGCGCGGCTTCCGTGACCAGAACGGTTTGACTTGCTTCGCCAATTTTCAGGGACACGTTCAGCGTCTGTTGAGCCCCGACAGTGAGCGTGATGCCCGGCTGCTTGGTGGTGGAAAACCCGCTCGCCCCAACCGTCACCTCGTAGGGTCCGGGCAGCAGGTTGGGCGCGGCGTATAGTCCGGCCGCATCCGTAGTGACGTCACGGGTGATACCGGTCGCAGTGTTGGTGATGGCAACCTTCGCCCCGGCGATCGCCGCGCCCGAAGGATCGGTGACCGTGCCGGATAGCGTGGCTCCGGACACCTGCGCGTTGGCCTGGCCCGCGAATAGAATAGTGACTGCCAGAATGACCGCCACGGAAAAAGCCGTTCGACGTAGCATGTAGGTGCGCCCTCCTCTCGGCGCGAACCCTCACGAGAACTAGCCCTTTCGGGTACAGCGCCAGTTATAGCACCCATGCCTCGCAGGTGTCAAGGATAGGTAGCCCGACAGGATAGGTAGCCCGACAGGATAGGTAGCCCGTTTGGGCTAAGCCGTTTGGGCTTACTTGGCCAGCTCCAGCCGCATGCTTTCGAGGGATTGCCGCATCGTCCGGTCGCCGGGCTCGGCGACTTCGGCGAACAGAGGGACCAGCTCCGGATCGCGCCAGCCCCGGCGAGCTTCCTCGAGCATGATTCCAATGGCGTGCTCATGCGAATACACGGGCTTGTAGGGACGTGCGGTGGTGAGGGCGTCGTAGATATCGGCGATCTGGAGAACGCGCGCCAGCAGGTGGATCTGTTCGCCGCGCAGCCCGTCGGGATAGCCCGAGCCGTCCCAGCGCTCGTGATGGCTGCGGATGATCGGCAGCACGGGCGCCAGCGTTTTCATCGGCCGGCACATCTCCTCGCCGCGAAGGGTGTGCAGCCGCATGGTCTCCCACTCTGGCTCGGTCAGCCGGCCGCGTTTGAACAGGATGGCGTCAGGAATACCGATCTTACCGATGTCGTGGAGGTAGCCGCCGCGGTGGAGCGCTTGCTGCTCGTGCCGCGACAAACCCAGGGCGCGGCCAAGCGCGATGCTGTAGCTGGCCAGACGCTCGCAATGCAAACCGGTATACTTGTCGCGGCGCTCCACCGTTTGGGCCAGCGCGAACAGGATCGTTTCGGCTTCTTCGAGCGAGTCGACCAGCGCCTTGTTCCGCAACATCGCGCGGATGCGGGTGCGGACCAGGGTCGGCCGGAGCGGCTTGAGCAGGAACTCGTCGGCCCCGGATTCGATGCCCGCTACTTCATTCTCGTCGCCCTGCACGCTAGTGGTCATGAGGATCGGGATGAGATGGGTGTTGCGGTCGCTCTTTAGCCGACGGCAGAAGTCAGGACCGCTGGTCTCCGGCATGACCAGATCGACCACCACCAGGTCCACCTTCTCGCGCTCCAGGATCGCCAGGGCGGCCGAAGGACGGTCTGCTTCCAGAATCCGGTAGGAGGCGCCCTTGAGCATGGCCTTCAGTAGATGGCGGTTCATCTCGAGGCCGTCCACAACCAGAATGGTGGGCGCCTGGTTGGCGTCCTCCAGGATGCTCGCCCAGCGCGAAGGCTGGAGTTCGGAGCGCGGAACGATGAGTTCACTCGTTCCCGGGTGCTTTGCCAGTGTTGACACGCCTGGTTTCCGGTTCCCCTCTTCCTTATCGGCGAAAACCGAGTAACTATTTAGGGTGGTCATAGGGAACTACACTGAGAGTTCATGACGGAATCTGTTTACCGGGCGAAGGCGATCGACGGGATCATATACTCGAAACGTAGGACCATGAATTCACAGATCTTCAGGCCTGACCGCGAAGCGACCATTTGGGCTCGATGGATGCAGGATCTGAAAGACTCTCCGCGGCCCCCATCTGCCCCATCTCGCCCAGATCGGTGCGGCCGCCCACGCGGCGTACGTGTGCATCGTCAGCGTCTGAAAACGCTCCAACTGCCGGCGAAAAAGGGGAAGCTGCGTGAGGAGCCAGAAGGATTGGACAATTTGACTGAAGCGGTAGCACGGGATCCTGCATCTTCTTCTTATGTGGATGAGCACTCGTGTTTTCTGCCTTGTCGGGCTTGGCTTACCGATAGCGGGCGCGGTTTCGGCGCAGAATCCGCCTGCTGATTCGAGCCAATCTGCCTCTTTTCCCAGCGCGCCGGCAAGCAATTCGAATGCTTCTGAGCGCCTCGTGTCCTGGAAGCGGATCATTCCGAATATTTTGGACGATCAGAAGCGCATCTGGCTGTTTCCGGCGCACCTGGCTGAAGGGTCGCACCTAGTCCCGGTTGCTGGGGTTCTTGGCGCTACGGCCGCGCTGGTGGCTCTTGATCCCGTCGAAGCCCGCTATTTTCGCGATACCCGCTCCTTCCACGCTTTCAATCAATCCCTCCCCAGCTACGCCACGACCGCGGGAATCTTGGTGGTTCCCGCAGCGCTCTACTTCACGGGAATCTTGCGGAAAGACTCCAAGGCGCAGCAGACGGCGCTCTTGGCCGCGGAAGCTGTAGCGGATGCCGAAATCCCCAATCTTTTTCTTAGGAATACGACCCGGAGACTCCGTCCTGCGGACGTGCCGCTGCACGGCAATTTTTCGGATACCTGGTTCGATAGCGGAGGAAATCCGCTAAAGGCACAAGGAAGTTTTCCCTCCGGACACACGGCCGCTGCCTTTGCAGTTGCCACCGTGATCGCACGGCGTTATCACACCCACCGCTGGGTGCCGCTCGTTGCTTACGGAGTTGCGGGGGCCATTGGCTTGTCAAGAATCTCTCTGACCACGCACTTTTCGTCGGATGTTTTCTTCGGCGGTGCGCTCGGCTACTCGGTCGGGCGCTTTGTAGTACTGCGTCAGTAGCTTGACGCCCGAAGTGTTTTCCCCGTCTCCCCGAAACATCCGCGTGTTATCCGGGCGAATTCGGATACGAGGTGGCCGGGATTGGTATCGCGATGCACCTTGGGTAGTATTATGATCTGGTGGTCAGTTAAGTGCTAAGAAGAGGTCCTGTGGCTATCCGTTTTCTAATCGACCGGAGGATATTGGTCGGCCTCTTGGCCTTCGTCCTGCTTGGCTTCCCTCCCGACGCGCATAGTTACTCGGTGCTGACTCATGAGGCCATCATCGATACGCTTTGGCTCGACGCGATCCGGCCGGCCCTGACCAAGCGTTATCCCGAAGCCAGCGAGGAGCAACTCAGAGAAGCCCATGGTTACGCTTACGGCGGGTGCATCATTCAGGACCTGGGCTACTATCCATTTGGCAGCCATTTCTTCAGCGATCTTTTGCATTACGTGCGGAGCGCCGATTTTCTGCAGGCCTTGCTGGATGAGTCTCGGGACCTTGAGGAATACGCGTTCGCGCTTGGCGCGGTAGCACACTATGGCGCGGATGTGGACGGCCATTCGATCGCCGTCAATCGAGCTGTGCCCCTGCTTTATCCCAAGTTGCGAAGGAAGTTTGGAAACGAAGTGACCTATGCGGACAATCCACCGGCGCACCTGAAGATGGAGTTCGGTTTCGATGTCCTGCAGGTGGCCCGCGGCCACTACGCACCGAAGGACTATCACGATTTCATCGGATTTCAGGTTTCTAAAGACCTGTTGGACCGTGCTTTCCAAAAGACTTACGGTCTGAAGCTGAAAGATCTCTTCCGTACTCTGGATCTTGCGCTCGGAACGTACCGCTTTTCCGTCAGCAGAATCCTTCCCACTGTCACCAAGACAGCCTGGTCGATCAAAAGGGACGAAATTGTGAAAGACCAGCCGAGCGCGTCCCGGAAGCAGTTCCTCTATAACATCAAGCGCGCAAGCTTTGAGAAGGAATGGGGTGCAAATTATGAGCATCCGGGATTCGGCGCGCGCACGCTTGCGTTTGTCTTTCGTCTGATGCCGCGCTTCGGTCCGCTGAAGGGGCTAGGATTCAAGGTTCCGACACCGCAGACCGAGCGGATGTTTGAAGACAGTTTCGACGCTGCCGTCAAGCGCGACCGCCAATCCTTCGCGGACGCGAAGGTGGGCGATCTAAAGATTTCCAATCGTGACCTGGATACCGGAAGACCGGTGAGCCCGGGCGAATATTTGCTTACCGACAGAACCTATGACAAGCTGCTGGCGAAGCTGGCGGAGAGGAAATTCGATGGCGTGATGCCCGAGTTGCGCGACAACATCTTGAGCTTTTACGCTCAGATGAAAGCACCTGACCAGCACGGAATCGGTCCGCAGTTGACGGCGCTAAAAGCGTTCGCGGACCGAAACAGCCAATGAAAGACAGGAAACCCGCGTTGCCCTCGGACTGATCCAAGCCGCAGATTAGGGTTTGATCTTCACTAGCATCACCCGGCCAGACAACCGGTGCCGGGTCGAGCGAACTGTCGGCCGCATTGGCTCGCGCCGCTGGAGTTCCCAAGGAGCAATGCGCACTGATCCGGCGCGCCACCACGCTCGCGGAGTTGTTTCTGCACCGCCTTTTGGGTGATCCGGCTCCGAGCGACGGCTTTCCTGAAGCGGCTACATGGCTCGAAGGACAAGGGATTGATGTCGATCCTCCAGGATTTCCTCGCGGTCCCGGAAGCGTTGATGAACGAGCGGACATTTCCAGCCAGCTAGCTGGCGAAGGATCTCGCGGCGCTGATCGCGGCCGCTACACTGAGAGTTCATGACCGAAATTGTTTACCCGGCGAAAGCGATCGACGGGATCATTACTCTGCCGGGCGACAAGTCCATCTCCCACCGCTACGGAATGCTGGCGGCGATCGCCGGGGGAACCAGCGCCATTTCCAACTATTCGACCGGCGCCGACTGCCAGTCGACGTTGGCGGCGATGGCCGCACTGGGGGCCAGCGTCGAGCGAAAAGACGGCATTGTCGTCATCCACGGCGGCGCACTCCACGAGCCCGCGGCCGAGCTCGACGCGGGCAATTCCGGCTCGACCATCCGGATGCTGTCGGGAATCCTCGCCGGGCAGAAGTTCACCACGGGCATCGGCGGCGACGCGTCGTTATCGCGCCGGCCCATGGACCGGATCATGCGGCCGCTGGAGCAAATGGGCGCTTCGATCGAAGCGCGCGAGGGGCGCTATCCGCCGCTCACGATCCACGGCCGGAGTCTGAACGCGATCGATTACACGCTCCCGGTCGCGAGCGCGCAGGTCAAGAGCTGCGTCCTTCTGGCCGGACTGTTCGCGCGTGGCGACACGATCGTGCGCGAGCCGGTGCGCACGCGCGACCACACCGAAATCGCGCTCAAGGAATTCGGCGCCGAGATCGAATCCGAGCGCCGGGTGATCACGCTGCGCGGCGGCGCGCGCCTCACCGGCCGCGAGCTGACGGTCCCAGGCGATCTGAGCTCGGCCGCGTTCTTCCTGGTCGCGGCGCTGCTCATGCCGGAGGCGAACCTGGTCATTCACGGCGTGGGATTGAACCCCACACGCTCCGCGCTCCTCGATTTTCTGGCGTCGATGGGCGCCTCGATCAAGGTCATCGACGTCCGCCAGACCGGAGGCGAGCTCATCGGGGATCTGCGCGTGCGCGCGTCGAAAATCGCCGGCGGGGCGATCGAAGGAGCGATGACCGCGGCCCTGATCGACGAGATCCCGGCGCTGGCGGTGCTCGGCGCGGCGAGCCAGGGCGGCCTCACGGTGCGCGACGCCTCCGAGCTGCGTGTGAAGGAGACCGACCGCATCGCCACGCTCGAAGCGAATTTCCGCCGTATGGGCGTGCGGATCGAAACCGCGCCGGACGGCTTTCACATCCCCGGCCGCCAGAGCTTCCACGCGGCGGAGCTGGACTCGGCGGGAGATCACCGCATCGCCATGGCCTTCGCGGTGGCGGCGCTCGCCGCCGACGGCCCGTGCGCGATTCAAGAGGCGGAATCGGCGGGCGTGTCTTTCCCCGAATTTTTTAGTACACTGCGACACATCACTGGCTAATGGAACAAACGACTGACCTCACGCTGCCCTGCCTGATCCACGACCTGAACAATGTGTTTCAGACATTGATAGAGGCGGCGGATCTGCTTTCGGGCGATCCACGCTGGGCGCCGCTGTCGGCCGCGATTCTGCGCAGCGTCGAGCGCGGGCGCGGAATTACGGCCAGCCTCCAGGCTGTGGAGCAGCCGCTGGCGCCGTTTGAAATGATCCTCAACAACGCGATCGCGTTCGTCGAGGACTCGCTCATCGCCGGGCGTGGACCGCGCATTCGCTTCGCTTACGACGTCGAGACCGGTCTCGAGCTGCGGCGCACCTGGGCGTGGGAACGGGTGTTGATCAACCTCTTTTCAAACTCCGTGCGCGCCATGCCGCTGGGAGGGATGATCGACGTGCGCGCGCGACGCCTGGGCTCCCAGATCGAGCTGACGGTGCGCGACGAAGGTCCGGGCATCCCGCCCGAGATCCTGGACAGCCTGTTCCGGCCGCACGTCTCGACCAGGGGTTCCGGAGGTCTGGGGCTGCACATCGTCGAGACCGTCGTCAAGCAGGAGGGCGGAGAAGTGCGGGCGGCCAACCGCGCCGACCGCAGCGGCGCGGAGTTTGTCATCACCACCCCGGCGGAATCGGCGGCCGCGCGTCCCGCGCACGCCTGAACCCGCCAAGGGGATGCGGAGGCGCGACAGTCATGGAGCGCTTTACGGCCGCAGCGCCGCCGCCCCCAGAATCCGCCGCGTGCTCCGGTCCTGCACGAACAGCACCACCTTCAGGTTCTCGCGCCTCCACTCCGGCTTCAAGTTGAGCCTCGCGTCGGCGGTGTAGACGCCGGCTCTCCCGCTGTCGAGTACGGCGAGGTTGGCCAGGCTGCGAACCACGCCGGTGTGCCGTAGCATGTGCCCGCGATTTTCCCCGCGCCGGACGTCGCTTTCGATCCCGGTTTCGGTGACCGCCAGCAGGATGTCGGCCTGACGGACGGGGGGCGGGATATGATCCACCTTGATGGTCAGGACCTCGCCGGGCAGCATCGACATCTCCACGGCCGCACGTGGACCCTGCGCCGCCCTGAGAATCTCGCGCTGCGCCGCCGCGCTGTCCGAGCCGAGCGCCTGCGCCTGCCCGTTCACCACGATCTGGGGCGTGTAGACGCTCTCCAGGTTGAACACGCGTCCGTAGTCCTCTTGCCGCGCGGTAAACATCGCCGACGCGAAACGGTCCGGCCAGCCGAGCTGGTTCCAGTAATCGACGTGCTCACCGAGCGGGATCACCTCGACGCCCCGGAACGGCTGCAATTTTTCGATCTGCGCGAGCAGATTATCGGCCGGAGGACAGCTCGAGCAGCCCTCGGAGGTGAAAAGTTCTACGATTACGGGAACCGGCGCCGCCGAACGCGACTGGCCCGCCGCCGCAGTCGCCAGCGCCAAAACCATCGCCACCAAACTGAACGTCATGGGCCGAAGCGTCATGAGGCACCTCATCATGCATGATACCGTGAGGGTTGGAAAATTTCTTCGGCAATGGCGCGGTGGTCCAGGCTCTCGAAGACATGATCCGGCGGGAGCGCATTCCACAGACGCTGCTGTTCTCCGGGCCCGCGGGGGTCGGCAAGGCAACCCTGGCGCGGCGCTTCGCGGGGATGCTGCTCGGCGACACGCACAAGATCGAGCGTGACGATCTGAGCCTGGACGCGAACGCGGCCGCGATCGCCGACCGCGAGAAGTGGACCGCCGAGAAGCGCAACGAAGACCCGCTGCTGTTCGCTTCGCATCCGGATTTCGTCACCTTCGCGCCGGACGGGCCGCTGCGGCAGCTCACCATCCCGCAGATGCGCCTGCTCAAGGAACGCGCGGCGTTGAAGCCTCTGCGCGGGGCCTGGCGCGTGTTCCTGATCGACGCGATCGACCGCGCCAACGAACAGGCGGCCAACTCGCTGCTCAAGACGCTGGAGGAGCCGCCACCGCATCTGATCCTGATCCTGACCGCTTCCAACCCCTACGACCTGCTGCCGACCATCCGCTCGCGCGCCGTCCCGTTTCACCTGGCGCGGCTCAGCGACGCCGAGATGCGCGAGTTCGCCGCCTCGCGCAGGCTCGATCATGCGGACCGCAGATGGAAGCTGGCCGAGGGCTCGCCCGGCGCCGCTGTGTCGATCGATCTTGAGACGTACGACCGCCGCCGCGCGGCCATGCTCGCGCTGCTGAACGTGGCCAGCGGCGCGGGCGCGTTCGGCGGGTGGCTCAAGCACTCCGACGCGATCGCCTCGCGGCGAACCGAAAAGCTGGACTCCTATCTCGAAGTGCTGTACCTGCTGCTCGAGGACGTGCTTCGCCTGGCCCACGGCGCGGCCTCGATCCGCAACGACGATATCCGCGCGGACCTGGAGGCTCTGGCCGGTCGCGTCTCCTTCGCCTGGCTGCGGGCGGCCGTCGCGCGCGTGGATGAGTTGGCCGGGCTGGTGCGCCGCAACATTCAAAAGTCCATCGCGCTCGATGCGCTGGCCGTGGAATTGCGCTCCCGCTAGCGGCCGTGTTATCAAGGAACAAGACGCAGTGGAGCCCGCCAACCGCAAACTAATCCGGCCGTCCCTCACGGAAATGAAAGATCCGAGGGGCCCCAATCGTAAGGACGGCCAGAAAAAATCTGTGCCGCCGGACCAGACCAACGCCGAGAATTTTTACTACTTGAAGCAGATGCAGTCCAAAACTTTGATGACCATCGTGCTCAAGGACGGCGAAACGCTCAAGGGCGTGATCGAGTGGTACGACAAAACCTGCCTGAAGGTGAATCGCGACGGCGAGCCCAACCTGCTGGTGTTCAAGTCGAACATCAAGTACATGTATAAGGCCTAACGCCGGAAGCTTTCAGCGATCAGCGTTCAGCTCTGAAGCTGACTGCTGAGTGCTGACCGCTGACAGCTAGGATCTACACCCGCCGGCGCAGATAACTTTCCGCGAACGCCCGAGCCTGGGCGTGCAGCAACTCGCTGCCGTGTCCGCGGACCGCTCCGTCGTATTCGAGCTCGCCGTGCTCGAGTGGTGCGTGATCCTTCTCGACGATGTACACCAGCCGGACGCGCCCCTCCGATTCGCTCCTCGCCGAGAACCGGACCGCATCGGCGGCGCTGTCCTCCGGGAAACGATCGCAGAGGCCCCGCGCATAACCGCAGTTGCACAGCTCGCGCTGGACCGTTTCCGGAGCCGAGAAGGGATCCGAGGGCCGAGCCAGGCAGGTTCCGTAGTAGGGCTCGCCCAGCGGCAATCTGGGCGGGTTGGTCCAGGCGCCCCGGTCGAGCATCCGCACGGGCAGGAAGAACGGACACGCCACGGCGGTATCCTACCAGATTGGCGAACTGCTGGCGCTCCGGATATACTGGGCTAACAGGGGCCGAATCTTGCGCCGCGCTCAATTGCTCATGCCGCTCGCCCTGCTGGCCGCCGTGCCCGGCTGGGCGCAGCCTCGACCGCCGGCTCCGGCGCAGGCAGCCAACCAGCTCGACGCCAGCCCGTCGCTGTTCGCGGTGCTGGCCGCGGTGAATGCGGCCGGCTACGACGCCGAGATCGACTCTCCCTCGAACCATCCGTTGCGCAAGGCCCTGCGCGACCATCTGGCGGCCCAGAATCTGGCGAGCCTCCCCGCGTTGAAGCGCTTTGTCCGCGACCACTCGCCTGAGAACTTGTCCCAATACATTTCGTTTGCGCTGTCGGTGAACGGACCGCCCGCTTTCGCCTTTCGCTACCCGCAGAACGCGCTCGCGCCCGACGTTGCGGCGCTTTCCGAATTCACGCCGCTGCTGGTGGCGTTTTCCAAGGAGGCCCAGCTCGACGACCTCTGGAAGCGCACTCAGCCCGCCTTCGACCAGGCCATCGCGCAGTACACCGAGCCGGTTTCGCGCGCCGTCTTGCAATCGAGCGCATATCTGCGCAACCCGACCAGCGGCTACCTGGGCCGCCGGTTCCAGATCTACGTGGACCTGCTCGGAGCGCCCAATCAGGTGCACAACCGCACCTACGTGGACGACTACTTCGTAGTGGTCACGCCGTCGGCGGAGCTGCCGATCGATCAGATCCGTCACGCCTACCTCCACTATCTGGCCGATCCGCTGACCCTCAAATTCGCCGAGGATCTGAAAAAGAAGCGGGGCCTCGGCGACTACGCGCTCGGCTCGCCCATTCTCGCGGAGTTCTACAAATCGGACTTCAATCTGCTCGCCACAGAATGCTTCATCAAGGCGGTCGAGAGCCGGCTGGACCGCAAGCCCGCGCTGGTGGATCAGGCGCTGCGCGAGGGTTTCGTGGCGACGCCCGCTTTCGCCGAGCAACTGGCGATCTATGAAAAGCAGGACCGCGCGATGCGGCTCTATTTTCCGGATCTGGTGGCCGGCATCGACCTCAAGCGCGAAGAGAAGAGGCTGGACAACATCGACTTCGTTTCGGCGCGCGCCGAGCGCACCATCCGCGTGGCCCCGGTCGCGAAGCCGGTGGAGCTGACCGGCGCCGCCAAGACGCTCGAGGAGGCGGAAACCGCCTACACCGGCCGCGATCTTCCGCGCGCCCGCCAGCTCTACCTCCGCGTGATGCAGGAGACCGGCGAGAAACCGATGCACGCGAAGTCGTATTATGGTTTGGCACGGGTCGCGGTTCTGGATCGCGATCCGGAGCTGGCCGACCGGCTGTTTCGCAAGGCGCTGGAGCTCGATCCGGATGCAGCCACCAGGTCGTGGAGCCTGCTGTATCTGGCGCGGCTGGCCGATTCCCAGGGGGATCGGGAGGAGGCGGTGAAAAGTTATCAGGCGGCCCTCGCCGTGGAAGGCGCGCCGGACTCGGTCCGGCAGGCGGCGACCAAGGGTCTGACGGATGCCTTCATCAAAAAATAACTTGAGGAGTAGAAGGATGAGGACGAGCACATTTCTTTCGCTGGCCCTGCTGGCGGCCGCCGCAACTCTGGCGGTGGCGCAGAGTCCCAAGTCGCCCAAGGAACGGGATGCCGTGATGGCGGTCATGCAAGCGACGACGCCGGACGCGATGGTGTCGGCCGTGGATAATCTGATCAGCAAATTCGCCGACACGGAGTTCAAAGCGTATGCGCTTTATCGCGCGGCTGCGGCCGAGCAACAAAAAGGGGATTTGACGAAGGCCATGGTCTACGCCGAGCGTGCCGCCGAGGCCGACCCGAAGAACTTGTATGGGATCCAGGCGATGCTGATCATCTCGGGCGAGCTGGCCCGGACCACGCGGGAGTTCGATCTCGACAAGGAGGAAAAGCTTGCGCGTTCGGACAAGCTGGCCAAGGAGGCCATGGATAACATTGGCGGAGCCGCCAAGCCCAGCGCGCAGGTCACCGACGAACAGTGGGCGGGCGTCAAAAAGGACATTGCCGCCGAAGCCCACAAGGACCTCGGCCTGGGCGCGCTAGCGCGAAAGAAATTCGACGTCGCGATCGCGGAATTCAAGCTTGCCGTGGAGGGCGCAGCCACGCCCGATCCCTCCGACATGGTGCGCCTGGCCTCGGCCTACGACCAGGCCGGCCAGTTCGAAGCCGCCACCCCTTATCTCGACAAGGTGATCAACACGCCTGGCATCAACCCGGCCATCAAGAACTTCGCCCTGGCCGAGAAGAAGCGCAACGAGGACGGCAAGAGCGGCAAGAAATAATCGCCCGATGAGCGCGGAACTGAACGGCCTCGAGACGGCGCTCGGTCACACGTTCCGCGACCGGGAGCTTCTCGATCGCGCGCTGACTCACAAGTCGAGAATCTACGAAAAATCGGCGGGCTCGGAGTCTGCAAGCGACAACGAGCAGTTCGAATTCCTGGGCGACGCCATTCTCGGGTTCGTCGTCAGCGAGAGCCTGGTCCGCCGCCATCCCTCCTATCCGGAAGGGCGGCTGTCCAAGCTCAAGGCCCAACTGGTGAGCGCCGCGCACTTGCACGAGGTGGCGCAGCAGATTGGGCTGGGCGATTACTTGCTCCTGGGCCGCGGCGAAGAGATGAGCGGCGGGCGCGCGAAGAAGGCTCTGCTCGCCGACGCCGTAGAGGCGCTGATCGCGGCGTTGTATTTCGACGGCGGCCTGGAGGCCGCGTGCGGCTTTATCGAATCGCGCGTGGTCGGCTCGACCGACGGGCTCGAAGACGGCTCCGACAGCGCCGTCACCGACTACAAGAGCGAACTCCAGGGCATGGCGCAGGCGCTGCGGCTGCCCCCTCCGCGCTACATCACCGTCGCCGAGGAAGGGCCGGAGCACTCCAAGACGTTCACCATCGAGGTGCGGGTGGGTGACGGACACGCCTGCCAGGCGCAGGGGCTCTCGAAGAAAAGCGCCGGTCAGCAGGCGGCGCGGCAGATCCTCCAGCAGCTCACCGGACCGGGTCGGTGAAGGTTTTTTCACAAACCTCTATCATCCTGCCCGACAAAGTGATACAGTGAAGTGAGATGCGCCGTGTTTGCGCCCAGGTGCTCGTCATCGGGGTGTGGATGGTCGCGGCCCCCGGGGTAGCCGACGACAACCGCTCGCTCGGGGAACGCACCCGCCAGTATTTAACGGATCTCCTTCGGCTGGACACCTCCAACCCGCCCGGCAATGAGACTCGTGTTGCCGATTATCTGAAGCAGGTCGCCGATTCGCACGGCATTGCGGGCGAGCTGCTGGGCAGCGATCCGCGGCGGATGAATTTCGTGGCGCGGCTGCGCGGCAACGGCCGGGCCCGGCCCCTGCTGCTGATGGCCCACAGCGACGTGGTCCCGGTGGACCGTGCCCAGTGGACCGTGGACCCGTTCAGTGCCGACAACCGCGGCGGCTTCATTTACGGGCGCGGCGCCCAGGACGACAAATCGCTGCTGGCGGCCGAGCTGGCCGTGATGGTCGAGATCAAGCGCCGCAACATCCGGCTGAATCGCGACCTCATCCTGCTCTCGGAGGCGGACGAGGAAGCGGGCTCGACCGGCATTCAGTGGCTGATGCAGCACGAGTGGCCCAAGATCGACGCCGAATTCGCCCTCAACGAAGCCGGCTATATCCTCGAAACCAAGGATGGCCCTCGCGTGTTCCAGATCCAGACCGCGGAAAAGATTCCCACGGGCGTGGTCCTGACTGTGAAAGGCACCGCGGGCCACGGGTCGCTGCCCCGGGCGGACAATCCGGTGGTGCATCTGTCGCGCGCGCTAGCCAAGCTGGCCGAAACCGACGAGCCGGCGCGCCTGAGTCCCCCCACGCGGCGTTACCTGCGCGAGATCTCGAAGCTTTCCGATTATGCGTGGCTGGTTCCTCTGTTCCCGCGCCTGGAGAATCCGGCGACGGTGCAGGCTGCGGCCAACCAGATCCGCGCGCACGACCCGGAAATCGACGCCATGCTGCGCACGACCATCTCCCCCACCATGGTGCGCGCGGGAATCAAGATCAACGTGATCCCCAATGCGGCCGAGGCCCAGGTGGACGTGCGCCGGCTTCCGGGCGAGACGCGCGAGGAAGTACTGGCGCGCTTCCGTGCGGCGATCAACGACCCGGCCGTGGATGTGTCGCTCGCGCCAAGCCAGCAGATGCCCGCCACCGAGCCGAGCCCGGCCACCACGGTCCTGTATCACGCCATGGAACGCGCCATTGGACGCATCTATCCGCGCGACATCGTGGTTCCCTACCTGGGCCGCGCCGCCAGCGACGGCAGCTTCCTCCGGTCGCGAGGCATGGCGGTCTACGGCGTGCCGATTTTCACGCGGGAGGGTTCCGACAGCCGCGCGCACGGCAACGACGAGCGCATCGCTCCGAAGAATCTCGAAGACGGCGTCGAGTTGCTCTGGCAGATGGTGCTGGAGACCGCGGGCGGGAACTCCTAGTCGACGAAACCCTTCCAGGTGCGGCCCTTCTCGTCCCGCAGCGTGACCACCAGGTTGTCGGAAATCCCGGTCATGGTGCGGCCCCGGGAGTCGCGGAAACGGTACACCACGGAGTTGTCCGGAGTTCGTTCGGCCGACCCGTGCCAGATGTTGCCGTACTCATCCTTGAGCCTGATGTGATCGCCCTGGCCGTGCCCGGTCACGCGCGTCTTGGTCTTCTCTTCTTCCAGGTGGAAGAAGCCGCCCGTTGTACGGGAGCGCTTTTTCTGCTTGGTGTAGATCATGCTTGCTGATACCATTATGCTGCCCGACGCCCGGAGTTTCGATCAGGTGAACCGTTTAAGAGCCTGAGGTCTCTACCTTATTTCTCGTAAACAAAATGCGTGAGCTTACCACGTTACGCCCAGCCCGAGTTCAGTCGCCGCCGTTGCCAGCCTGGTGTCAAGCGTCCAGAACCGGCAGTTCGACAGCAGTGCCGAAGCGAGCAGGTGTGCGTCAATCCAGCCCAATCCTCGTCCCCATAGCCGCCGGTCTTCGATCAGCTGCAGGATTTCCGCGTTGGATGCCAGCCTGGCCGGAGGCAGCGCCCGCAGATCCGACAGGATGGCTGCGCGGTCTTTCAAGTTGCCGCATGCCAGTTCGCCGGAAACGAAAGGATGCATCACAACGAGTCCCTCCGATAGACGATCCCTTAAGGCTGGCTCGCCGTGGCGGAAGTGCTCGATCCAAACCGAAGTGTCGGCCAGCACCATCAGGCAGATCGCCGTCGGGGAATGTTCGACATTTTGGGTTGCGTGCCGCCAAGCGCGGCAAGCCGTTTGCCCGCTTCACGGGCAATCAGCGCTTCGAGTCCGGCCCGAACCAAGGCGGTCTTCTCCTGGATGCCCGTGAGTTCTCTGGCGCGCTCGAGCAGGCTCTCATCGATGATCAGCGTGGTTCGCATATGCATTAGTATGCATTCTTCATAGGTATTGGTCAACCTGGCCACTGCGTAAGGTTAGACTGCCTCTATGCGGGCGATCGTGCAAAGGGTAACCACCGCGCGCGTCGAAGTGGATGGAGCGGTCGCCGGAGAAATCGGCCCCGGATTGCTGGTGCTGCTCGGGGTCGCCAAGCCCGACACGGCCGCCGATGCCGAGTATCTGGCCGACAAGATCCTCAACCTGCGCATTTTCGCAGACCCGGCGGGCAAGATGAACTTGAGCCTGCTCGATACGGGCGGCGCGCTGCTGGTGGTCTCCCAGTTCACGCTTTACGGCGATTGCCGCAAAGGCCGCCGCCCCAGCTTCGATGCCGCGGCCCCGCCCGAGCAGGCGCGTTCCTTATACGAACATTTCGTCGCGGTGGCGCGGCGCGCCGGCGTGCGCGTCGAGACCGGAGTCTTCCAGGCGATGATGGCCGTCTCGCTGGTCAACGACGGCCCGGTCACGCTGCTGGTGGAGAGTTGAGGCCAGTTATAATCGAAATCGGACCATGGCTCTTCAGACTGCGGTTGACATCGCCAATAAGCTGCCGGCAACATTCACGGCGCCGGGTTTGACCGAGAAAGAATTCCTCGCCCTCTGCGAAGAGTATCCGGACTGCACTCTGGAGTATACTGCCGACGGCACCGTGATCATCATGCCTCTCACCTGAATCCAGCGAACGCGAGGGTGAAGCTTTTGCGCAGCTAAGGAATTGGGCGCGGCAACAAGGCCGGGGACGCGTCTCCGGTCCAAGCGGAGGGTTCCGCTTCGCTGATGGTTCCCGCCGCTCGCCGGATGCGGCCTGGTACGATGCCGAACGCTGGCGTCGGGCAAAGACACCGGGAACGCGCTTCCCCGTCTTTGCTCCCGATTTCGTGATTGAAGTTCGCTCCCCCGACGACAAGCCCAGGCTGCTGCGGGAAAAGATGGAAGACTACATGGCCAACGGCGTGAAACTCGCGTGGCTCGTGGATCCCCTGGAGCGCACTGTTACCCTCTACCGCCCCGGGCGTGCGCCGGAAACGCTTGCCAATCCCGCTTCCGTCGCCGGGGAAGGGCCCGTGGAAGGCTTCGTGCTCGATCTGGATCGCGTTTTTGATTAACGCGTGGATACCAGCCCGGGAACTGCGAAACTGGCCCTGCGCCTGAGATAATTCAACCTAGGCACGTACAATTACTGCGTGAACTCGCAAACACTCCTGAAGCTGCTGAACGACCACTGGGGCTATCGCGAGTTTCGTCCCAAGCAAGAAGCAATCATCTCCGCGATCGCCGCCGGTAGCGACGCGGTGGTGGTGATGCCCACCGGTGGCGGCAAATCGTTGTGCTACCAGCTCCCCGCGGTGGCTCTCGGGAAGACCGCCCTGGTGGTTTCCCCACTGCTCGCTCTCATGCAGGATCAGGTGGTGCAGCTCAAGGACCTCGGCATTCCCGCCGCCAGCCTCAACAGCACGCTCATGCAGGACGAGCAATCGCAGGTGATTCGAGCCGCCCGCAGGGGCGATTACAAGTTGCTCTACGTATCTCCCGAACGGCTCGCGCGCGAAGACACCCGGGCTTGGCTCCGTCACATCCCGCTCAGCTTCTTCGCCATCGACGAGGCTCACTGCATCTCGGAGTGGGGGCATGAGTTCCGTCCCGAATACCGTCAACTGAGCCGCTTGCGCTCGGAGTTTCCGGCTCTCCCCATCGCCGCGTTCACCGCCAGCGCCACGCAGCGGGTGAGGCACGACATCCTGGAGCAGCTCCATTTGCGGTCGCCGCGCACCTTCATCTCCAGTTTCTTCCGCCCGAATCTCCGCTACACCGTCCGAGCGTGCCAGACTGCCGAGCGCGAGCAACTGCTCCTTCGGGCATTGTCGGCCCATCGGCGCGACAGCGTAATTGTGTATGCGCCCACCATCGCGGGCGTCGAAGAACTCGTCGATTTTCTGGCCGGCAAAGGAATTTCGGCTCTCCCCTATCACGGTAAAATGGAGTCCGCCCAGCGCCGCCGCCACCAGGCGCAATGGATGTCGGACGAAGTACCCGTGCTGGTGGGGACGTTGGCCTTCGGAATGGGCATCAACAAGCCGAGTGTGCGCGCCGTGGTGCACCTTTCGCTTCCGAAATCGATCGAGCAGTACTACCAGGAAGCAGGACGCGCCGGACGCGACGGGCTCCCGGCGAATTGCGTGCTGCTGTGGCGCAAGCAAGACGCCGGTCTGCTCGCGCATTTTATCGGGCAGATCGGGGACGGCCCGGAACGGGAGAGGGCGTGGGATCGCTACCACCGGGTCCGCAGGTTCGCGGAAGCGCCGCAATGCCGGCATAAACAGATTTGCCTCTATTTTGGCGAGACGCCGAAGTGGGATACGTGCGGCGCCTGCGACGTGTGCCTCGGCCAGCCGGAGTGGCTGGCGGCGCATGCGGCAGCTTCGGGCACGACGAAGAGGACCATCCGCCCAGCCGAGAGGTCGCCGGAAGCTATGCCCGGCGATGCGGAACTGCTCGAATACCTGCGCGAGTGGCGGCGCGGCATGGCGGCTGCGCGCGGGGTGCCGGCATTCGTAATTCTTCACGACACATCGCTTGCCGATCTCTGCCGCAAGAGACCGAAATCGGCCGAACAACTCGAAAGCGTGTATGGGATCGGCCGCGCCAAGCGGGAGTCCCTGGGCCAATCGCTGCTGAACGCTTTGGCTGCGTTTGACTCCGGCGCCCGCGCAGAGATACGGAAGGCTCCGGCCGCTTCCCCCGCCGAGCAGACCCGGGCCATGCTGGCCCAGGGTATGTCTTTTTCCGCCATCGCTGCGGCGCGCGGCCGCCGTCTGAACACCGTAATCACACAGGTGGCGGACATGGTTGAAAATGGCACGCTCGAGTTTGACCCCAGGTGGGTAGCCGAGGACGCACGCACCGCCATCGAGCAACTGGCGTCGCGCCTGGGGATGGACCGGTTGAAGCCCATCAAAGATGCATTGCCTCCGGAAGTGGACTATCCGGAGATCCGTCTTGTTGTTGCTGGGTTGCGCCGGGCGCATCGAGACCGGAGTCTTCCAGGCGATGATGGCCGTCTCGCTGGTCAACAACGGGCCGGTGATACTGCTGGTTGAGAGCTAGAGTGTCGCGGGAGCGGGTAGAATTAAAGTCGGCTACGGCTCTTGCCGATCAACGCAATTGAAGATGGACCAGTTCCTGCAGGTGGTTCAACCCGCGCTACGGCAGGCCATGGGCTCGGTTTCAGGCAGCCTGCTGGTTTTCGCGGCGGTCTTTCTGCTGGTGCTTCTTCTGGTCGTGCCGCTGTACTTCATCCTGGGGCGGCGCGGGCGACCGGGGGAGGATGGCCGCGCGCAACTGCTGCAAAATCTCGATACCGTCGAGCAAGGGCTCAGCCGGTTCTATATGGTTTTGCTATGCTTCATCATGGCCGCAGTCACTGGCGTGGCGGTCTGGTTCTATCTCAAGATCCCGGACGACGGCAATCGCGATTTCCTGCTGATGTATGGCGGCGTGGTATACCTCATCGCGATGGCCTGGGCGGCATCCCAATTGTTCTCCGTCATGCGCAGACTCAGCCCGGCGCCGAACAGGCCTTCCGGATTGGAGTCTAACTTCAATTTTTCATTCCAGACCTCTCCTCAGGTGCAGTTCATTGACAACCAGGCGCTCGACCGGGCCCAACAGCACCTTGACGCAGGGGGCAATCTGGAAGAAGCGTGCGCTCTTATGGATCCGAAGTATCGCTCCATGAACAGCATGATGCAAGGCGTGTTCAAGAAGGCCATGGAGGTCGCTCTGGAACAGCGCCGCAAGTCTCCATCCTGACCAATGCTGCAATCCGAGCACAGCGCTTTTAGCGTCCGAGCCAAAACCGGCGAGGTAGTCGGCTACCATCACGACGAGGACCAGCCGGGAAAACCACTCTACCTTCTGGTTCCGAGCGGTTTGCTGGCGCTCGTGGCCCTGCTGCTGATGTTCTGGATCGCTTACGCGACGTGGTACCAGGGGAGCCTTCCTCGCACCAGCGGCTTAAGCTACCTTTTGGTGTTGACGCCGGTCTATTCGGGAAGCGTCTTCCTGTTCAGCTACGCTTACGAACTCTACAACACCGCAAAGGCGATACGCCTTACCGCGTTTCTGGTGTTCTTTTCGGCCGCCGCGTTGATTATCGCCGGCGTATTGTTTGCTCTCCTCAGCAAGAATGAAAGCTCATCCTCCAGTTCCTCGAACGACACTTCGAGCTCCTCTTGGGGCAGCCGTACAAGTCTCGGCTGGGGCGGAGGGAGCTGGGGATCGATTGATATGAATTCAGGCGGATTCGGGGGCGCGGCACGCGAGAGCGTGCCAGTCGCATCTGCCCCGCCGGAGCCCGTGGTGTGTTCCTATTGCCATACGTCGTATGTCCCGGCTCAGGCCGGTTCCCTGGTTTGCCCGCACTGCGGCGCTGCGCAGCCTCAGGCTGCGAAGACGGCATGAAGAATGACCGCCCCGGCTCTCCTTTGCCGGGATTTCTCTTTCTGGGGATCATTCTAACGCTCGCCACCGTATTTGAGGTTGGCTTCTTTTCCAGGCTCCCTAAGGACGATCCCGGCCGCAATTTGCTCCTGGTTCTGTTTGGCGGCCCTTACATTTTCCTGCTGCTGTGCTCGGCAATTATCATCGTGGTTTGTTTGGTGAGACGCCAGCGCTAGCAGCCCGAGGTGAAACGGGCTACTTTCACGCGGCGGCCGAACTCATTTGCAGCTTGAAGAGCCGCCCCACAAATCGCGCAGTAGTACAATAGGTCTATGAGGAGATTTCTTCTCGGGATTTGCGCGGCGGCGCTGGCGGCGGGTCAGGGCGATGCTCCGAAAGCCGACATCCGAGAAACCTTTAAGTTCGTGCTGGCGCCGGTCAGCGTGACCGACCGCGACGGGAAATTCGTCAACGGTCTTACTCCGCTCGACTTCCGCCTGCTCGACAACGGCAAGGAGCAGAAGATCACCGAGGACGTGGCCTCGCACCCGATTTCGCTGGTGGTTCTGGTGCAAGCCAACGCCGGCGTCGAAAAGATCCTGCCGCAGGTGCAGAAGATCGGCAGCCTGATCGACGGGTTGGTCACCGGCGACAACGGCGAGGTCGCGGTGGTGGCGTTCGATCACCGCATCCAAACCCTCACGGATTTCACCACCGACCCGGACAAAATTTCCGCGGCCTTCAAGAAGCTGAAGCCGGGAAGCTGGTCGAGCCGCATGAACGATGCGGCGATGGAAGCGGTCCGCCTGCTGCGCAACCGGCCGGCCACGCAGCGCCGCACGCTGCTGGTGATCACCGAATCGCGCGACAACGGCAGCGAGATCAGCTACCGGGAAGTGCTGACGGCGGCCGAGTTCGCCAACGTGGTGGTGTATTCGGTGAACATGTCGCGGCTGGTGGCGTCGCTCAGCACGCAGGCGCAGCCTCCCCGGCCGAATCCGATTCCGCTGGAGGGCCGCCATACGACCGCGGGTGTGATTGACACCCCCACGACGGACTCGCAGATGGCGGTGGGTAACTGGACTCCCGTGTTCACGGAACTTTTCAAGGACATCAAACGCATTTTCGTGCCGAATCCTCTGACGGTTTACACGCGCTACACCGGCGGGCGCGAATACTCCTTCATGACGCAGAAGACCCTGGAGAAGGCGATCAGCGATATCGGCGAGGATCTACACAGTCAGTACCTGCTCACCTACCTCCCGAACAATCAGAACGAGGCGGGCTTCCACGAGATCGTGGTGCAGGTGCTGCACCCGGACCTGAAGATTCGCACGCGCGACGGATACTGGCTGGCGGGGAAGCCGGAGTAGGCGCTAGCGCGTCTGGCCGGCGGGTTCGACGATGGCGCTCATCGATCCCTTGGAAACTTCCATGCGCGGGTCCGCGCCGTAGGCGTGAATCTGATCCCGGCCGAATTCGGCCTGTTCGCGCTCACAGGTCAGCACGATGGTGCGGCCCGTGGTGTCGACTTCCACGGCGTGGCGGAACGCCTCCTGCTGCGGCAGGAGAAAGATGGCTCCGAGCATTTCGATCACGTAGTCGTAGGTATGCTCGTTGTCGTCGAGCAGCACGACGTGGTAGAGAGGGGCGAACTGGTCACGTTGGGAGGTTTCAATGTCGGGCGCGACCGTCGTGCGCGGCATAGGCCGTATCTGATTCGATGGTAAACTGAAAGAGAAAGGGGGCGCAACGGATTCGACGGGATTGCATCCCTCGTGAGAAGTCGTGCCGGGTTCCGAGCTCCCGTAAAACGATCGGAAAACCAAAACTGCCAATCAGCAGTTTGCTTACGCTGCCTAA
>JBGPLI010000056.1:0-26622 GCA_041486445.1 Bryobacteraceae bacterium
CCGGTCGGGCGGCATGCCCCGATAGGGTCCGTAGGACCAGCGGCAACGCAGTCCGGATTCCTGGATCGCGCGAATATCGGACACCGCGTGATCGTGGCTGCGGACGTTGTGGCAATTGTCGCCGACCGTGGTCAGCCCCGAGTAAATCGCCTCGGCGGTGGCGAGCCGCGTCGAGTTGTACATGTCGATCGGGTCCATCGCCTTGCCGTAGCGCGTGGTGACCGGGAAGTATCCGTCTTCGGTTTTGTCGCCGGCCATGGACCGCAGGTAGGTGGTCCACATGTGCCAGTGCGTATCGACCAGACCGGGCAGCACGATGGTCCGATGGCCGTCGATGACGGTGGCGCCGCGCGCTTTGACGTCCTTGCCCACGGCGGCAATTTCGCCGTTTCTGACGTGTACGCTGCCGCCGGCGATGTCTCCCAGATCGCGATCCATCGTCAGCAGGTAAGCGTCGCGGATGACGAATTCGCCCCGGGAGGGCAATGCCTTCCCAGGGCGAGTAGTTGGCTGTGCGCCGAGGGTGGCGCAGGCGCCGATGAGCCCTTTCAGGAACCGGCGCCGGTCTGCCCTTACGTGGTCGAGGCCCACTTCTTGAGTTCGGCGACCGGCACCACGGTCCCGTGGAGCGGTGCGATGGTCACGATGTCCAGCTTCAGGCGGTCGACATTCGCGCTCAGATTCCTGGTGAAGCTCAACCCCCGTGGCGCCGGGGTAGTGTTCGGAGCAGGCGGCGTGAACTCGTCCGCCTCCACTAGGACTTTCTCCTTGGGAATGTAAACGATCAGCATGCCCTCATTGTGGTTGTCGCCCTCCATGTGCAGGAGGTCGATCTCGCGGCCGCCATCCGACATCACGTACTTGTCCTTCACCGTGATGTAAGTCGCCTTCTTAGGGTTCTTCGAAAGCGCGTCCGGATCCAAGGTATGCGGCGCCTTGAAGATCTGCTCGTAGTAGGGCTTGTTCATTGCGTTGGTTACGACTGTCGCGCCTTCCGCGATGAAGGTGCGGACGCCGCCGGTGTGATCGAAGTGATTGTGCGTGTTCACCAGGTACTTGATCGGTTTGTTGGGAACCAGCTTCTTCGCCTCGGCGATCACGGCCATGGCGCGCTCCTCGTTCAGCGGGCTCTCGATTACGGTGATATAAGTCGGATACTCGACCACGACGCTATTGTGCGAACCGCCACCGAGCCACCACAACCCATCCCCGAGTTTTTGCGATTGCACCACGACTGGCGGGGCTTTGGCCGCCTTCACCGGGTCGGGAACCGTGAGGTTGAGCGGCGTGTTGGTCTTCACGTCGGTCACGGCCAGATCGAGCAGCGGGTGCCCGCCCTGTTTCTGGACTATGGTCGCGGGAAACTTCACGCCGCCGAAATCCTTGTATCCGGAGTAGTCGGTTTCCACCAGCATGTCGCCCAGAACCGGGTTGCCGATCTTGGTCTCGGTTTTCGTGACCATGCCCTGGGCGTCGATGGTGCCGGTCACCTTGAACTTGTTCATGGCGGTGAAGGTCACGTCGGTTCCGCCCTTGCCCTTCTTGGCGGTTGCGTTGTTCTGCATCGCGCCGTTCAGGAATCCGTGAGGCGTGAGCCAGATCTGGAGCTGGCGCTCCTCGGCTGCGGCGAGCGCAGGCACGGGAGCGTTGCCGGGCTGATTCCAGGCGTACTGGCCGCTCACCATGTTGACCTGCCTCTGATCTCCGCCGAACGGCGCCGCGCCACCCTTGGCCGGCGGATCGCCTTCGTTGCGAACCAATTCTTCTCGCGAGGACTGGGCGCCATAGTCGATGGTCTTGGTGTAGCTCTTGACAATGGTTTCGGGCCACGGCGAGGTGGGATTCCACGCCTGCCCCACCGCAGCGAGGTGCCCTGTACCCGAGAACTGAATCGATTTCACGTCACCCATCGCCTGGGTGGCTTTCTGTAGCACGGCCTTGGCGTCCTGGGCCGAAGCGATGCCGGCCACAAGCGCCAACGCCATCAGTGCAATCCACAATTTTTTTGCCATACCTTCTCCTTTAAGTCCTAAACGGATCTCATCGAGCATCATACCGTCACGCAGTTCCGAGCGTCAAGGTCCCGGAGGAGGGTTCGGGTTGCTCGCTACTAACAACAGGGGTATCGTTGAGAGAAAACATCTCAAGGAGATCCTCTGACCCCCGAACGCTTGCGTCAAGTCGAAGGGCTATACCACGCGGCGCGGGAGGATCGCGCGGCGTTGGACCAAGCCGATCCCGAGCTGCGGCGCGAGGTGGAGTCGCTGCTCGCGCAGGACGGGGTTTCGCTTCCCAGCTTGAACCTGGTCTCCGATTCGACCGTGACGCAGGTCGCTGTTGGTACGCAACTCGGCCCCTACCGCATCGAGGCCCTGATCGGCGCGGGAGGAATGGGTGCGGTCTACCGCGCTGTCGACACGCGCCTCGACCGCAGAGTCGCCATCAAGATCTCCGCCCGGCAGTTCAGCGCACGTTTCGCACGCGAGGCGCGGGCCATTGCGGCGCTGAATCATCCCCACATCTGCACGCTCTATGACGTCGGTCCTAACTACCTGGTGATGGAGCTGGTCGAAGGCAAACCGCTCAAAGGACCTCTGCCGCTGGACCAGGCTCTCGAATATGCCGCGCAGATATGCGACGCTCTGGATGCCGCGCACCGCAAATCCATCACTCATCGGGATCTGAAACCGGGGAACATCCTGGCGACCAAGCAAGGCATCAAGCTGCTCGACTTCGGGCTGGCGAAGGTGGCACGGGCTTCGGCCGGTGAATCCCTGACGGCCACCAACGCTGTGATGGGCACGCCAGCCTACATGGCTCCCGAGCAGCGCGAGGGTAAGGAGTGCGACGCCCGGACGGACATTTATGCGTTTGGGTGCGTGTTGTATGAGATGCTGACTGGCAAACGGGCGGCGCAGGAGAGAACGCCGGTGGAGCCGGCGGCACTCGAAAGCGTGCTGCGAACGTGTCTGGAGAAAGATCCGGAGGACCGGTGGCAGTCGGCGCGGGACATAAAGCGCGCGCTGGCGCTGCCCGCACCAGCCCCGTCCGTCAGGGCGGGGTTCAATAAGGTGTCGTGGGTAGTGGCTGCGCTGGCCGTTGTCGTCGCGGCGGCTGCGCTGTGGTTCGCGTTGCGCCCCACGCGGCCATTGGATCGCCCTCTGATGCGCTTCAGCGCCGACCTGGGGCCGGAGGCGGTGGAAGGCCCTCGCATCACTGCCGCCATCTCGCCCGACGGCACGCGGCTCGCATTTGTGGCGCGCGGCCCAGAAGGGAAAGAGCGGCTCGCCACGCGGCTGCTGGACCAGGCCCAGGCCACGCCGTTAGCCGGGACGGAGAATGCCGCCGACCCCTTCTTCTCGCCCGACGGGCAGTGGATCGGGTTCTTCGCGGATGGAAAGATGAAGAAGATTTCGGTTCAGGGTGGCGCGACGGTCACGCTCTGCGATGCCCCTAACGCGCGCGGCGCCAGTTGGGGCGAAGACAGCTCGATCATCGTGACCCTAGACTTCAGCACTGGCGTCGGCCTTTCGCGCGTACCGGCGGCGGGAGGGACGCCGCAAGCCATCACCAGGCCCGGCGACAAAGGCGAAGCTACGCATCGCTGGCCACAGATCCTGCCCGGAGGCCAGGCCGTGCTCTTCACGGGTCATACAGTTCCCACGGGTTATGATGATGCCAACATCGAGGCCCTTTCGCTTAAGACCGGCCAATGGAAGGTGGTGCAGCGCGGCGGCTATTTCGCACGCTATCTGCCCAGCGGCCACCTGGTCTACCTCCACCAGGGCACGCTGTTTGCGGTGGGATTTGACTTGGATCGTCTGGAGGTCCGCGGCACCCCGGCTCCGTTGCTCGAGGATGTGACGGCGAATGCGCAAAGTGGCGGAGGGCAGTACGACGTTGCGCGGAATGGGACGTTGGTTTATTTGAGCGGCAAATATTCGCATGCAAGCTGGCCGGTCGCCTGGCTGGACAGCCCTGGCAACACGAAACCCTTGCTGGCAGCGCCAGGCCAGTATTACATGCCGCGCTTCTCGCCCGATGGCCAGCGGCTGGCGCTGGCCGTGGCAGAAGGATCGAACCGGGACATCTGGGTCTATGACTGGCAGCACGATACGATGACGCGCCTCACCTTTACGCAAAGAAACCTCTTCCCAGTCTGGACGCCAGATGGAAAACACATCGCCATTGAATCGCTATCTCCGGGCGCCAATTCCATACGGTGGATCCGCGCCGATGGGGCGGGAGAATCGCAACTATTGTTGGAGAGTAAGAACGATCTGAGACCATACTCGTTTTCCCCCGACGGCAAGCGTCTGGCCTACGTCGAGGTGAGCATGGATACTGGATTCTATCTGTGGACGCTGCCGTTGGACGTGAGCGACCCGGAGCACCCGAAGCCCGCCAAGCCGGAGCTGTTCCTTCGTACGCCGTTTGCCGCGCTGGAGCCGGCCTTCTCTCCAGACGGGCGCTGGATCGCTTACACGTCCAACGAATCGGGACGCTTCGAAGTGTATGTGCGGCCGTTCCCGAGCGGGGCGCCCTCTGGGTCCGGCAAATGGCAGATCTCAACCGGCGGCGGTGCGCACCCGATCTGGTCGCGCAACGGCCGGGAGCTGTTCTACGAGACTCTCGACAACCGGATCATGGTTGCCGCCTATGCCGCGAGCGCCGATTCGTTCGCCGCGGAAAAACCGCGCCTCTGGTCTAACACCCAGATCCGCGAACCCGCCGGAGTGTGGAACCTGGATCTGGCGCCGGACGGCAAGCGCTTCGCTGTGATTGCGAGACCCGAGGCGACTGCCGAACAAGAAGGCTCGGTTCACGTCGCCGTCCTGCTCAACTTCCTCGACGAGCTGCGCCGGCGCGTTCCACCGGGTGGCAAATGAGCCAGCACCGCTGGCTTCACAACAACCACTGCATGAAGCTCGATCCGACGTTCGTGAATTCGAAGGCATGCAGGCCAAGGTGATTCGCCAGATCCTTACACGCGAGAATCCCTCGTACGCTGTTGCCCTGCTCATCCAGTTTGGGAGAATAGACGCCGATGCCCACCTGCCGGTTCACCACGGCGAGAATCCCGCCGCCCACTCCGCTCTTGGCCGGCACGCCCACCTCGTACGCCCAGCCGCCCGCGTAGTCGTAGAGTCCGCAAGTGAACATCACCGTCAGCACGTACTTGATGTGCCGGAAATCGAAGACGTTTTCACCACTGACCGGGTTCCGGCCCATGTTGGCGAGGGTTGCCGCCATCATCGCCAGGTCGCGGCAATTCACCAGCATCGAGCATTGCGCGAAATACTGGTGCAGAGTGTCGTTCACGCCGTCGTCGATGATGCCGAAGTTGCGCATGAGATAGGCGATGGCCCGATTCCGGTTTCCGGTGAGGGTCTCCGAAACGAGCACTCCTTCATCCACCCGCAGAGGCCGGCCGGCGGCACGGCCCATGGTTTCAACGAATGCGGCGATGCCGGCTTCCGGCGGAGTCTGTTTCAGCAGCGAAGCGATGGCGATCGCGCCCGCGTTGATCATCGCGTTGTAAGGCCGCGTCCGCTTGGGGTCGAGCTCGATGGAGTTGAACGGGTCGCCGCTGGGTTCGACGCCGACGTGCTCGCGGACCTTCTCCATTCCATGCTGCTCGAGCGCCATTTGGAAGGCGAACGGCTTGCATATGGATTGGATGGTGAGCTCTGTTTCCCAGTCGCCCGCGGTGAACACCTGCCCGTCCACGGTCGCCAGGCAGATGCCGAATCCATTGGGATCGGCCTTTCCGAGTTCGGGAATGTAGGTGGCGACCGCGCCTTCGTCCACGTCCTTATATTTCGCGTGAACCTCGTCGAGGACTTCCTGGATTTGCGTGGTTGTGGTCATAGCGCAGGCGCTGAGTTCGACGGAGTCGAAAAGGCAAGTCTAAGGGAATCACCCAGCGCACGTCCAATTCAAACTTTGGATACGATGCAAAACTTTCTTGAATGGGGTGCGTCGCCCGGCGAAATTGACGTGAAACGAGGCAGGGAGGAGATCGGCTAGTGGGCTCTCTGTATGAAGTCTTTAGCGACGGTGTCGAGAAGAGTCTCGACACGGCACGCGACAGCGCGTGCGCCACGCGTGGCGCGAACTTTAGTTTGCCGCGTCGGCACTCGCGCCAACGCTTGGCTGGCAGATTCGGTAATCCAGACGCCGCGCCAGGTCTCCAGCGAGTCTGGGCGCAAGGTTCTCGTCAACGAGAAGCTTCAAGAACCGCAATCCTTTCCGGAATGCTGGCGAAGAATTCGTACACCGCTTGGAAGTCTTCCTTCTCCAGATACGGGAAGTCTCTCAGGATCTCATCCTCGGTCATTCCGGATGCCAGATACGACGCGAGGTCGTAGACCGTGAAACGCAGGCCACGAATGCAGGGCTTGCCGCCCATTTTGCCGGGTTCAACGGTAATGCGCGGGTTCAGGCCCAACATGTATGCACCAACACTTTATGATACCTTTACGCCGCCGCTCTCACCGCCCCGGCGGAAGCAAGGTCCGCAGCGCGTCGATGCGCCCGCCCGAGCCGGTCAGGAGCCCTTCGGGAAACTTGCGGTACGTCAGCATGTCCCGGTAGATCCTCTGGAACGCCATCGAGTTCAAGCCCAACCCGGCGAGGTACTGCAACCGCAGGTTCATATCTTCGTTGATCTGCGCCCCTGCCAGAAACGGCCGCAAGTCGGAGGCCCTTCCCGCATAGGTGGCCAGGACGTCCACCGCGGAATTGAATCCGACTTCGCTCAGCGACTTCGATACAGCCGAATAGGCGGGGCGATCCAAGCGCTGTTGCAGCTCGTCCACATTGATCACGCTGGCGTCGGCTTGACCCAGCAGGACCAGGTCGTAGCCCTCGCCCCTGACGTTGTTGCTCCAGACGGTTCCGCTCGGGAACACGTCGAAAAACGTCGCCAGCTCGCTCTTCACGGTTTCGGCGTCGCTATCGTAAATGGGCAGCCATTGCGCCACCACGCCGCCGGGATTCAGATGGCGCTTGACCAGCTCGTAGTACTCCTTCGAATACAGCGTCGAGGTTCCTTTGACCCACGGGTGAATCGGGTCCGTCGTGATGACGTCGAATTTATTCCCGGTGGTGAAGATGTAGTGCCGCGCGTCGTCGTAGACGATTCGCGTGCGGCGGTCGTGCATCACGTCGTTGTTTTGCTTGCCGAAATATTCAGTCGAGGCCGGCGGGATGAACGGCTCTAGCTCGCAGATGATCAGGCTTTCGACCTCGGGATAAGGGACAAACGAGCCCGCGGTGACCCCCGCGCCGAATCCCACCGTGAGCACGGAGCGCGGCTGCGGATGAATCAGCGCCGGGATGTGGCCCATCATTCGCTCCAGGCGCATGTCGCTCGGCGCGGTGGAGGCCTCGGCCTTGCCGCTCACGTAGAAATGCCTCTGGCCCGCTCGTTCGGCGATCAGCACCGAGGAGTTGATCCCCTCGCCACGGAACAGGACCGTGGTGGGGTTGGCGCGATCGTAGAGATCGAAGGCGCGGATCACGGGCGCGATGCGGCGTCCGTAGGCGATCACTTGCCAGGGAACATCCGCAACGGTGGACGCCAGGGCCCAGGCCAGCGCCATCGCCGCGCCGGTCACGGCGGCCAACCGCAGGGGCGCCCTGGTGAAGGACACCGTCGCGATCACAGCCCCGGCGATCGAGAGTCCGATCAGGAGCTGCTGGGATACGCGTGTTCCCAGGGCGGGGATCAGCACCAGGCTGAAGGCGAGCGCGCCGGCAATGGAACCTGCCGTGTTGGCCGCGTAGATTTCTCCGGAGAGCTTGCCCGGGTCCTGACGGGATGCGGCGACGGAGGCCAGCGCCAGCGGAAAGCTCGCGCCCCACAGCAGCGTCGCCGGGAGAATGGCCCAGACGCAGCGCATCAGATCGATCTCGAAGTTGAACCAGGGGTCCAGCGACAGCCACGGGTCGATGGGCCAGTAGGGAAGGGAGTGGGCCATCGTGTAGGCGGTCCAGACAATCGCCACCGCCAGAAGAACCTGGCATCCGGCGAGCGCCATTCGGGCATTTTGGATGCGGCGCGCAAGGTAGGAACCCGCGCTGCTGCCCGCCCACAGCCCCAACAGGAACACGGCGAGAATGATCGAGAACGTGTACACCGTCGGGCCGAGCAGGAGCGACAACAGCCGGGTCCAGACAACTTCGGCGCCCAGCGCGCACAAACCCGAAATCGCAATGGCGATGTAGATCGCCGCTGCGCCTTGCGTGCGCGGAGCGTCATCCCGCGAGGGCGCAGCGGCCGGGGCGTAGTCCGTGCGCGCGGCCAAGGCGAACCCCGCCAGGACCACCGCGAGATTGATCGACGCGGCGGCGTAGGTCGCCACCGCCATGTCGTAAACCCTCAGCAGGTAGAATCCGGCGAGCAGGCCGCCCAGCACGGCTCCCGCGATGTTGCCGCTGTAGAGGAATCCCAGCCACGATACGCCCCGGGGCGTGGTTTCGACCATGCGCGCGATGGCGGGCAGCGACGCGCCCATCAGCAGCGTCGGCGGCAGCAGGCACACGGCGGCGATGAGGCCACGAAAAAAGAGTCCCGCGACTCCCTCCGTCGCGCCTGCTACGTAAAGCCTTCCCACGTACGGAACGCCAAACAGCGCGACGATGCCGAGCGCGCCCACGCCCAGCTCGAGCAGCGCGTACACGCGCAAAGGATGGTGACGCGGCGAGACGATTCGTGGCAGCGCGGCGCTGCCTAGACACAGTCCTCCCATGTACGCGGCGAGGAGCAATCCCAGGGAAACCGCCGAGGAACCGATCACCAACTGGAGCAACTGGAGCCAGACCACTTCGTAGATCAGCGAGGCGCAGCCGCTCGCGGCCAGCAACATCAGCAGCCACGGAAGCAGAGAACGTTTATTCAAGAACCCACTTTACTAGATCCAAACCATGTATAATCCTTCGATATGGAGTAGCATGGAACCTATGCGTAACCTGATTATTTTGAGTTCGTTGTTGTGCTTGTTCTGGACGGCCGGAGCCCAGTCGCGCTCGGTCAAGGACGGAGTCTATTCGAAAGCGCAAGCCGGACGCGGACAGACTCTCTATCAGGAGAAATGTTTCGTGTGCCACGGAGCGACCGCGACGGGCGGCGACTCAGGCCCGGCGCTCTCGGGCGAAGGGTTCATGGACAACTGGAAGGGCCAGACCCTCGGCGACCTGTTCGATAAAATCAGCATGACCATGCCCGCCAGCGATCCGGGGAGCCTGAAGGCGGAGGAATACGGCGATCTGCTTGCGTTCTTGCTCAGCGAGAACAAGTTCCCCGCCGGTCAGAAAGACGTGGAGCACGAGACGGCGCCGCTCAAGCAGATCAAGATCGAACCGCCAAAGTAGTAATCCGCGATTGCCGTGAGGTGCGCCGATGCATAAAAGCCTTCTCGTCGTTGTTCTGGCGGGCGCGTCTTGGGGTCAAACCAAGACCGTCTGGGATGGCGTTTACACAACCGCTCAAGCGGAACGCGGCAAAGCCGTTTTCGACGAACATTGTCTTCACTGCCATACGAGCAGGTTCGAGAAGCAAGGCATCATCGAGCGCTGGCGGGAAGATAAGCTGAGCGGCCTCGTCGATTTCATAAGCGTCAGGATGCCGCGCGACAGTCCAGGGACCAGGACTCCCAGCGAGTACCTCGACCTCGCTGCCTACATCATGTCGAACAATGAGATCCCTGCCGGCGCACAGGAGCTGACCGCCGACGCGGTCCTCACGATTCGGGTCCAGAAGAAGGAGGGGCCTGCACCGTTACCGGAGGATACGGTTTACCGCGTGGTGGGCTGCCTGGTGCAAGGCCCTGGCAACACGTGGAAGCTGACCCATGCGGGCGATGCGGTGCGAGCCAGGGAGTCGTCAAGATCGATCAAAGCGGCGTTGAAAACCGCCGAAGCGCAGCCGTTGGGAACCCGCACTTACAATGTGCCGAATATCGAGGTCTATGGCGACGATCCGCCCAAGAGCGGGCAACGAGCGGAGGCCAAGGGCTATCCGCAGACGAGGCCCGACGGCGAACGCCTCCTTCTCACCGCGCTGCAAACTATTGCCGGCGACTGCCCGGAGTGATTCCGTGAACTTGCGGCCAAGCCTCATCGTGGTCCTGATGGCAAGCGCGTCGTTCGGTCAGAACAGCGGCGGCAAGACGGTTTGGGATGGCGTCTACACGGCCGCGCAAGCCACCCGCGGCGAAGCTGCGTTCGAGCGCGACTGCCGTTCCTGCCACAGGAACGGCTTCCAGGGTCCGCGTTTCATCGACCACTGGCGGGAAGACACGCTCGGCAGCCTTTTGAATTTCATGAGGACCAAGATGCCGGCGGACTCGCCGGGGAGCAAGAGTGAGGCCGAGTATCTCGACATCGTCGCGTACGTTTTGTCGTTGAACAGCTTTCCGGCCGGCGCTGAGGATCTGAACGCGAGCGTGACCGGCGGCATTCAGGTGGTGGGAAAGGACGGCCCCGCGCCGCTGGCGAGCGGTTCGCTGGTCCGCGTGGTTGGCTGCCTGGGGATGGGTCCGGGCGACGGGTGGACGTTGCGCAGGGCCAGTGCGCTCGTGCGGACCAGGGAGCCGGAGAAATCGACCGGCGCGGAGCTGAAGGCCTCCGAGGGTCTGCCGCTCGGCACGAGCACGTTCCGCCTGCCGGAGATCGAGTTTTCCCACCCGGCCGACTACAACGGGCACAAGGTGGAGATCAAGGGTTTTCTGGACCGCCAGCCCGAGGGGGACCGCGTCCTGGTCACTTCGCTACAGACGCTGGCGCCGAGTTGCCCGGAGTAAAGCTGTAACCGCTAGGCCCGCAACTCCACCGCGCGCGCCACCTTCACCGCCGGGTTTGCGAGCAACTGCGTCAGCACCGCCTCCGGCACGGCTTCGTCCGTTTCGATCGCGGCGATGGCTTCGAGCGCCGCTCCGGCGCGCGCGGGAGCGTCGCGGCGTCCCAGCGAAAAATTGGCGATGTTGATCCGGTTCTTGCCCATCACGGAGCCGATGTGCCCGATCACGCCGGGCACGTCCTCATTCTTCATCAGCACCAGGTGTCCGGCGAGTCCGGCTTCGCAGTGGATTCCGTCCACCTGAAGCAGGCGCGGCTTGCCGAGCACCACCGCTCCCTCCACCGAAGTCAGGCCCGTGTCGGTTTCCAGTTCCAGCCGCACCGAATCTGTGTGCCGCGCGCGCTTTTCGTGCCGCTCTTCGTAAGCCAGTCCGCGTTCGGCGGCGATTTGCAGCGCATTCACCACGTTCGCCTTGCTCTCGAGCGACCGGCTGAGCACGCCCGCCAGGCCCGCGTTGCGGATCAGGTGCGTGCTCTGCTCGGCGATCTTGCCCTGATACACCAGGCGCACCGAGCGCGGATTGCCGGTGGCGACGTACGCCGCGAACGTGCCCAGCCGTTCGGCCAGCGCCGCGTAGGGCCCCACCGTGCGGTACTGTTCGGCGGTCATCGCGGGAATATTCACCGCATTCACGGCGACTCCGTCGCGCAGGTACTCGACCACCTGTTCGGCGATGCGCACGCCCACGCTCTCCTGCGCCTCTTCGGTGGAGCCGCCGATATGCGGCGTCGCTACCACGTTCTCGAACGCCAGCAGCGGCTCGCCCGCGGCGGGAGGCTCCACCTGAAAAACGTCCAGCGCCGCTCCGCCCACCTTGCCCGACTCGATCGCCCGCGCCAGCGCCGCGCCGTCGATCATCTCGCCGCGCGCGCAGTTCAGGATTCGGACGCCGTTCTTCATCTTGGCGAACGCGGCGTCGTTGAACATCTGCTGCGTTTCCGGGGTCAGCGCCACGTGCAGCGTGATGTAGTCGCTCTGGGCGTAGAGCTCGTCGAGCTTGATCAGGTCCGTGCCCAGGTCGGCGGCCGTCTGCGAGCTTACATACGGGTCGCTCGCCACGATTCGCATCTCAAAACCGCGCGCGCGGCGTACCACTTCCCGCCCGATGCTTCCCAGACCCACCACGCCGAGGGTTTTGCCCCGCAGCTCGTTACCCATGAATTTCTTCTTCTCCCACTTGCCGCTCTTGGTGGACGCCGAAGCTTGCGGGATGGATCGCGCCATCGCCAGCATCATTCCCAGAGTGTGCTCGGCCACTGACACGGCGTTGCCGCCGGGCGTATTCATCACCAGCACGCCGGCTGCGGTGGCGGCGTCCAGATCGACGTTGTCCACGCCCACGCCCGCCCGGCCGATCACTTTCAGGCGCGGCGCCTTGGCCAGAACATCCGCGTTCACCTTCACGGCGCTGCGCACCAGCAGCGCGTCGGCGTCGGCCAGATGCGGGAGGTATTCCTTTGGATTCGAGACGATCACGTCCCAGCCGGGCTGTGCCTTCAGCAGTTGCACTCCCGCCGCGGCGAGCGGTTCAGCCACCAGAATTTTCATGAACCCCCACTCGCTGCCGCTCGTGGTTCTGTGTCGGCGCTTCCGAACCGCGAACGCCAGTGAGCGGGTTCACGCGTTCACCGTTTCTTTTTTCCGGAAGGCGATGTCGGCGTAAGCCTGCTGGACCGCCGCCACGCCCGAGCCCAGTTTCACCGGGACGCCGTTGGCCTCGAGGATCAACTCCAGTTGCGCCACCATCGCGAACAGGTCCGAAACATCGAAGTAACCGAGGTGCGCGATGCGGAAGATCTGCCCCTTCATGGTGCCCTGACCATCGGCGATGATAGAGCCGAACCTGCTCCGGAATTCCTTGACGATGACGCCGGAGCTAAGGCCCGGCGGCGCTTTCACGGCCGTGACCGACGCAGCCGGACTCTCCGGCGCGAACAACTCCAGGCCGAGGGTCCGGCACGCGGCGCGCGTGGCCGCCGCAAGCTGCTGGGCGTTGTCCACCAGGTTGGCCATGCCCAGACTCTTGACGTACTTCAGGGCCTCGGCGAAGCCCAGCATCAGGGCGATCGAGGGCGTCCAGCTCGATTCGCCGCCCGCGGCGCTCTTCCGCTCCTTCTTAAGATTGAAGTAGTAGCGGGGCAGTTTGGCTGTGTCCATTCTCGCCCACGCCTTCGGACTCACCGAGAGGAACGCCAGACCCGGCGGGATCATGAACGCCTTCTGCGAACCGCCGATCACGATATCCAGTCCCCAGCCCTCGATATCGAGCGGCATGGTGCCGAGGCCGGTGATCGCGTCCACGACGAAGATCGCGTCGGTCTTGCCCACGGCTTCACCCATGGCGCGCACATCGTGAGCGGCGCCGGTCGAGGTCTCCGAGGCCTGCACGAACACGCCTTTGGCATCCGGGTTCGCGGCCAGCGCCTTCTCGACCGCTTCCGGCTTCACGGACTGGCCGTAGGGCGCCTCGAGCACCACCGTGTTCAGGCCGAACGCCTTGGTGATTTCGACCCAGCGCTCGCCGAACTTTCCCGCCGAGCACACGATGACGCGGTCGCCCGGCGAAAAACAGTTGGACACGGACGCTTCCATCGCGCCGGTGCCGGAGGCCACCAGCACCAGCACGTCGTGCGAGGTGCCCATGACTTCCTTGAGGTCCGCCAGCACGGTCCGGTACAGGTTACGGAAATCCTCGGTGCGATGATGCAGGTCGGCGCCCATCATCGCGTACAGGGCCTTCGGATAGAGAGGCGTCGGCCCTGGAGTCAGGAGACGTTGTTTCTTGATGTGCATTGCAGGTGGGTAAAACACCAGAATAGCAGAGCGCCGCAGCCTCCTAGAGAGAGGCCGCGGCCGCGCCAGCCCGGTCGCCGCTGGCAAGAACGCGTCCCACCTCGGCGGCCAGCGCGGGCGCGTGCTCGGCCATGAGGAGAGTGTTGTGACGGCCGCGAACCGTGAATAGCTCCAACCCTCCGCGCGCAAATTCCCGCCAGCCTGATCGAGGATCGTCAAGAATCCTGGTACTGACGGTATCATCAGAGGCGATGAAATGGAGGATTGGCGCCGGGAAGCCTTTCGGGCGGTACTCGTAAAGCATGACGCTGGCCAGCTCAATCCATTCGCGCTCCTCAAGCGTGGCGCGCGTGTCCAGCAACAACAGGGAGCGGCGGGCCCGGCCCGGGAGCCTTTGTATCAAGATGCGGCCGAGCCTTTGGAAATGGCGGAGGATCTCGCGGGGTGCCACGGGCCGCTCCCGTCGCGCCAGCCCGGCGAGGATTCGGCCTGCTTCCACCAGGTAGCGTTTCCACTTGCGCCCTACTTTCGGATAACCCGGCGCCGGTACGTCGAATAGCACGAGCTGCAAGACCGTCTCGCCCGCCGCGATCAGTTGCAAGGCGGCCTCGAACGCGAGAACTCCTCCGAAGCAGTGCCCTCCCAGGATGTACGGGCCGCGCGGCTGGACCCGCTGGATGGCGGCGATGGAAAGCGAAGCGAGTTCCTCCACTTTCAACAGACGCTTGCCGCGCACGGAATTGGGCGGACAAACAGCGTAGAACGGCTGCTGATCCCCCAAGCTCCGGGCCAGGTGGCGCTGATGATACGCATCGACCTCGCGGGCGGCAAAGCAGAAGAGGGGAATGCGCGATCCTCGCTGTTGAAAGGGCAGAATTCGGCTTGCCGGTTGATCGCCGGCCGGTTGCGCCTCCAGGTGCAACTCGCCCTCGGCAATGAGCCCGGCCAGGAAGGCGATTGTCGGCCGATCGAAGAAATCGACTCGATCGAGCGCCCCTCCGCCTGTCTTCAGGACGCTCTGAACCTCGGTCAGCATCACAGCCGCGGATAGCGAATCGCCGCCCAGAGCGAAGAAATCGTCTTCCCGGCCAATTTCCGCGACTCCCAGAATCCGGCGCCAAATCTCGAGCAGCCGTTCTTCCGTCGCCGAGCGGGGCGCCGCGTGCTCGGCGCGACTCGAAGACAAATCGCGGTATTGAGCAGCGAGTGCGGTCCGCTTGGGTTTTCCCGTTGACGCGCGGGGAATGTGATCCACGAACACAATCCGGCGGGGAACTTTGAAAGCTGCCAGGCTCAGCGCGGCGAACCGGCGCAACTCCCACTCCGAAGCAGACGCGCCTTCGCGCAAAACCACCGCCGCTGCCACGTCTTCTCCGAGTGTCCGGTGCGGAATGGCAAACGCAGCCGCTTCCGCCACCGCCGGGTGCCGGAGGACGGCCTCGTCCACCTCGGCGGGGAGAATCTTCTCGCCGCCGCGGTTGATCATCCCCTTCAGGCGGCCGGTGATGTACAGGAAACCTTCCGCGTCAAGATAGCCGAGATCGCCGGTACGGAACCATCCGTTCCGGAAGGCGAGCCGGTTCGCCTCCGGATTGTCCAGATATCCGCCCATGACGCCGGCGCCGCGCAGCGCGATCTCGCCGACGGATTCGGGCGGCAAGCTTCCGCCGGACTCGTCCTGGATGGAGATTTCCGCGCCCATCGTCCGGCCCACCGATCCTTTCTTGCGGGCGCCAGGAGTGCTGCGGGTGATGTAGCCGGCCTCGGTCATGCCATAGCCGTCGAGCGCCGGGGCTCCCACAGCGGCTTCGAGCGAGGAGAACAACTCCGGGTCGGCCGGCGCCCCCCCCGATCGAATGAAACGCAGCCGCACGCGTTTGAACAGATCCGGATTCCTCTGCGCCAGCGCCAAAATCGTTCGAAGCAGAGGCGGTCCCCCTGTTAGCCAGGTCGGATGGAAGTCCTCAAGCCACGCCGGGAGGCCATGCGCCTCCAGGCCCGGCGCGCGAGCGACGCTCCCGCCGCAGAACAATTGCGTCAGCACCGACAGAAGACCGTGCAGGTGGAAAAGCGGAGCGAGGCTAAGCAGCCGGTCCGTTTCATACAATGGCGGAAATCGCGTTTCACTTTCCACCGAGGCGTACAGGTTGCCCGGCGTGAGCGGCACAAGTTTGGGATCGCCAGTGGTGGCGGAAGTGTAGAGAAGCAGCGCGGCTTCGGTCTGGCGTCCCGGCGGCGTCGCGGCGTGGTGCCGGCACCGTTCCAGGGTGAAGGCTCCGGCGCCCCGATCCAGCGCGGGACGAATTCGCTGCACGCGGATTCCGAGTTGCCCGGCGGCCAGGATCGCCGGCGGGGCGACGCCGTCCTCAATCACCAGCCTTCGCGTTCCGAGCGCGGACAAATAGAATCGATACTCGCTCGCGGTGAGCGACGGATCGAGCGGTGCGCACCCGTATTCGCCGGCAATCGACAGGAACGCGGGAAGGAACTCCGCTCCGGGTCCGGTCACCAACGCGACCACTTCGCCGGGATGCAAGCCGGAATTGCGCAATTCCTCCGCCGTGCGTCCGAGCAATGCCCAGAGCTCGGAGTGCGAGAGCGGCTCGCGTCCGGGCGCAAGCAGAGCGGGGAACTGTGGACGCTCCTTGGCCCACCGCTCAAGGTTCAGATCAGGATGCACGAATGGAGATAGTATACATCGCGCGCGTCAGCAGGCGGAGGGAATTGACTCTTGCCACAGGCCGTTAGCGCCCCGCCGCCCGTCGCCGCGCGAGAGAGGCCCCGGCGGCGTCCAGGAACGATTCAAGCTGCGCGGCCACCGCGGGTGCGTGGGCCGCAGTAAGCAGGGTCGTATGGCCGCCGCGGACCGGGAACACATCTATACCCCCGCCCGCAAATTCCTGCCAGCCCAATCGGGGATCGTCAAGAATCTTCGCGCTGACGGATTCATCCGCCGCCAGAAAGTGGACGATCGGCGCCCCGACGCTCTTCGGCACATATTCCCACAGGATGAGGCTAGCCAACTCGTCGTCCTTCCGTTCCTTGATCCCGCCTCCGGGCTTCAGGAACGTCAGAGTGCGCCGGACCCGCCCGGGGAGCCTTCGAATCAAGATCTGGCTCAACCTGTCGAGGTGGCGGAGCACTTCACCGGGTTCCACAGGCTGCTCGCCTCGCGCCAGCCCGGCGAGAATACGGCGCGCTTCAGCCAGATATCGTTTCCATTTCCGCCCTACTTTTGGATAACCCGGCGCGGGAACGTCAAACAGTACGAGCTGAGGGATCGCCTCGCCTTCTTGCAAGAGCTGACGGGCGGTCTCGAAAGCGAGAACTCCCCCGAAGCAGTGTCCACCGATGATGTAAGGTCCGTGCGGCTGGACGTTTCGAATGGCAGCGATCGAAAGCAAGGCGAGATCCTCCACCTTCAACAGGCGCTCGCCGCGCACCGGATTGGGCGGGCAGACGGCATAAAACGGCTGCCCGTCCCCCAGACTCCTGGCCAGGTGGCGCAAATAATACGGATCGAGGTCAGTGGGTGCAAAACAGAAGAATGGAATGCGCGAGCCCCGCTGTTGGAAAGGCAGAATGCGGCATGCCGGTGGATTGCCGGCGGGTTGCGCCTCCAGGTGCAATCCACCCTCGGCAAGGATCCTGGCCAGGAAGGCGACCGTCGGTTGATCGAAGAAATCGACTTGATCGAGCGCTCCGCCACCCGTCTTCAGGACGCTCTGAACCTCGGTCAGCATCACAGCCGCGGATAGCGAATCGCCGCCCAGAGCGAAGAAATCGTCTTCGCGGCCGATTTCCGTGACTCCCAGAATCCGGCTCCAAATCTCCACCAGCCGTTCTTCAGTCACCGAGAGGGGCGCCGCGTGCGCAGCGTGACTCGAAGGCAAATCGCGATACTGACTGGCGAGCGCGGCCCGCTTCGGTTTTCCCGTTGACGCGCGGGGAATGCAGTCCACAAACACAATCCGGCGGGGAACTTTGAACGCCGCGAGGTTCGCCGCGGCCGATTGCCGCAACTCCAGCTCCGAAACAGACTCACCTTTCCGCAACACCACCGCGGCCGCCACATCTTCCCCAAGGGTGCGGTGTGGAATGGCAAACGCAGCCGCTTCCGCCACCGCCGGGTGCCGGAGGAGCGCCTCGTCCACCTCGCCGGGGAGAACCTTCTCGCCGCCCCGGTTGATCATCTCCTTCAGACGGCCCGTGATGTACAGAAAGCCTTCCCCGTCAAGGCGGCCGAGATCGCCGCTGCGGAACCAGCCATTCCGAAAGGCGAGACGGTTCGCTTCCGGGTCGTCCAGATATCCACTCATGACGGAGGGACCCCGCACGGCGATCTCCCCGATGGTTTCCGGCGGCAACACGTTGCCGGAGTCGTCCATGACGGCGATTTCGGCGCCCGTCGTCCGTCCCACCGACCCGCGCTTGCGGGCGCCCGGGGTGTTCCGTGTAAGCGCAACCGCTTCCGTCATGCCATAGCCTTCAAGTACCGGCGCCTGGATCACCTCCTCGAGCCGTGCACACAGCTCCGGTCTCAAGGGCGCGACGGAGGACCGAATGAAACGGAGCGGCGCCCGGCGAAAGGGCTCCGGGTCGCGGAGAGCCCGCGCTAGAATCGTGTCCAGCAACGCGGGCGTGGCCGTGAGCCACGTCGGCCGAAATTCATCGAACGAGTTCAACCAGCCGCCGGCCTCCAAATCCGCAGGCAAGACCACACTCCCTCCACAGAGCAACTGCGCCAGCACCGAGCACAGCCCGTAGCCGTGAAACAGCGGCGCCAAACTGAGCAATCGATCTTCTTGGCTCAACCCTTGCGCCCGCGAGTCTTGCGCCGTAGTCGCGTGGACATTGGAGGCGGTCAGGGGAACGAGCTTTGGATTTCCAGTCGTGGAAGAGGTAAACAGGAGCAGCGCCGCATCGCTCTGGCGTCCCGGCGGCGTCGCGGCGTGGTGCCGGCAGCGTTCCAGAGTGAACGCCCCTGCGCCCCGATCCGGCGCAGGACGAATTCGCTGCACGCGGATTCCGAGTTGCCCGGCGGCCAGGATCGCAGGCGGGGCGACGCCGTCCTCAATCACCAGCCTTCGCGTTCCGAGCGTGGACAAATAGAATCGATACTCGCTCGCGGTGAGCGACGGATCGAGCGGTGCGCACCCATATTCACCGGCAATCGACAGGAACGCGGGAATGAACTCCGCTCCTGGTCCGGTCACCAGTGCGACCACTTCGCCGGCGCGCAAGCCGGAATCGCGCAACTCCTCCGCCGCACTTCCGGCGACCGTCGAAAGCGCGGAATAGGAGAGCGGCTGCCGTCCGGGTGCCAGCAGAGCGGGGATTTGTAACCGCTCCTTCGCCCACTTCTCAAGGTTTAGATAAGGCAGCACGAAAGACTAACGTTCGGCCAATTGAACCCCAGTATACAGGACTTGCCGAATGTTCCGGATGCTACACTAAGCTATTGCTATGGCCATCAGCAAAGATCTGCTGGAAATCCTTGTCTGCCCGCTCTGCAAAGCGCCGGTGGAGCTGAAACAGGACGAGAACGGCCTGAAGTGCGTCGAGTGCAAGCGGGTCTATCCAATTCGCGACGACATTCCCGTGATGCTGGTCGACGAGGCTCGGATCGAAGAATAGAGGCCTTAGAAACGCGGACATGGACACTGTGCTGGAGCGGTTGCCGTCCGGCTCGCGGGTCGCCGTGATCCGTTTGCGGTCGCTGGGCGACTGCGTGCTCACCACTCCCGCTCTCGCGCTGCTCCGGCGGCATCGGCCCGACTTGAAGATCACCGTCATCGTGGAACCGCGCTTCGCTGCGATCTTCGAGGGCAACGCCGACGTCGACGAGATTCGCCCGGGAGCCGCGCGCGCGGATTTGGCGCTGAATCTTCACGGCGGCACGCGCAGCATGATCCTCACCGCCGCGTGCCGGGCGGGAGTTCGCGCCGGCTTCGCGCACCATCGCTACAGCTTTCTCTATTCGACGGAGATCCCCACCGCGCAGCAGATTCTGGGCGTGAGCCGCCGCGTCCACACGGCGGAACATTTGGCGTCGGCCGTGTTTTTCCTGGGAGTGCCCGCGGCCGAGATTCCTCGCGCGAAACTTTTCGCCGACCCGGCGCCGGATTTGCCTCCCTACGCCGTGATTCATCCCTTCGCTTCCGCTCCCGAAAAAGCCTGGCCGGCGGACCGGTTCACTGCCGTGGCGCGGCATCTTCGCGACCGGCTCGGCCTGGAGCCGGTATTCCTGGCGGGTCCGGGCGACGACCCCGCCGCGTTCTCGCAATTTCGCGTCTGGCGGAATGAGCCGCTGGCGCGCGTGAAGAGCCTGCTTTCGGGCGCGCAATTGTTCGCCGGCAACGATAGCGGACCCGCGCACATCGCCGCCGCGTTCGGCGTAAGGGTGGTGGCGTTGTTTGGCGCGTCGGACCCGGTGACGTGGGGGCCGTGGCGTACAGAGGCGCACGTACTGACGGGCGCCATCAAAGGCATCGCTGTCGAAGATGTCGTCGCTGCGGTGGAAGCTCATCGAGTGAAGGCATGAGGGAACTGGCGCGCCTGCTCCGTTATTCGCGTCCCTACATTCCTCATCTCAGCGTGTCGGTGGTTCTGATGGCGTGCGTCGGAGCGGCACAGGCTATGACGGCGCTGCTGATCGGACCGGTCTTCGATCGCGTTCTGAATCCGGCCTCCGCCGATGCCCCCGTGCTGCTGTTTACGATACCCGGCCTGAAGCGCCAGGTGTATCTCGATGGCTTGATGCCCGCCTCTATCCACAACGTCTGGACCATGGTGGCCGCCGGCATCCTCTGCGTGTTCCTCATCAAGGGCGTGTGCGATTATTTCGCCAACTATCTGATCAACTACGTCGGGCTTTCCGCGATTACGGATCTGCGGCAAGCCGTGTTCGAGCGCGTGCTCCACCAGGACGCGCACTTCTTCGAGAACAACTCGACCGGCCGGGTGATGTCCTCGATCATGAACGATCTCGAAAAGATCCAGTTGGCGATGTCTCACATGCTGGCGGACTGGCTGCGGCAAAGCTTCACGGCGCTCGGTCTGGTCGCTGTGGTGCTGCAGACCGACTGGAAACTGGCCCTGGTCGCCCTCACGCTGTTGCCGTTCGTGCTGGTGCCGACGCTGCGGCTGGGCCGGCGCATCCGGCGGACCACGCGGCGCGCGCAGGACGACGCGGCCGAGCTCAACCAGGTGCTCCAGGAAACGCTCAGCGGCCAGCAGGTGGTGAAGTCGTTCGGCGCCGAAGAGATCGAGGCGAACCGGTTCCGCGACCGCGCCCGGCGCCTGCGCCGCAGCAACCTCCGTTACGTGGCGCAGCAGGCCATCGCCAGTCCGCTGATCGAGTTTTTCGGCGCGGTGACCATCGTCGGCCTGCTCACCTACGCGCGCCTGGAGATCAAGTCCGGCGAGATGACCACGGGCGAGTTCACCAGCTTCGTGATCGCGCTGCTGATGCTGTACGAGCCCGTCAAGCGCCTCACGGGAATCCACAACATCTTCCAGCAGGCTCTTGGCGCTTCTCAGAAGGTGTTTGAGTACCTGGATGGCGACCAGCAGATCCGTGAGCGCCCGGGCGCCGTCAAGCTCTCGCGATTTGACAAAGCGGTCGTCTTCGACAACGTGAGTTTCCGCTACCCCAGCGCGCCCGAGGGATTCCTGCTGGACGGAATCCGGCTGGAGGTGAAGGCCGGACAAGTGGTGGCGCTCGTCGGTCCGAGCGGCGCGGGAAAAACCACGCTGGCGAACCTGGTCCCGCGCTTCTACGACGTCGCCGCCGGCGCCGTGCTCATCGACGGCCGCGACGTGCGCGACCTGCGCCTTTCCTCGCTGCGCGAAAGGATCGGCATGGTGGCGCAGGACACGTTCCTGTTCAACGACACGGTGGCGAACAACATCGGTTACGGCCGCCCCAAAGCCACCCGCGACCAGATTCGCGAGGCGGCGCGCGACGCGCTGGCCGAGGAGTTCATATCGCGGCTGCCCGAGGGCTACGAAACGATCGTCGGAGAGCGCGGCGTGAAGCTCAGCGGCGGGCAGCGGCAAAGACTCGCGATCGCGCGGGCGCTGCTGAAGAATGCGCCGATCCTGATCCTGGACGAGGCCACGTCGCACCTGGACACCGAGTCGGAGATGCTGGTGCAGGGCGCGCTGCAAAACCTGATGGCGCACCGCACCGTGATCGTGATCGCCCATCGCCTGTCCACGATCCGGCGCGCCGACAAGATCGTCGTGCTCGACCGCGGCCGTGTCGCCGAGACGGGCGCCCACGACGAGCTGGTGAGCCGCGGCGGCATCTATCAGCGGCTGCACGAGCTTCAGTTTCTGGAAAGCGATCCCGTGGTGAATCCGCAATGACGGCGGCGCTTCGCAGCATGACCGGATTCGCTCGCGCCCGCCGCGCGCTGGGCGAGGGAGAACTGGTGGTCAGCGTGAAGAGCCTGAATCATCGCGGGCTCGACGTTCAGGTGCACGCGCCTTCGGCGGTGGACCCATTTGAGAATGCGATCCGCGCTTCGGTAAAGGGCCAGGTTGTGCGAGGTCATGTCGAAGTGCGGGTGGGGCTTCCGCGCGACGCATCGAACGGCTCGGCTCCGGCCCTGAACCGGGCGTTGCTCGAGGAATACCTGCGCATGTTCCGCGCCGCGGCCGAGGCACACGGCCTGGAATCCAAGCCCGACCTGAACGCGGCCTTCCGCATTCCTGGAATGTTCACTGAATCGGCGGAAGCCGAGCCGCCGGCCGAATTGGAGGCGCAGCTCCTCGATGCGTTGCGCGATGCGCTGGATGAGTTGAACGCTTTCCGGGCAAGGGAGGGAGCTGAGATCGCCGCCGAAATGCGAGGACACAATGGCCGGCTCGCCGAGGCGGCGCAGGAGATGGAGCGGATCCGGACCGGCGCGGCGGCCGCTTTCCAGAATCGCCTCTCCGAGCGTCTAAAGGAGCTGCTCAAAGGCGTGCAAATCGATCCCCAGCGCCTGGCGCAGGAAGCCGCGATCCTGGCCGATCGCAGCGACATCGGCGAAGAGCTGGCGCGGTTGAAGATCCACTCCGCGCAGTTAGCGGGCTTGCTGGATGCGGGCGGCGAGGCGGGCAAGAAGCTCGATTTTCTGCTTCAGGAAATGAATCGCGAGACCAACACGATCCTTTCGAAAACCGGAGGCGCGGGCGAAGCGGGGCTGAAGATCACGGAGCTGGCGCTGGCGGCCAAGGCGGCCATTGAGAAGATCCGCGAGCAGTCCCTCAATCTGGAATGACCACGGTCTTCATCATTTCCGCGCCGTCCGGCTCGGGCAAGTCCACGCTGGTGAACCACCTCATGCACCGCGTGGCGGGGCTGCGCTTCTCGGTGTCCTACACCACGCGGCCGCCGCGCGGCCAGGAGCGCGACGGCGAAGACTACTTCTTCATCTCGCGCGAGGAGTTCGAGACGCGCATCGCAAAAGGCGAATTCCTGGAACACGCCGAGGTCTTCGGACACTATTACGGCACCCACGTGAGCGAGCTCGAGCGCGCCGGCGCCGACGGCTTGGACCTGGTGCTCGACATCGACGTGCAGGGTGCGCGACAATTAAAAGAGAGGATTCCGGGCGCGGTGTCCATTTTCATACTCGCTCCCAGCCGCCAGGAGCTGGAACAGCGGCTGCGGGCGCGATCGCAGGACTCCGAGCCGGAAATGGAGCGCCGGCTGCAAGAGGCCGCGCAGGAGATTCGCAATTATTCGCAGTATGACTACGTGCTGGTGAATCGCGACGTGGAGGCGTCGGTGGACACGCTGGTGTCCATCGTCAAAGCCACGCGGAGCCGGCGCGACCGGATGGAACAGCAGATCCATCCGATCTTGGAGACTTTCACAGATGCCCGAAACTAATCTCAAGAACACCGCGCAGAGCGTGATTCCGGACGATCCGGAAGCCAGCGCCTACCGGTTCATCATCGTCGCGGCCAAGCGGGCGCGCCAGTTGCAGAACGGAGCGCGCAGCTTCCTGCCCACCACTTCCAAGAAGCCCACCGTGGCGGCGATGGAAGAGGTGCGCCGCGGCCTGGTGCAGTACGAGGATCCCGCCGCGCAGAAAGCGCAGGAAGAACAGGCCGCAAAAGAGTAACGGCATGAACGTGGCGCTCGGCGTCGGCGGAGGGATCGCCGCTTACAAGGCGGCCGAGCTGGCGCGCGCGCTCATGGAGCGCGGATTCTCGGTTCAGGTGCTGATGACCGCCGCGGCCGAAGAGTTCGTCCGGCCGCTGACGTTCGCCGCCCTCACCGGTAAGAAGGTCGTCACGAGCCTGTTCTCGGCCGCAAGCGCGGACGACACGCTTTCGAGCGCGATCGAGCACATCCGCGTCGCGCAGGAAAACCAGATCCTGGTGGTCGCGCCCGCCACCGCCGACCTGCTCGCGAAGTTCGCGCACGGACTGGCGGACGACTTTCTCACCACTACGTACCTGGCGTTCACGGGCCAGGTGGTGCTGGCGCCCGCCATGAACACCAACATGTGGAATCACGCGGCCACGCGCGAGAATCTGCGCATTCTCCGGGACCGCGGCCACGTGATTGTGGAACCGGAAGACGGCGCGCTCGCTTGCGGCATGGTGGGACCGGGAAGGCTGGCCGAGCCGGATTCGATCGCCGATGCCGTCGCGGGGCTGGCCGCGCCCGTTCGCGAGATTCATCGCGATCTGGAAGGCGAGACCGTCCTGGTGACGGCCGGGCCCACGCAGGAGCCGATCGATCCGGTGCGGTATCTCTCCAACCGATCGAGCGGCAAAATGGGCTACGCGCTGGCTGAGGAGGCGGCGGCGCGAGGCGCACGCGTCGTGCTCGTGTCGGGGCCGGTCACACTCGCCGAGCCGCGGGGGATCGAGGTCATCCACGTCCGTACGGCGCTCGAAATGCGCCAGGCCGTGATGGATCGCCTGGCCGAGGCCACCATGATCCTCAAGGCGGCAGCCGTGGGCGATTATCATCGCGCCCGTCCGCCGAAGCAGAAGGAGAAGAAGACGTCCGCGCGCCTGTCGCTCGAGCTCGACCCAACCCCCGACATCCTGGCCGAAGTGGGGCAGAAGAAGGGCGATCGTCTGCTGGCGGGGTTTGCGGCGGAGACCGAGAACCTGATCGAAGAGGCGCGGCGCAAGCTCGCCAGCAAGAACTGCGACATGGTGGTGGCCAACCTCGTTTCCGCAGAGGGCATCGGGTTCGAATCCGACGAAAACGAAGTGGTGCTGGTGCTGCGGACCGGGGAGACGATTCCCGTCCGCCGCGCGGCCAAGCGCGCCATCGCCGGACGCATCTTCGACGAGATGATCAAGCTGCGCCTGGCGCTTCACGCTTCGCGATGAATCCCGAACAGCTTCGGCAGTATCTGAGCTTCTACCAGGACCTCGGTGTGAAGGATCTCTACCGCCGTGCTCCGCTTGCTGACGCGCGCGGTTCAGTAACGGGGCCCGAGACGCTCGCGACGATTCGAGAAGACATCGGCGATTGCCGCCGCTGCCGCCTGTGTGAGGGCCGCTCGAAAATCGTCTTCGGCGTGGGGAATGAGCAGGCGCGGCTGGTGTTCGTCGGCGAAGGGCCGGGCGCGGACGAGGACGCGCAGGGCATCCCCTTCGTCGGCCGCGCGGGGCAACTGCTGACGCAGATGATCGAGAACACGGCGTCTAAGGAGGGCATCCCGATTCGCCGCGCCGACGTCTACATCTGCAACGTGGTGAAATGCCGCCCGCCGGAGAATCGCACGCCGCTGCCGGATGAGATGGAGATCTGTGGCGAGTTCCTGTTCCGCCAGCTGATGGTCCTTCGCCCGAAGGCGATTTGCGCTCTGGGCTCGACCGCGGTCAAGGCGCTGCTCGCGACCAAGGACGGGGTCACCCGTCTGCGCGGGCACTGGCACAAATGGCGCGACATTCCGGTGATGGTGACCTATCATCCTTCCTACCTGCTGCGCCCCTACAATCAGAACGCCAAGCGCGAGGCGTGGGAGGACCTGAAGAAGGTTCTCCATTTCGTGTATGACTGACCGCCGGGGGTTGTTCCTCACGTTTGAAGGCCCCGAGGGCAGCGGGAAGTCGACACAGGTCCGGCTGCTCGCCGCGCGGTTGCGCGCGATGGGACGCGACGTGCTCGAAACTGCGGAGCCGGGAGGCACGCCGATCGGTATGCAGATCCGGCGCGTGCTGCTCGACGAGAAAAACCGGGAGCTGTGCCCAACCGCCGAGCTGCTGCTCATGTTCGCCTGCCGCGCGCAGAACGTCGATCAGTGGATTCTGCCCGCGCTGGCCCAGGGGCGGATCGTGATCTCCGACCGCTTCACGGACTCGACGCTGGTCTATCAGGGGGCGGCGCGCGGCATGGGCTCCGAGGTGGTGTACGAAGTCGACCGGATCGCCTGCCGGGGCCTGGTTCCGGATCTGACACTGGTGATCGATATCGACACCGAGACCGGCCTCAAGCGCGCGCGCAGCCGCAATCGCGACACGCAGGCGGTCGAGACGCGGATGGAAGAGCAGGATCTGAGCTTCCATCGCAAGGTGAGGGCGGCCTATCACCAGCTCGTTTCCGATGAGCCCAAGCGAATGCGGTTGATCGACGGCTCGCGGGACGAGGCGGCGGTAGCCAAAGAGGTCTGGGATGCGGTGCGGCCGCTGATCGAGTAGAACTCAATTCGGCGGGTCCGCGTCGCCTCCGCGATGGCTTGCGAGAAACCCCTCGTCGATGGGCTTGCGTCCCCGGAATCCCTCCTCCAGGCCGTGCCAGAAGCGAATGCGGTCCTCGCCCAGCTTCCAGCACAGGCACACTTCGCGCTCGTCGTAGAGGCTCAGGAAATCGATCAGGCCGATGTCCAGATCCTTGACCAGCGCGCCGGTCTGTTCCACGCGCTCCATCGCTTCCTGGAGCGCGGCGGCGCTGGTATCGCGGCGGGCGCGCAGAGCCAGGAGCGGTCCGGGATCGACGC
>JBGPLI010000057.1:0-26263 GCA_041486445.1 Bryobacteraceae bacterium
ATCCCGCCCACCGACCCTATGCTCGACCGTCCGGCCGAGGCCGCCAACATCGAGGAAACCGGCCTTCCGCAGTCTCTGGTTCTGGACCTCGTCCTGAAACACGCATTTGTGGAGGGCACGGTCACGCTCCGAAGACTGACGGAGAGAACCAAGCTGAGCACTCAAGTCATCCACACCATGTACCGGCATCTCCAAAAGGAGCACCTGTGCGAGACCCGAACCATGGTGGGCGACGATTATGAGATCAGCCTGTCCGCCAAGGGCCGGGGCATGGCCGAGGTGGCGCTTAGGAAGAGCCAATATGCTGGAGCTGCTCCCGTGCCGTTGAAGGAATACAATCGAGTGGTTAAGCAGCAAGGCGTCAGCGTCCACGTAACCGCCGACAGCCTCCGGTCGACGCTCTCGGACCTGGTGGTTCCCGACCATGTGATCCATGAGCTGGGTTCGGCGCTGGTCACCGGCGGGGCGATCCTGTTGTACGGCAGCACGGGGAATGGGAAAACCAGTCTGGCCGAGCGGCTTCATCGCTGCTTCGAGGATCTTGTCTACGTTCCTTACGCCGTCGAAGCGTCCGGCGAGGTCCTGGGCGTTTACGATCCGCTGATTCATCGGGCGCAGGAGCGGCAGGGCAGCATAGGGGATCCACGTTGGGTGCTGTGCAGCCGGCCGATGGTCAAGGTCGGCGGCGAAATGCGATCCGAGATGCTGGAGCCGAGGGTTGACGATGTCACCCGGGTCTGCATCGGACCGCTCCAGATGAAGGCGAACAACGGGATCCTGTTGATCGACGATTTCGGACGCCAGCGCATCACTCCTCGCGAGCTGCTGAATCGCTGGATTGTGCCCCTGGACCGGCGCACCGACATCCTCAACTTGTGGACCGGCGTGAGCTTCGAGATGCCCTTCGAGGTGCTGGTGGTGTTTGCGACCAATCTGCCGCTGAGCGATTTGGCGGAGGACGCGTTTTTGCGGCGCTTGAAGAATAAGATCAAGGTCGAGCCGCTGGGCGACGATCTTTTCAGAGAGCTGCTGCGGAGAGTGCTCAAAGAGAAAAGTCTGGAATGCACACCGGATATGGCAGAGTACATCCGTTCGGAATGTTCGGAGCGATCGCCGGACGGACTCCGGGCATGCTATCCAGCCGATCTGGCGACCAGCATCTGCGGGATCGCGGCATTCGAACAGCGCGCGCCCACGCTCGATCAGGACCACGTGGACCGGGCGCTCAATCTGTATTTTGCCCACTAGTGGACTGTCGGCAAGACATCTTTAGCGTGAAACGATTCGGCGGCGAAACCGCCGGTGTCTGGCAGGCGACAAGATCGCCTGACCCACTGACTCCCTTTAATCCAGGGGCTCCAGCTTCACGATCGACGCACCGTGGTTATTGCCCACCCAGAACGTCACCGGCGTGGTCGAGTTGTCCACGAAGACTCTGCGAATGTTGGTCGAGCGCGGCAGCAGATACTCGGTGATCTGACCGCTTTGGGGATCCAGGCGCGCGATGCGATCGCTCGACATCGAGCCTGTCCAGGCCTCGCCGTTTTTGTCCAGCGCGACGTCGTAGGGGGCGCTGTAGGCCGTCGGGATGGCCCATTCCTTGAACTGCTGCGTCTTGGTGTCGAACATCCCGATGTTGTTGCCGCGATACTCACCGAACCAGAAGCGGTCCTGGGAATCCATCTGGCCCCGGCGCGGAGCCGAGCGCGGCGTCGGCGTCTCCCACAGCGAAATCTTGCCGGTCTTGGCATCCACCCGGCCGATATGCTGGTTGGCCATGTCGGTGAAGAAGGCGTTGTTGTGCGAATCGGGCGCCACGTCGTAGATGTTGTGGGCCTCGCCGGGCTTGCCGTCCTTGAACGGCTGGAAGGTCTCGATATTGCCTGAGGCAAGGTCGAACCGGTGGATGATCGCAAAGCCGTTGTTCTGCGTCCAGAATTTGCCATCGACGGAGCTGCGCTGCGGAACCACCATGTTGATCTGCGTCATCTCCTTGTTGAACTCCGCGGGAGCACTGAAGATCTGGAATTTCTCCGTCTCTTTGTCGAATTTCGCGACGCCGGCCTGGTACATCATGCCCAGCCAGAGGTTTTCGTCCTTGTCGAATTGCAGCCCCAGCCCGCCCTGCGGCCAGCCCTTCTTCTGCTCGGGCACGGTGAATTCGGTCACCTTGCCGGTCTTGGGGTCGAGCCGGCCGATGTTCTGCTCGCCGAAATTGGAATACCAGACCAGACCGCTCGAATCGACGATCGCGTCATGCGGCTCGATCATCGGCCGCGGCAGATCGTACTCGGTGATGATGACGCGCGTGGCTCTCGCCTTGGGCCGCGCGAGGGTCTTGAGAGAATACGACAACGGACCGGAGCTCTGATCGATGCTGGCCAGGAATTCCGCCTGCGCGCGCTGCGCCTGCGCTCTCTGATCGCCGCGCACTTCGAGCATCCGCTCGGCCAGGCGCCTCTGCGGACGGAGCGGGATGCTTTGATTGGCGTACTCGCCCATGCGCTTGACGACCTGCACGAATTCATCGGCGTCGTGGGAGGATTTCACGATCCGCTGGAGCGTGTGGCAGTTCACGCAGTTGAGCAGCGACCGCTTCTGATCCTCCGTGCCGGGCACGCTCGCGATCCACTCCGCGTTGCTGAGCTGAGTGGAGACGTCCTTGGCCTTGCGGAGCTTGATGTCGGCGGTGGCGGCGTCTTGCACGGGAATTTCGACCGTCGCCGGACCGTCCAACTCGTATCCGACCGCGCGGATACGGAGCGCATACTGGCCCGCATCCAATTTATTCCGGGGGAAGCTGTAGCGCCCCGTCTGATCGGTGACCACGGTGATCGTGATGGTGGAGCCCGCCTTCTTGGCGCTCACCAGGACGCCCTCCATGGCGCCCTCCTCTTGAGAACTCACTTGCCCGGCCAGCGCGACCGGACCGGCGCTCGCCGGTTCGCCCTGAAGCGGGCTGCCCGCTTGAAAAAGAACAACCGCCAGAGCCGCGGCCGGGACAGACAAGAACGTTCTTGTGCGCATATGCAGCGATGTTAACACAGGGAAACCCACTCGCTGCCGGGCCCAGAGGGCACCCCGGTTCAGCGTCAGCGAGCGCCGGTGTTCTTGCGCCGCATCAGACGCCAGAGCCGGCCCAGGCCCTTCTTCACAAGATTGGGCTCGGACTGCGGAGCGGGCTCGGGCTCGGCTTGGGTTGCTGCCTCAGGAGGTGAGTCGGCCGCCTGGATCGCTGGAGCCTCCTGGAGCGGCGGGATTGGGACGTTCAGTTGCGGCGGTGGCAGCTCGGGTTGGGAAATCGCGCGCGACTCCTCCGGCGGAGCGATCGCGACGGTTGGGGCAGCCGGCAGAGGCCGCGGCGCAGGAATGCGAGCGGCCAGGGGAGGCGCGGGCGGCTTGCGATGAGGCGTCGCCACAACGGCAGGCTCCGGCGAAATCGTGATCTCGAGCGGAGGCGGCGGTATCGGCGGCGGAGCAAGCACCGGCATCGGAAGCTGGAGCATCTGCGGTTCGCGCGAGCGCTGGCTGCCAAGAAAGCTGGCCACCGAGAGAGTCATGACGGCGGCCGCCGCGGCGGCGCCGATCATCCAGGGGCGCGGGGGGAGACGGAAGGGTGTCCGGGGGAAGGCCGTCCCAGTCTGCTGCAATTGCAGCAGAGCAAGGTGAAATTCCGCGGCCGTTTGAAAACGTCGCGCCGGGTCCTTCTCGAGAGACCGGAGGATCGCGTCGTTGAGCGCAAGCGGCAGGCCCGGCTCGATCGCGAGGGGAGCCGTCGGCGCCTTCCGGACCTGGTCGATCATGATCGAGAAGGCGCTCGCCCCGTCAAAAGGCTTCTTGCCGGTGGCGAGCTCGTACAACACCGCGCCGAGCGAGTAGATGTCGCTGCGTGCGTCCGCCGGCCCTGTGCCCCGCACCTGCTCGGGCGACATGTAATGCAGCGAGCCGGACGGGGTACCCGGCTGGGAGAGCCGCAGATCGGCCGGTCCCCGGGAGAGTCCGAAATCGGTGAGCTTCACGACGCCTGTGTTGGTGATCAGGATATTGGAGGGCGACACATCGCGGTGGATCACGCCGTTGGCGTGCGCACAACCGAGCGCCGAGAGGGCCTGGCAAGCGTAGTCGATCGCCGCCGCCACAGGGATGCGGCCGGCCTCCAGCACGCGCCGCAGCGAGCGGCCTTCGATCAGCTCCATCACCAGAACCAGATCCTCACCGGCCCAGAAAGCGTTGTGGACGGCGGCAACGTTGGGGTGGTCCAGGCTGGCCTGGAGCTGAATTTCGCGCAGGGATCGCGCGGCCTGCTCGGGCTCGCCGGGCCGGCCGCCTTCGAGGACTTTCATTGCCTCCAGCCGCCGGGTGATGGTGTGCTCAACCTTGTAGACCCGGCCCATGCCTCCCCGGCCCAGCTCTTCAAGGATTCGATACGCGTCGACAGTGTCTCCGATGGAGAAGGTCATCGATCGGCTCTAGCATTACCGCATCACTGCGTAGAAGGTCAGCACGACCACCAGGAACGTGAACAACCCGGCGGTGAACAACTGCCAGGAGTCCCACCGCGGCGTCATCGGAGCGGCGGGCGTCTCGGCGGGAGCCGCCTCGGCCTCTTCGACAGGTTGTGCAGCGGGCTCGGGGGCCGGCGTCGCAACGCCGCGTACCTGATCCAGCCTGTGCTTGAATACCTCGGCAGTCTGAAAACGGGCGGCCGGGTCCTTCGCCATGGCCGTCAAGATAATTTCGCTCAGCTCGGCCGGCACGGCCGGATTCACAACGCTGGGCGCGGGCGGAATCGTATTCACGTGCGCCAGCATCATCTCGAACTGGCTTTTCTGATCGAACGGTTTTTGGCCGGTCACGACTTCATACAACACCACGCCGAGAGAGTAAATGTCCGAGCGCCCGTCCAGCTCGGTCACGCCCTTGATCTGCTCGGGTGAAATGTAGTCGAGCGATCCGAGCACCGTGCCCGGCTGGGTGAGTTGCGGGTCCGTGATGGTTTTCGCCAGGCCGAAGCCGGTCAGCTTCACGCCGCCGCCGGCGGTCAGAATGATGTTGGACGGAGTGATGTCGCGGTGCACGATTCCCGAAGCGTGCGCGTGCGCCACCGCGGCCAGCACCTGGCTCGCGTAGGAGAGCGTCTCGGGCAGCGGGATGGGACCCAGCTCCATGCGATCGGCGAGCGTGGTTCCCTCCACCAGCTCCGTGGTCATGACCAGCTGGCCCGCCAGTTGCGTGGCGTGGTAGAAAGACACGATGTTGGGATGGCTGATGCGGGCGTGGACTTTCGCTTCGCGAAGAAAGCGCGTCGCCTTTTCCTGGTCGTCCTGGAGCGTTCGGGGAAGCACCCGCAACGCTTCCCAGCGCTGGAGCAGCGCGTTGCGGACCTTGTAGGTCACGCCGTTCTTAGAGCTTTCGATCAGATCGACCACTTCGTAGTCGCCGACTGTTTGTCCGGGCTTTATCGCCATACGTCACCGTCCGGCGGAGATATCCTCACACTGATAGATGGTACGGTGGGCCCGAACGTTTGGTATATTAGTTCTCGGTCTTAGTTTGGTTAGGGCTTTCGCCTTAGGGCCCGCTCCCTGCGGTCGCGGTTCTGTGTGAGGCGTTCGCTCGCACCGAACCGCGCACGAAGTAAGCGGGCTAGTGGTGTAGTTCAGAAGTATCGCTATATATAAAGCGTATGCCATGCTATCCTCTGGGCATGGGACGAACGCTCGATTTTCCAGATCTGTCCGGCAAGCAGTTAGTTGAATTACAGCGCTTGTTGCGATCCCGCTCGACTCCGGTTGGTGTGCAGCGGCGTGCGCAACTGGTTTGGCAGTTGGCCGCAGGAGCGTCGTTGGCGGAAGCCAGTGAATGGGTCGAACTTCATTACACCAATGCGCAGGTGTGGGTGAAGCGGTTTCTGGGGGCTGGCGTAGCGGGACTTCTGGACCGTCCGAAGTCGGGGCGACCGTGCCTGTATGGCGCCGATCTCACCACCGAGATTCTCAAGGTCGCCACCGCGCGACCCAAGGAACTGGGTTTGAACTTTACGACGTGGTCTTTGCCGAAACTCCAACAGTATTTGCACGACCGCCCTGGGCTGGAACAGGTGACGCGCTCCACGATTCGGCGGCGGTTGCGCGAGGGTGGATTGGGCTTTCGGGCCGGGCCGACATGGGGTCACAGCAAAGATCCTGAGTTTGAAGCAAAAAAAACCAAGTCGTAACCCTCTACCGCCACCCTCCCCGGGATGGCGTGGTGGTCTGCATGGATGAAATGGGGCCCTTACAAACGATTCCGCGTGGCGGTCGCAGTTGGTGTCGGCGTCCCGAGCTAGGCCCGGACCGTTACCGGCGCAACGGCACGGTCCCGTTGCTGGCGGCCTTTGCTCCCCATCTCGGACGCGGGGTCGGGGAACCGGTCCGGCGCAAGACCGGGGAAGCAATCCTCGCATTTCTTCAGCGCCGGGTCCTGGAAGCATTTCCCGCACAAACCATCCATCTCATCTGGGACAACCTCAGTGCTCATAAAAAGGCCCTCAGACTCTGGGAGCCAAAGCCTGCACGGGTGCGCTTCTATTGGACTCCCACCAACGCGTCCTGGCTGAATCTGATCGAACCGTGGTTTGCCGTCCTGGAGCGCACCGCGCTGCACAACACCTACCTAAAGACGACCGACGAGATCGGCACTCATTTGCTGGACGGGATCAGTTATCTGAATGCCCACCCGAAGCCGTATCAGTGGAAGAAGTAATATAGTGATATTTATGAATCGCACCACTAGTTGATCCCCAACTGATCGAACAGGAAGGAGAACACGTCCGCATCCTGCTCGATCCGCTCATTCAGCGCCGTACCGATGCCGTGGCCGGTGCCGGAGCTGGTGCGAAGGAAGACGGGCCGGCTGGAGCGGGTGGCCGCCTGCAAACGCGCGGTCATCTTGCGCGAATTCATCGGGTCCACGCGGCCGTCGTTGTCGCCGGTGAGGAATAGCACCGCCGGATAGTCGGTTCCGTCCTTGACGTGGTGGTAGGGCGAGTACGCGTACAGCGCCTGAAGCTGGTCGCGCTCCTTCACAGTGCCGAATTCCGTAACGTTAAACGCGCCGTTGGGAAATCTCTCGACGCGCAGCATGTCGTAGATGCCCACGTGACTCACCACGGCACGGAACAGATCCGGCCGCTGGGTCAGCGCCGCCCCCATGAGCAGGCCGCCGTTGCTGCCGCCTTCGATCGCGAGCTTCTCGGGGTTCGTGTATTTGGACTTGATGAGCGATTCCGCGCAGGCGATGAAGTCGTCAAACACGTTCTGTTTTTTTGTGAGGCGTCCATCCTCGTGCCAGGCCGCGCCATTCTCGGACCCGCCGCGCAGGTTGGCGACCACCCACACGCCGCCGTGATCGAGCCACAGCCGCCGGTGGGGGGAGAAACTCGGCGATTCATTCACGCCGAAGCCGCCGTATCCGGTGAGCAGGGCAGGGTTGTTGCCATCGAGCTTGATTCCCTTGCGGCGCAGGATGCTCATCGGAACGCGCGTGCCGTCTTTCGAAACGGCGAACTGGCGCACCACCTCGACGTCGCTGAAACTGGCGGGCGAGGTCTGAAACAACGCCGTCTTGCCGAGCCCGCCCGCCGGATCGTAGCGATACCAGGCCGAGGGCTCGACGAAGCTCTCATTCTGGAACAGGAGCTGCCCGCCGCCGGCGCGCACGAGCTGCCCGACCGTGGAATTCGGCGGAATCCCGATGGTCTTATCCGGCTTGCCCGGCTCCATGTCGATGAGCTTGAAAGGTCCGCCGGCCATGTAGCCCACGTAGAGATGCGAACCGGCCGCGAGGAAGCCGTCGATGGAGGAGCGAACCGCGGTCACTACGGTTTTGGCTTTGAGGAGAGAGAACGCCGGCGGCGCGAGCTCGAGCACCTTGCCGAGCGGCGCATCCTTGCGGGAGAGGACGTACAGCGAGTCGTTGGGTCCGAAGGCCACGTCCGAGGTCTGGTCGGCCACACGCGTGACCTGGTGCCAGGGACCTTCCGGCCCCAGCACATAGTGGAGCATTTCGCCGCCGTCGCCGATGGCCACGCGCGCCAGCAGATACTTCCCGTCTTCCGACGTCCGCAGCGCAAATTCGGCGATGCGCGGAAAATTTTTGCCGAGCGAGAACTCGTCCTCCTCCGTGGGTGTGCCGAGGCGGTGGAAGTAGACCTGCTGGTAGAAATCCAGGTCCGCCACCGGCCGCTCGCCCGCGCGCGGATAACGGGTGTACCAGAAACCGGTGGCGTCCCGGTTCCACGCGACGCTACCTCCGGCGGTGGCGCCGTTGACCCGCGGGATCAGGTCAGGCCGCTTGGCGCCGGTAGCCACCTCGAACACGGAAACGGAGCCGTCCTCGCTGCCGCCTTTGGAAAGCGACACGGCGACGAGCTTCCCGTCGAGCGAGGGCGAGTAGAAGTCGATGGTAGTGCCGCCGCTGGGGTCGAGCTCATTCGGGTCGACCGGGACGCGCGCCGAGCCCGCGTCGTCGGGCGAAGCAAGCGTCACCAGGAACGGCTGCAATTTCGGGGGCTGGGCCTTAATCGCGAACCATACGCCGCCGCGGAACACGAGGGACGAGAAACGGGTGGATGGGCCGGTGTTGAGCTGGGTGAGCCGCTCCACGATCGCGGAGCGCATCGGCAGGTGGTCGAGATAGGCGCGCGTGCGGGCATTCTGCTGATTGCTCCACCGCCGAACGTCGGGACTGGCGGCGGGTTCGAGCCAGCGGTAATCGTCCACCACTTTGATGCCCGAGTATTCGTCGGTTACGGGTTGCTTAGGCGTCGGCGGAAGGGGAGGCAGCTCGTCCGCCGCGGTGCATGGAATGGAGGCGAGGAACAGCGCGAGCGAGAGAATCCATCCCTGAGATGAACGCATGGCTTGTGAGGAACATGATACCCTACCCGCGTTTCGCCGGTTGCTTCGCGAATCACGCGGCGGTCTCTACGCCGACGATCAGGCGCTGACCCAGAGCTTCAAGCACCTTCTGAATACGCGAGAGCCTGGTTGCGTGCCGGGGATCCAGCATGCGTCGGATTTCCTTTTCATCAAGCTTAAGACGCCGCGCCAGTTCACTGTGGGAGGAGCCAGCGGCGCGGATCGCGAGATACAGCGCCGCTTTGGCCGCCATCGGCGCCGGCAGCGGTACAGGAACCTGTTTCCGGCGCGGGGCCGACGGCTCAGGGATGTCCATCTCATCGGCGATGCGGCCTGCGATAGCCTCCTCCAGGCAATCGGACGCTTGAAACAAAGCATCGGAACGATCCTTGCCACTCGTGATGGCTTCGGGCAAGTCGTGGAATTGAACGGTGAAACCGCCGCCCTTCTCTGACGTCAGGGTGGCTGGATAAACGAAGCTTCGCATCGCTCCTCCTCCTATTCGAAATCCTTCAGGGTAAGCCCGAGTTGCTTGAGCATCGCGTGGAGAGTCCCTGGCGGGAGCTCCTTTTTCAGGTCCTGCACGATGGTCCGGGAAGATCCAAAGTATAGGGTTCCGTGGCTCCCTTTTCCGCGCTTGGCCTCGAAACGGACACCGATTCCGCGGCTGTCTCCGATGCGCTTCACCTTGCGCAGGAACTCGGCCGCTTTCATAGTTCATTATCGGACATTTATGTCCGCGGATCAAGGACATAATTGTCCGGAGCAAGATTCACTTAGCGTACAATGCCGTTTGAGGAAAAAACTACTTCGCGCCCCATTTGCTCTTCCACAGCGTCCAGGCGCGCTCGAAGCCGTCCTGCGGGGCCGCCTTCTTGGCTTCTTCCCGCTCCAGGTAGGCGACCTTGCCGCCGCCCAAAACCAGCGCCTGCTGGAGCTCCCTCGCGTTCACGTTCATGTAATATGCCCGGCCCGCGACGACGTGCAGCGACGGAGCCACCACCACCGCGCCGTGCCCGCGCAGCAGAGCGGCGGGCTTGTCGCCGAGGGTCTGGGCCAGCGCCCGGCCGAGCTCGTTGGTCCGGATCAGCATGTCGGTCACTCCGCCGGCCTTGCGGATCTCGAACGTGGGCACGCCTTCGTAAAGAAACGCGGCCATGTGCGCGACTGGGAGCAGCGGCACCGACGTAATGCTGAAGGCGACGATCTCGGGCGCGTGGCCATGCACGATCGCCTTTACGTCCGGCCGCACCTTGTAGATCTCGCCATGGATGAATCGCTCGCTATAACCGATGTAGTCGTTCTTCACGACGGGCTTGGTGTCCAGATCGTACTCGATCATGTCGGCCGGCGTGATCACGCCTGCCGGAAGGTGGCGGGCCAAGTAAAAGTGGCTAGGATCTTTCTCGCTGCGGACGCTCACGTGCCCGTAGGCATCCAGAACGCCTTCGTTGCTGAGAATGCGGTTGGCCAGCACCACTTCGTCGATCAGCGCCTTTTCGGCCTGGCCGGCCGCTCCGATGGCTTTGCTGACCGCGGAAGACTGCGCCAGCAGGGCGCACGAGGTGAACAACGTGATGAAACAGGTTTTCATTTGTGTATCCCAAAAGAGATTTGCTACCTTCGGCCATTTTCGCCGATGGTGGGCATGAGGTTCTTGATGTCTTTCTCGTTTTCCATGCAGGCGTAGTCCATGATGCGGTCGCCGATCTGGCGCTTGAAAATCCGTTTGATCGTGAACGGCTTCACGAAGAACACCCGGTCCTCGTAGGTGGTGATGTACTCGAGCGTGTTGCGGTCGGCCAGGTGGAACCGCTCGACCATGTGCAGGTCCTGGCTGTGCTCGTGACCGGAGGTGTCGATCCAGGTCCGTTCGTTGATGCCGCGCGTATCCACCACCAGCGTGTCTTTTTCCCACTTGCCGATCGAATTTCCGGTCCACTCCGGATAGTCGGCGAGATCCTCGGGGTGATCGCGCCCGTCCATATAAACGATGCGAAAGATGTGCTGCGTTTCGCTCAAGAACGCGATCACATCCGGGCGCTGCAAAATCATCGTGGGATGGATCGACATGAGCTGGCGTCCCGGGCCTTGTGGCAGGCAATACGTATCGGGGTCCTTGGCGTGATCGACGTTATCGTATCTTTGTTTACCCAAGGGCGTGAGAATCATCTCCTGGCCGGGGAGCGCGAATTTCGAAAGATCCCCGCTCGCCCCGCTCAACCAGACACCCGTCAGGTCCGGCGGACCCGGCGTGGCCGGCGGCGCCTCACCCGTGTACCACCAGGCGCCCTGCGGTTTCGGCTTGGGCGGAGCCTTGCGATCGGTCGCCGCCCTCTGCGCCGCGGCGGGGATCGCGGCCAACAACAAGAGGCCCAACGCTGCCGCGTATCGCATGGCGAAGCCCTACTGCTTCCCTTCAGTGGCCGGACCACCGTCGTCGGAGGACCCGCCGAACACTCTGCGGCCGTCGGGCAGCGTGACCTTCCTGCCGTTGATGTAGTTCGATCCGTTCTTGGCCTTGAAGCCGTCGACCGTGACGGTATCGCCGACCTTAAGAGAATCCTTGCGCCAGCCTTGCCGGTAAAGGCTGCCCGGCGTGCCACCCTCGACCGCGAAATTCGTGACCTTGCCCTCCTGGTCCTTCACGTCCACGTAGTAATAGATGTGCGGGTTCATCCACTCCATCTTGGTGACCGTGCCGGTGATGACGATGGGCTTGGTGCTGTCGTACTCGGCGGCGAAGGAATGGTGCGCCAGGATCGGCGCCGCGGCGCAGACCAACCCCAGGCCGGCGGTCAGCAAACGATTTCTCATGATACGGATGCCTCCTTGCCGTTCCAGATCATCGCATGGGCACCAGGACATGTCAAGCGCGCTTGACTCCTCGCAATGCGCCGATTAGCATGGTCTACGTGAGAAATTGTTGCATTACATTGACGATGGCGACGGCGGCAATCGTCGCCTTTGGCCAGACGGCCATCCCACGCACTGCGGACGGCAAAGCGGACCTGTCCGGCTTCTGGAACATCCCCTACGTTCCGAACATGGCCATGGGCAAAGAGGCGGAGGTCCCCTACACGCCGCTGGGGCAGGCGGCGTACAAAAACCACGATTCCAAGGACGATCCCACGGGGTTTTGCCTGCCGCCCGGCGTGCCGCGCATCATGCAGTCGCCGTTTCCGATGGCGATTGTGCAAACCCCCGGCTACGTGGTCATGCTTTTCGAATATCAGCGGACCTGGCGCATGATTTACACCGACGGGCGCCCGCACCACGCGGGCGTGGTGGACGCCTTCCTGGGTGACTCGACCGGAAAATGGGAAGGCGACACGCTGGTAATCGACACGGTAGCCTTGAATAACCGGACCTGGCTCGATACAGCCGGCCATCAGCACAGCGCCAAGCTGCACGTGATCGAACGGCTCACGCGCACCGGCCCCGACACCATCGCGTACCAGTACACCTTGGACGATCCAGCGATGTACGCCAAGCCGTGGGTGCACAGCCGGACCTTCAAGCCGGTCAAGCCGACCAAGGGTCTGCCGGACCTGCTCGAGTACTCCTGCAACGATAACAACGTCGACATGCCGCACATGGTCAGCACCAAACCGGGCGAGGGCAGCCAGTAGCGTTTCTAATGAGCGCCGGCGACCGGACCGGGATCACCCGTCTCGCGATCCGCGACCAGGGGCGGGGACGAACGCAGCGCTTCTTCTGAGTTGGTCGTGATCTTGACCAGTTTCACCGAGTAAAAATCGGGCACCTCCACCGGCATCGAGAATCTTACAATCCGGCTCGCACCGGGAGTGATGAAGTACATCGCCCACACTCCGTTGCCGAGCCACCGGCGGGACTCGTCCAGGAACCCGACCATAACGTAAACAGCGTCGATCGTGTAGGGACAGGCGTTGGTCCAATTGGTCCAGTAGTGCTCGGCGTCTGCCCGTATCATGGCGTGAATCTTAAAGCACGCCGGAATGCGCGGTTTCTGTTCGGCGGAGGCAAGGCCGGCGAACGCCGCCAGCGCAAACAAGCAGGTGGCTGCCTGTTTCAAACATTTCGGCATGGGAACAAGCATCCCACGCCGCAGGCCTGTCCGTCAATTGCCCCTGAGGGTCAGTCTGTACTATCCGCTCCCTTACGGTCGCGGTTCAGTTGCTTCCTCGAAGCGGGCGTTTCTAAGGTTGTTCGCCATGCCGTAATTCCCTTCATGACAGGCGAACTCGTAGAGCTGGCCGAGGGCCGGGCCCATCACCAGTTGCGCGCTCCAGGGCCGGACCCAGGTGGCCGGATCCTCGACCGTGAACTCGTACAGGATCGTCTCCGCGCTGGTGCGCGTGAAACGCTCAACCACGTGCAGGTTCTCGGTCGATCCGCGGAAGCGGGTCTGGCCCGTGAAATTGGTCGTGTCGACCACCAGCGTCGCGCCCTCCCAGCGCCCGACCGAATCGCCCCGCCACTGGCGGATGTTTTGCGGAACGTGCGGACGCCCGTTCGTCGGAATGACCCGAACGTCGTGAAACATCTCGTTGAAGATGGCCACGTACCCGGGTTCCTGGACGATCTGCATATTGTTGTTGTACATGGGGGGAACCATGGGCGGTCCTTCCGCGTTCCCGTAGATGATGCAGCGCTCGGTCAGACCGCGGTTTTCCGGGCCGTCCAGCTCATGTCCCTTGGCCTTCGCCGCGAGATCGGCGTTTCGCTTCATGGCTTCCGGCGTCATGGGAGGAATTCGGCCTTCGGGGCCCACGATCATCGAGGTTCGAAGATTCTGCGCGAACTTCGCTTGCATCGCGTCCATCCCGAATTGGCTGAAATCGTAATGCACCTCTTGCGGACCGCCGCGGTCTCCCAGGAATCCCTGCTTGGCGCGCTCAGCGGCTTCCTGCTCAGTGTAGAATTCTTTCGAGCCGAGGTTCTTGGGGCGCTCTAGCGGCGTGTTGCTGGCGTTACTCCAGATCCCTTGCAGGTCCGGCTTGCCGTCGGGCGTGCGGGGAGGCGTCCACGTCGCGGCTGTCTTCGCGGCGGCCGGTTTGGCCACGGGCGACAGCGTTTGACCGGCGGCTGCGAGGACGACCGCCAAACCGCCTATCGAACACAGAATCCTGTGATTCATTCCACTCTCCTCGGAAGCAAGTGTCGAAACGATTGTACCTTATAATAAGCTCTGCTAATCGTGAACCGAATCCGGGCGTGGATTTTTTTTCTAGGGCCGCTCTACGCTTGCCTGGGCCAGCAGCAGGCCGAGGCGCCGCCGGAAAAACCCAAATCCGAGGAAGCCGCGCCGCCGCCCCAGGCGCCCGCCCCTCCGTCACCCGCCGATGACAAGCGCACCGAGCTGAATCTCCTGGGCAAGACCGCGGTTCAGGCCGGGGAAAGCCGCCGCAACGAGAACATCCCGTTCAATCTGATCGACAACAATGCGCTCAAGGAGCTCAACGTACGGCTCGGCACCAGCGCCACTGTCACCACCGAATTCCGCCCGGACTCGCGATACTTCGGCACGGAATTCGGCAACCGGCCAGCCACGCCGATCCAACTCGACCCGGCTCGCCATTCGCGCGACTTCCACGGAGGGATTTCCTTCACGCATAGCAACAGCGTTTTCAGCGCGCGCTCCTTCTTCCAGGCCGGCGGCGTGAAGCCCGCGCACGAAAACAACTACGGGCTGGCGGCCGGATTCGGCTTGTGGCGCGGCGCGCACCTCACGCTCGACGGTTCCGGCCAGAAACTGCGCGGCAGCGTGAACGGCAATGTACTGGTGCCTCTTCAATCCGAGCGCACGCCGCTCACCGCCGACCCGGCGGCCTACCGGCTGATCCAGCGTTGGATCGACGCCTATCCCAAGATCGCGCCCAACCGCACCGACGTCGATCCAAGGGCGCTCAACACCAACTCGCCTCAGTCGATCAATACCGACGCCTCAACCATTCGCCTGGATCAGGATCTCGGCGCGCACGACCACCTGTTCCTGCGGCACGCCTTCCTCAATCAGCAGGTGAGCGCGTTCGAGTTCGTAGCCGGCCAGAATCCCGATACCAACACCAAATCCCACAACCTGCGCGCGACCTGGAATCACGTCTTCGATCCCGAGTCGTTCCTCGACTTCACCGCGGGCTTCGACCGCGTTCATTCGCTGCTGGTGCCCGAGCCCAACGCCGTAGGGCCGCAGGTGATCATCGGGACCTCTTACCAGAGCCTCGGGCCGAGCGCGATCATCCCCATCGATCGCCGCTTGAATCGCTTCCGATACGCGACGCTTTACCGCCGCCAGACCGGCAACCATTCCTTCGCGGCCGGCGCCGAATGGGATCGCGATCAGAACAACGGGCGCGAAGCCTCCAGCGATCGCGGCAATTATTATTTTCGTGGCGATTTCGGACGCGACGCCATCACCAATTTCCGCCTGGGCATTCCCAGCCGCTACAGCACCGGCATCGGCGACGGGTACCGGCACTTTCGCTGGTGGGAACAGCAGTATTTCGCGGGCGACGTGTGGAAGGCCCGGCCCGATTTCACGGTGAACTTCGGTCTCCGCTACGAGCCTATCACCGGGCCGGTGGAAGTGAACCACCTGACCGAGGTCGACTTCGATTGCGACTGCAACACGATCGCGCCGCAGTTTGGCTTGGCGTGGCGGCTTCCGCGCGCCGGCCTCATCCGCGCCGCCTACGGACTTCAATACGGCGGCATTTACTACCAAACGCTTCAGCAGGTCCGCTGGGATCCGCCGGGATTTCTTAAAGTCGAGGTTCAGGCGCCGTCGCTTCTCAATCCGCTCGCAGGCAGCTCCCTGGGCCCCGGCGCGCGCCACACGCAATTCGACGTGCCGCGCAATCTGGAGTCGCCCTATTCGCACGAATACAACTTCACCTGGGACCCTCTGCCGGGCCGCCGCTGGAACCTGCAACTCAGCTACATCGGCAGCCGCACCCACAAGCTGTTCATGATGTGGTTCACCAACCGGGCGGTGCAGGTGCCGGGCGTCCCGCAGACCACGGCAACGATCACCCAGCGCCGTCCCGATCCGCGATACTTCGAGCTGCGCCAGGCGCGGAACGCGTCCAACGCGTACTTCGACGCGGCGCGTGTCGATTTCAAGGCGCCGGCATGGCGCGGCCTCACGCTCGATGCGACCTACTGGTTCAGCAAGGCCATCGATACCGGAAGCGCCTATACCAACATGGCTGCGGGCGACGAGGCGCGGCAGGGCTACAGCCAGTCGCAGGACCCGGTGGCGCAGGATCTCAAGAGCCGCAGTGCGTTCGACCAGTCTCACGCTGCGATGGTGCGGTTCCAATACGCGATCCCCTCCGCCCGGAACCACTTGCTGCGGAGCGCGGCCGGCGGATGGCGCATCTCCGGAGTGTTCCTCGTCAAGAGCGGATTTCCGTTCACCGTCATCTCGGGGTCCGACGGACCCGGATTCGGCAACGTCGACGGCAGCAATGGCGACCGCCCCAATATCCTCGACCCCTCCCTCCTCGGCCGCACCATCGACAACCCGGACACGTCGCAGAAGCTTCTGCCGCGCTCGACGTTCTCGCTGATTCAGTCCACGGACTTGCACGGCACCATCGGCTACAACACGTTCCGCAGGGGCGGCATTCGCAACATGAACGCCGCGCTGGCGCGCTCCTGGCCGCTGCGGTCGGAGGCGAATCTCACGTTCCGCGCCGAATCGATCAACTTCTTCAACACGCCCCAATTCGCGGAGCCCAGCGCGGACTTGAGTTCGCCCGCGTTCGGGAAGATCACCAACACGCTGAACGACGGGCGCAGCTTCCAGTTCACGGTGCAGATTCAGTTCTGAACCCCGAGCGTGAGCGAAGGGAGGGCATTTCGCCGCTCCCTGCGGTCGCGGTTCTGCCGCAGCCGTCTTTTGATACAATCGTCAGCGTGACACTGGCAACTCGAGCGCTCGCTGCTTTTCTCCTGATCGGCAGTCTCGGCTTCCTCATCTCGAACGCGATTCCGGGCGGACAGGAATCCGAGGAAACCGCGGCTCCCGCAGGCGAACACACCTACTCGTTCCCCTCGCCTCCGATTCTGTTGCGGAGTCCGGTGAGCGGCGCGGAATGGACCAATGAGCGCAAGCCGGCCGGCGACGCGCGTCTGGCATCCATCGAGACGCTGCCGCTTGAGGAATGCGCGTGGTCGCCGGATTCCGCCGGGATGCCGGCTCTATCGAAGATTCCGCTGAGGGTGGCGCTGATGCAGGCCCAGGTCGCCGAGCGCGCCTCGGCTGCAGCATCGGATCCCCGCGACTTCTCCGCCAGGAAACCGCAGCGCATGATTCGCGATCCCTACGCGGCCTACAGCGCCGTGGCCGTGGATTCGGCGCGCGACGAGGTCGTCCTCACCGACGAGAACCTGTTCAACATTCTGGTGTACGACCGTCAGGTCAAGACGGCACCCGGCCAGCAGACTGAGATGAAGCGGATCATCGGCGGCCTGAACACGAAAATCGAGTTCCAGTGCGGCCTGTATATCGATCCCGCCAGCGGCGACATTTACGCCGTCAACAACGACACCATCGATACTCTGGTCATCTTCTCCCGCCAGGCGGTAGGCGACGTGCCCCCGGACCGGCAGTTGCGCACGCCTCACGGGACTTTCGGGATTGCCGTGGATGAAGACACCCAGGAGATGTTTCTAACCATCCAGCATGACAGCGCGATCTCGGTGTTCAAGAAAGGGGCCAAGGGCGGGGAAGCGCCGATCCGCCTGGTGCAGGGCGATCGCACCAAGCTCCAGGACCCGCACGGAATGGCCCTGGACACCAAGAACAAGCTGCTGTATGTGACCAATCACGGTTCCGTGCATCGGGTTCGTGCTTCCGCTCCCGGCCAGGGCAGGGCCCGCCGGCGCGAAAATCCGTCGAATTGGCCGCTGACGCGGGAAGACGTCGTGCCGGGCTCGGGCCAAATGTTGCCACCCTCGATCACCGTGTATCGCGAGGATGCGAGTGGAGACGTCCCGCCTCTGCGCGTGATCCAGGGTCCCAAGACCCAACTGGATTGGCCGACCGGGATCGCCGTCGATCCCGAACACGATGAGCTTTTTGTCGCCAACGACGGCGGAAATTCCGTCCTCGTATTTACCGCGTCGGCCGAAGGGGATGTCGCGCCCATCCGCGTTTTGAAAGGCCCCAAGAGCCTGGTCAGCAACCCTACTGGCGTTTACTTAGACGCCAAGAACCGCGAGCTTTGGGTCGCCAGCTTTGGCAATCACACGGCTGCCGCTTACAATCCCACCGCGAACGGCGACATCGCTCCCATTCGAGTGATCCGCAGCGCGCCGGCCAATCGGCCCGTTCCCGGCATGGGCAATCCGCATCCGATTGCATACGACAGCAAACGGGAAGAAATCCTGGTTCCGAATTGAGTGGCCCATCCGCAGATTGCGGCATTCGCCAGGCTGGCGGATGGAGGAGCGGAGCCGGTTCGCAGGGTTGAAGGACAGGGCAGTTTGTTGGGCCGCACCATGCACGGGATCGCGTACGATGCGATCCACGACGAGTTCATGGTTCCCCAGCAGTTTGGGCAGGCCATTCTCACCTATCGTGGAGGAGCCCACGGGGAAGAGCGGCCGATCCGAATTATCCAAGGACCGCATACGCGGCTGAGCGCTCCGGATCACCTGGATGTCGATCCCGTCCACAACGAGATTTTCGTGCCCACCGGAGATGCCGTGCTGGTGTTTCCCAGGGACGGGCAGGGCGACGTCGCGCCGATACGGGTGATCGAGGGGCCGGACACGATGATGATCGGGGGCAGTGAACCCCCCATGGCCGTCGATCCCGTTCACGATCTGCTGGTCGTCGGCGCATCCGCCGGCAGGGGCCAGGCGCGGATGTTGATTTTCAATCGCACCGATTCCGGCAACGTGAAGCCCAAGGCGGTGATCGGAGGGCCCAAGAGCCGCCTGAACGCGTTTGGCGGCCCGTTTGCGATTTACCCGCCCAGAGGGGAAATCATCGCCTCGGTGCGGGGCACCGGTCCGTTCGCGGACCTCGCTTCCGACGAGGCTTTCGTCGGCGTGTGGAGCATCAACGACAACGGCGACGTGCCGCCGAAGTGGGTGATCGGCGGTCCGAAAGGCGTGCTGCGGATGCCGCGCGGAATCGCTCTCGATCCGAAACACAAGAGCATGCTGGTTTCCGATAAGCGGCTGAACGCCGTGCTGACGTTCAATTTCCCGGAGATGTTTTAGGCATCGCCGGCGACAAGCCATGAAGTCTGAAACCGTGAGCGTGAGCGAGTTCAAGGCGAGGTGTCTATCTTTGCTGGAGGAAGTCGACGTTCATGGGAAGCGCTTGGTGATCACCAAACGTGGCCGTCCCATCGCGTCCGTTTCGCCCGTTCTGCGGGACCGGCCGGCATTGCGCGGGACCTGGAGGGGAAAGGTGCGTATTTCCGGGGACTTCGTCCATTTCAATGAAACGGACCAGTGGGAGAACCCCTGATCGATGCCCACCTGGCCTGCGCCACCGCCGCGGAGAGCGTGCGGCTCGGGCCGGAGTTCCCGCGGGATCCGGCGGATCAAATCATCGCGGCCACCGCAAGGTGCCACGGTTTGTCACTGGTTACAGCGGATGAGGCCATCCGCAAGTGGGGCCGCGCCGTGGTGGTTTGATCTGGCCCGGGCGTGGCTGCGCCCCGGCTCCCGCCACCGCGGGTTAAACTGGAGAGGAGAAAGCAAAGGGAGGAGCAAATGAGCTTGGATATTCCGTCGAACATCGAGCGCGACATTCAGCGGTTCGCGGATGACGAGCACATCACTCACGACGAAGCCCTCCTGCGCCTTATCGAAACTGGCTTGATGGTCAGAAACCCGACTCCCAGAACGGTATTCGAACAAGGATTGGGCTTATTTGGCAGTCCGGAGGATTCCGCTTTGCTCGACGAGGTTATTTCCATCGCTTACGAGGAGAGACGGCGGCCAATGAAACCTGAGCTCTCGCTCTAACCGATGCTGGTCAAGTCCATACTGGACACAGACATCCTTTCGGAGTACCTCAAGGGCCACGATGCAACAGTAGCCGGTCACGCGGCGCGCTACGCGTAGGAATACGGAATCTTCACCTTCACGAGCGTAACCGTCTACGAGATCGTCTACGGTCTTGAGCTGAATAGGGGCTGCAAGCCAGTTGAAGAAGGCTTTGGCGTGGCTCAGCCAGAACGACGAGATCACGCCGGCTGATGCCGACTACCGTGCCGCCGCCAGCATCAAGGCAATGGCGCGGAGGAACGGTTCCGTTCTCGAACTCCCCGACTGCCTCATTGCCGCGATTGCGGTTCGGCTTAACCGGCCTCTCGTGACCGGTAACACGGAAGATTTTCAGGCGATCCAAAAAACCGGAATCAAGCTGACTCTCGAGAATTGGCGGGAACCATAAAGCTGGGGACCGACGAGATCAACGAAATGCCCGTCGTCCACCGCTGGAAGGCGTTCCCCTCGCAGCCGGGATTAACCTTTCTGTGCAAGCACTTCTGACCGCTGCTCGCTCAGAACACCAGCCGTGCGACATTCCGGCCCGAGCGTGGCTGCGCCCCGGCTCCGGCCACCCCTACCGGAACGTGTAGTGGCAAATGCACCCGGCGACAAGATCGCCGGCGCCACGTCTACGACAACCCGATCACCCGGCCGGTGGCCGTGTCCAGATCGACGTCGTAATAGCCCGGACGGGTGGGCAGGCCCGGCATGGTGGCCATCGCGCCCAGCAGAGGGTAGAGGAAGCCCGCACCGACGCTGGCACGCACATCGCGCACCGGCACGATGAATCCGGTGGGCGCGCCCTTCAAATTAGGGTCGTGGCTCAGACTAAGGTGCGTTTTCGCCATGCAGATGGGCAGTTTGTCGAAGCCTTGACGAGTGTAGATCTCGATCTTCTTCTCCGCCTCAGGCAGGTACTCGACGCCGGAACCGCCGTACATCCGGCGGACGATAATTTCGATCTTCTCCTTGATCGGAAGCTCGAGCGGGTAAAGGAAGTGGAACTGGCTGGGCTTCTGGCAGGCGGCAACCACGGCGTGAGCCAGCTCCACCGCGCCCGCGCCGCCCTGCGCCCAATGATCGGTCATGACCGCGCTCTCGGCGCCCGCGGCCACCGCCAGACGCCGGACCAGCGCGATCTCGGCCTCCGTGTCGTCCTTGAAGCGATTCACCGCCACCACGATCGGAATGCCGAAAGCGCGCGCGTTGCCGATCAGGCTGAGCAGGTTGCTGCAACCCTTCTCGAGCAGCTCCAGGTTCTCCTGCGTGTAGGCGTGCGCCAGAGGCTGTCCGGCCACCACCTTGGGACCGCCGCCGTGCATTTTCAGGGCGCGGATGGTCGCGACCAGCACCACGCAATTCGGGGTCAGGCGGCTGTAGCGGCATTTGATGTTGCAAAATTTCTCGAAGCCCATGTCGGCGCCGAAGCCGGACTCGGTGAGCACGTAGCCTTCGGGTCCCACCAGCTTGAGCGCGATCTGATCCGCCACGATCGACGAGTTTCCATGCGCGATGTTGGCGAACGGGCCGGCGTGAACGAAGGCGGGCGTGCCCTCGAGCGTCTGCATCAGGTTGGGCATGATGGCGTCCTTCATCAGGACGGTGAGCGCGCCGCTGACGCCGATGTCGTCGGCCGTGACCGGCATGCCGGCGCGATTGGAGCCGATCACCATGCGGCCCAGCCGCTCGCGCATGTCCGCCAGGTCGGTGGTCAGCGCCAGGATCGCCATGATCTCGCTGGCCACGGCGATGTCGAAGCCGGTGACGCGGTTGAATCCCTTTTCTTCCGGACCCTGTCCGATGGTGATCTGCCGCAGCATGCGGTCGTTGGTGTCGATGCCGCGGCGCCAGGTGACGCTCGCCGGATCGATGTCCAGCCGCGCGAAGCGGGCGCGCTCATCGGGCGTTAATTCGTTGGGGTCGGTTTTCGAAATCCCCAGCTTCCGCAGGCGGCGCAGCATGACCGGAGCGAAGCGCCGGCCGCCATCGGGCCCGGGCGGGCACAGCCTGTCGAACAAGGCGGCGTCGCTCTGGGTTTGTTCGTGGAACATGCGGGCGTCGATGGCGGCCGCCAGCAGGTTGTTGCTGGCGGTGATGGCGTGGATGTCGCCGGTCAGGTGGAGGTTGAATTCCTCCATCGGGATGATCTGGCTGTAGCCGCCGCCGGCCGCGCCGCCCTTGATCCCGAACGTCGGGCCCTGGCTCGCCTGGCGGATGCAGGTGAACACTTTCTTGCCCAGGTGCGCGCCCAGCGCCTGGCTGAGTCCCACGGTGGTGGTGGTTTTGCCCTCGCCCAGCGGCGTGGGCGTGATCGCGCTCACGACGATGTATTTCCCGTTGGGAACGTGCTTGAGCCGCTCGCGGACCGAGAGGCTTACCTTGGCCTTGCTCTTGCCGTAGAGCTCCAGCTCCTCCGGAAGTATGCCGGCCTCCGAGGCGATGCGATCGATGGGAATCGGCGTGGCCGCCTGTGCGATTTCGATGTCGCTGGGCACGCGTGTGAGGATGTTCGCTAGCTTGTGAGCCATGTTGATTTTGAAGGGGACGAGGGAACGGCCATTATATCAGGGTCGGGAAGCTGCTATGCTGGGCCGTGACAGCATGTGGTAAACCTCCGCTCCCTGGCGGGCGCGGTTCAGAACCGCGCGCGTCGGCAAGCGGATGGAAAGCGAGGTGAGTCGTTTTTGGCTGAAGTCCACATCCAGGAGGGCGAATCCCTGGAGAGCGCATTGCGCCGCTTTAAGCGCAAAGTCCAGCAAGAGGACATCATCAAGGAAATCAAGAGACACTCTTTTTACCTGAAGCCGGGCGAGAAGCAGCGCACCAAGGAAGCGCTGGCGCGCAAGCGCAACCGGAAGAAGCGGACTCGGGACACCGAGTAAACCGATCGATTTTCAAGTAGCAGAAAAGGGCGGGTCCCGGAGCCGGGAAACCCGCCCTTTGAAGTTTTACTGCACCTTCTGGTTGGCGAACAGCACGGTGATCAACTGCGTGGTCGAGTTGCCCTTGCTGTCGGTCACCGTCAGGTCGAACTGGTAAGTGCCGCCGATGATGCCGAACTCGATAATCGGCGTGGGCGAATCCGCGTTGATGATCACTGCCGCGTTGTTTCGCACGGTCCAGTGATAGGTGAGCGGGGTGTTGCCGATCGGGCTGTAGGAGCCCGACGCATCCGGGTAAATGAAGCGGTAGATCGTGGTGAAGGTGGTTCCTCCCGCCACCACTACCACCGGGTTGTTGTTCGGCGGGGTAGGCGGAGGCGGCGTCACTTTCACCGTCACGGTCTGGGTGTCGGTCTGACCGCTTTGGTTGGTGGCGATACAAGTGTAGGTGGTGTCGGTGGCCGGGTACACGGTGTAGCCGCCCGCGGCGTTGTCGACCCCGAACAGGATACCGACCATCGTGACCGAGACAGCGCCGGTGGTCTTGCACGCCAGAACCACCGGAGCGCCGGCCTTGGGTGAAACCGGCGGCGTAGCCGTGAACGAGATGATCTTGGGCGGCTCAATCACGATCACGTTCACCGTGGCGGTGGCAGTAACCGATCCTGCCACGTTGGTGGCCGTCAGCGTGTAGAGGGTGGTCGCGGCGGGGGACACATCCTGGGTGCCGCCGAGCGAAACGTCGCCGAGCACCGGCGAGATGTTCACCTTGGTCGCGTTCTCCACCACCCACAACAGCGTCGAATTCTGGCCGGACATGATGGTTCCCGGCACGGCCGAGAAGCGGATGATGCGCGGCAGCTCGCCCTTGGTGACGTTGACCGCTACGCTGCACGAGGTGGTACCGGAGGGGCCGGTCGCCGTGATCGTGTAGGTGGTGGACGCCGTGGGCGTCACTGTGACGCTGCCGCTGGTGTTGCCGACCGAGAGATTGCCCGGATTGATCGTCACCGAAGTTGCGTTGGTGACCTGGTAGTTCAGCGTGGCCGACTCGCCCAAAATGATGTTGCTGGGCGTTGCGTAGCAAGCCAGCAGGTTCACCGCCGGTGCGGTCACCGTAACGGTAACCCGGGCCTCCACGCTGGTGCCCCCGCCGGTGGCGGTCAGAACGTAGGTGGTGGTCATGGACGGCGACACGGGACGGGAGCCCGTCAGCGGCACATCCCCCACGCTGGTGATGTTGACCGTGTCCGCGTTGATCACTTGCCAGCCCAGTGTCGAGACCTGGCCCGTGGTGATCTGAAGCGGATTGGCCGTGAAGGACAGAATCTGCGGCCTGAGGACCGCGCGGGTAGTCACGTGCACGCGCGCGAAAGCCTGCCCGCCGTGATCGTCCTTGACCACCAGGCGGAACGTGTAGGCCTGGCCGGCCCCCGCGGTAAACGAGGTCCTAGCGCCGACAGGATTGGAGAGCGCGGTCATCGGACCCGCCTCCTGGATCCACTGGTAGGTGATCGGGTCGCCGTCCGGATCGTAGGAGGCCGATCCGTCGAGCTGGATCGGGCCCGCGGAAACGCCGACCTGGTCCGGGCCGGCGTCGGCGATGGGAGGAGCGTTGCCGATCCGCAGCCGCCGGGTCAGGATTTCGTAGCGCACGCGCGGAACTTCGGCGGGAATCGCGCGCGTCGAGCCCAGGTATTCCTTGGGACGCATCATGTTGCTGAACTGCACGCCCACTACCGCACGCCCGTTGTTGCCCGCGATGAGCATGGTCTCGTTGATGCCGCCCTCGACAGTGATGGCAATCTTGTCGTTCATCGGGAAGATGAACCGTGCCGTTCCGCCGAACCGGTCGCCGAAGGCGACGCTCTTCAAGTATCCGGCGTTGACTTCCAGGTAGTTCTTGCCGAACAGGCCCAGCGTCGCGCTGGCGCCCGCCTGATCGACGATCTTGAGGTAGCGCTCGATCAGCACATTGCCGCGGATGGTTCCGTCGGCCAGCGTGAGAGGCGCCGAGTTGATGAGCGCGTTATCGAGGAAGCCCTTGGTGCCGAAGACCCCGATGCGGCCCCACTTGAAGATGTAGTCGAGCGTGATGGCGGCTTGGCCCAGCGTGCCACCGGTCTGGTTGCCGGCGAGCGTGATGTGCTTGAAGCTCGAGAACAGGCCGGCCTGGAACCGCCGGCCGAGCCGGTCCACCAGACCGAAGTCGAACTGGCCTTCCTTCTGTCCCCTGCTGTAGAGGTATTCGCCCTGGGCCTGGAACGCGAAGTGGTCGGCAAAGGGAGCAAAGAAGCGGCCCCTGCCGGTAAAGGTCACGTTGCCGTCCTGGTCGGCGCCGACGTTGGTGCCGAGCAACTGGAAGCGCGGCTCCTTGTTCTTGTTCAGCTCCTCGGCGACGGCGGTGGCTACTTCGCCTGTGGTGGGCACTCTCGGAGGCGGCTGATTCACGCGCGATTCGAGCACCTGCTGCTGATTCTTCACGTCGTCCAACTGTTTCTTCAAGTCCGCGTTCTGGTTCGCCAGGTTCTGGAGCAGCTTGGCGATGTCGTCGAGTCTATCCAGGCGCTTCAAGACCTCGCTGCAGCAGTCGGTCAGACCGGCGGGGGCGGGCGGGGGAGCGGGCTTGGGTGGCTCGATGGCGCGGATAGCTTCGGCCGGGCCGCCGGCGCTCACGGTGCGGCCTTGCTCATCCATGACGGTGAGCACGACGCGGCGGTTCATGTAACGCGCCTCGTCGGTTCTCCTGTAGGTGGTCCCTTGCCCCGGGTACTTTGGGGCGGCGCGTCCGCGGGTCGCCACCGTGATCTGGTTGGCGCGGGCGCCGTACTTGATCAGGAAGTCCCGCACGGCGTTGGCGCGTGCCTGGCCGAGCTTGGTGTTGTAGTCGTCGCCGCCGAGGCGATCGGTGTGACCTTCCACCGCGACCCGAAAGCCTGCGTTCCTTTGCAGCAGCTCCGCCAGCCGCAGCATGCTCGGGAATCCGTCCACCATCACGGAAGAGTTGAACTCGAAATTGATCTCTTCCCAATCGTCCTTGGACGCGTTGGTGTTCAAACCCTGGGCCGGGACGTTGATTGCCACCAGCGGCAAAACCAACAGCAAAGCGGCGAGCCTTTGCAGCATTGTGATCCTCCTGTGCCACCCTACAACATTTACAGTCTGGCTTGTTTCTTCTTTGGCAACCCCTATAGAATACACGAACGACAGGTAGATACGCCATACGATAAAAACGTTTCTGGCGAGCAGCCAATGGCAGGGAAATTGCATAATAAGGGCGGGCCTGCCGGACGGGCAGTCGCTGGCTCGCGTGGGGCGACCCGTGTGGGCTGGAGGAAAGTCCGGTCTCCACAGGGCAGCATGCCGGCTAACGGCCGGGGGGATTCGCTCAAAGCGGATTTTACGGAAAGTGCCACAGAAAATATACCGCCCGCGCAAGCGGGTAAGGGTGAAAAGGTGCGGTAAGAGCGCACCGCG
>JBGPLI010000058.1:0-26161 GCA_041486445.1 Bryobacteraceae bacterium
CGCCGTTGGGCAGGGGCGTGAGCGAGGCGCGGATCGTGTCGCCGATGCCTTCCTGTAGCAGCACGCCGATCGCCGCGGTCGACGCCACGATGCCCTTCGATCCGAGTCCCGCCTCGGTCAGCCCGAGGTGAAGCGCGTAGTCGCACTCGGCGGCGAGCATACGGTAGACGGCGATCAGGTCCTGCACGCCGCTGACTTTCGCGCTGAGGATGATGCGATCGCGGCCTAGCCCGTAGCCCTCGGCAGCCTTGGCCGACTCGATCGCGCTCGCGACGATGGCCCGCAGCGTCACGGCCTTCGCGTCCAAGGGTTCCGGCAGACGGCTGTTCTCGTCCATCATGCGCGTGAGCAGCGCCTGGTCGAGTGAACCCCAGTTGACCCCGATGCGCACCGGGCGGCCGTATTCGATGGCTGCTTCGATCATGGTGCGGAAGTTGTCGTCGTGCTTTTTTCCGATGTTGACGTTGCCGGGGTTGATGCGATATTTGGCGAGCGCTCGCGCCATCTCGGGGTACTTCTTGAGCAGCAGATGGCCGTTATAGTGGAAGTCGCCGATGATGGGCGTGCACACGCCGAATTTATCCAGTGTCTCGACAATCTTCGGCACGGCGCGCGCGGCGGCGTCCGTATTGACGGTGACGCGCACCAGCTCGGATCCGGCGCCGGCCAGCGCCATCGCCTGGTTGACCGTGGACGTAACGTCGGCCGTATCGGTGTTGGTCATCGACTGGACCACCACCGGGTTGCCGCCCCCGACCTTGATCCCGCCAATGTTCACGGCCACCGAACGGCGGCGCGGTTGTGCTGCCATGCATCCTCCCTCATCAGAAAATGGATCGGGCGTATGAACTATTATTGTAACGTTGGAGGACCGGAGGAACATGATCCGTACCGTCTGGCTATGGATAATGACGGCGGCGGCGATGGCGGCCGCGCAGGACAAACCTCCCGATCCGCTCGCCGCGCTCGAGCAGGCGGCCGAAAGAAGGACCAGCGAGTGGGACACGCTGGCCAAAGGGCTCGAGTTGCGAATCAGCCGCCTGCTGCCGTGCGATCCCCGCGTGCGAAGCGCGATCGAAGAGGTGGGCCGCGCCTCGGATCTGCGCCTGGTTGCGCTGCAGCAATATTTCCAGGCCGCCGTCGCGAGAGCGAAAGACCAAACCGAGGCGGTCAAACGTCTGCTCGCCAGCCAGGAGGCGCTCGGAAAGGATGCGGACGCCGACCGTACCGACGCGGAACAGGAAGGCGCGGGCATCGAAGGCCAGCTCGTCAACCTCGCCGAGAGCGTACGCCGGCGCGTGGCGTTGGCCGAGGCGCAGCAGGCGCTCGAAGGCCTCCGCGAGATGACGCGCCAGCGTGGCGCGCAAAACGAGCGCCGCCAGGATCAAGCCGCCGCGCTTGGAACCATGCTCGCCGCTATGGTGGCTGCCTACCAAAGCCGGCAAGCCGCTCTGGAGGGCGAGATGAGCGCCATGTCGGCGGAAGGAACCCGATGGAGCGCGTACTACGCGGCGCGTCTGGCGCGCGCCGATACCGAGTGCTCCATCACCAATCCGGACGCGCAGGCTCGTCCCCGGCCGCGTCCTCCGCAGCAGAAGAAAGGGAAACAGTGAACAGGAAAGTTTGCGTTCCTGTGCTGGCGGCTCTGTGCGCATTCGCGCAGACGCCGCGCGACGACTACCGGACGGCGTATCGGAACTGGCGGCAGGCGGACGCGACTCTGGAGAGCGATTCCGGCGCGGGCGGGGCGGCCATCGGCGAGCGCGCCAATCGAGTGGCGGCCGCGGCCACCCAGTACGGAGCGGCGAGAAGCGCTTTTCTGAATGCGATGGCAGCGGACGTCGGACAAAGCGCGTCGGGACTGGCCAACGCGGCCCTTGCGGTGCCCTCTCCTCTCGAGTCCACGAAGATCCTCGCGGACCGCGTCACCGCGGAGCTCGCCACCGTGGGCCGTGACATCGAAACCTACGCGAGCGACGCCGACCCCGGGATTCAGCAGCTCCGGCAGGCGCTGGAGCGGGAGCGGCTGGCGCTGGGCGCGCTCAGCGGCGCCATCGCGGAGCGGGACAAGATCGCGGGCGCGGCCCAGGACAGGACCACCGCGGCGGACCAGGCGCACCGGAGGGCTTCCGATGGGTATCGCGATTTCACCGCGGCACTCAAGCAGGAGGCCGCTCAGATCGACCGCGAGACGGCCGCCTGGACCGCCTACTATCAGAAGCTGGCCGATGGCGCGCAACGCGCGATCGAGGTTCCGCCGCCGCAGCCGGCTCCCATCCCACCTTCCATCAAAGAAGAACCCCCGGCGCGGGCGGTGCCGGCGCCTTTCGTCACGCCGCTCCCCCTGCTGCGCTACACCGGCGCGTGGGTTTATCCGACGGTCAATGGCCTGTATCACGGCCCGCAGCCGGAGTTCATCGACCTGGTGGTGCACGAAGATAACGGACGCGCCAATGGAACGCTGTTTGGCCGCTTCAAGCTGGCGCCGGGCGTCTCCGGCGATGCCGAGCTGCGCTTCGATTTTTCCGGCGATTTCAAGAACGCGCGCAACCAGACGTTCGCGCTCGAAACCAGCGACGGCGCCAAGGGAACCATGGATCTGATTCCCGGCCCGGCTTTCAATCTGCTCGAGGTGAATTTTCAAACCGAGGCGAGGGCGGGAAAGATACGGCAGGGGAACTTCGTCCTGGTGAAGAAGTAGTTTCCGCCACTTGCTCACACCCGCGGTTCTGAACCGCGACCGTCAGGGAGCGGACCGCAGGCCGCCAGCGCGCCCGCCATCGCAAAAAAGAACGCCGCCAGCGCCGGGCGCTGTTGGAACGGATAATCCACCAGGGCGTGGACGAACACGGCCATCAGGCCGAGCCCCCACAGAGATTGCGCGGCGGGACGCGCCAGCATCGCCGCGATCGCCAGCATGGCCGCGAGCAACGGCACGCCGCCTTCATCGGCCCACTGGATCCAATCGTTGTGCGCCTGGTTGACGAAGGATCCGTCGTCGAAGCGTGCGTAGCCCGGGTAAGCGGCGGACCACGCGCCCAGGCCGAAGCCCATGAGCGGCCGTTCGCGGGCCATGTCGAGCGAGGACCGGACCAGGTCCGCGCGCAGCGCGTAGGGGTTCGGTTCCTGGAGCCGCTGCCAGATGGTCTCCCACCCAACCACGGCCACCACCGCAGCCGCCGCGGCGACGCTGAGGACGGCGACCCGCACGAGCGAGCGTCCCGGTATCCAGCCGCGCGCGAAGGCGGCGAGCGGCAGCGCGATCAGCTCCAGCAGACACAGAATCGATCCGGCGCGCGAGCCCGCGGCGACAACGGAAGCAAACAGCGCCGCGGCCGCCAGCGCCCACATCAACGGCCGCCGCCGGTCCCAGATGGAGGCCGCAATCGCCAGGCCGAGGACGGATTCGATATACGCGGCAAATTGGTTGCGGTACGCAAACGGACCCAGGCGCGAGATGGTGAACAATCCGATGACCGCGCCAATGCTCAGCAGGAGCGCGAAGACCAGTTGCGCGGTGAGAAAGCGCTGGCGGTGCGCACGCTGCGAGGTCAGCGAAAGCGCCAGCGAGAAGGCGACGCAGTTGGTGAGCCAGCCAAGCGCGGCTTCGAGCGTGCGCTGCGTGTCAACCGAGGAGCCGAGCGCGGCCTGCGCGCATCCCCATGCCGCCGCGCCGGCGAGCAACACCGCCACCGGATGGAGACGAACCGCGAACCGGCGCTCGACTACAAGCGCGGCCGCCAGCGCAAACAGCGCCAGCTCGAACGCCGCCAGCGCCCAGCGCGACGCGACTCCCAGCGTGAGGATGCCGAACCAGAGGATGGCGGTAAGCAGCCAGATCATTTCACCTCACCGATGCTCACGTCGCGGATTTCGACGTAACCTTCCGCGCGCGGTTGGCCCGCGGGACGCCGGTAGGACAGCACCAGGTCCTGGAGCTCGCCACGGGCGGTGAAGACGAGCTTTCCAACGCGCCAGTTTTCGTCGGACGGAAGCCGCGTGTGTTGGCCGGAGACGCTCCACTCTACTCCTGAGTCGGCTCCCAGACCCTGCGTGCGGGTTTCCCATTGCAGCAGGCATCGCGCGCCCGGCCGGAAGTTCAGGATCTTGCGCAGCAGTTCGGTTGATTCCGGCTGGCGGCCATTCAACACCACGCGGCGCGCGCGGCGTCCATCGAGAACGATGTGACTCACGCCGGGAACCTCCGCCGGACGCCAATCGAAACCGTGCCCGGCGATGTCTCCGAACGACTCGCGCTCGGCACGCCAGCACTCCGCGGCGGAACGGGCGTCCCGCGCGTCCAGAAAAGCCTCGCAGGCGGCCAGCAGAACGGAGAGATCGCTATGGTTCGCCGCCAGTCGGAGCGAGACCGGCAGAGCCGCCGCCAGCCTCCGCGACACCAGCAAGTACGAGAGATAAGCGGCCACAACCTCGTGCCGGTCCGGAATCGCGCTCGCGAGAATCTCTTGAGGATCGTCACTCGTCCGCCAGCACAGATCGAACGCCGGCGCGCGGTCGCCGTAGGACACTTCGAGCGCGAGCCGCATCCACTTCCAAAATTCGCCGCGGTCGGCGCGGCGAAAATAATAGTTCGCCAGGGTCCAGCGCGGTTCGAATTGACGATCGACGCGGGCGGCGGCGAGCAGCCAGGTTTGAGCGCCGCTGAAATCGCCCCGCACTTCTGCGGCCAGTCCGAGCCGGATGCGGGGAGCCGAAGCGAGCGGATTGAGCGCAGCGATCCGTTCCAGCAACGCCGTCGAATCCTCGCCGCTGTATTCCATCTGGAGCGCCCGAAACGAGAGGTATTCCGTATTCCACGGCATGAGATCCGAAGCGCGCGCGACCGCCTCGGGAGTCTGACCGCGAAACAGCGCATCGGCTTGCGCCAGGCGCACGGCAAACCACCCCGCGGCCGCCAGCGCAGCCAGCGCCATCACTCCCGCGATTCGCGAAACGTAATACATGTGAATTACGACAATTTCTCTTGATCGCCGGCGCGGACCGCCTTTATACTTGATCCAGTGTTCGTAAGAGTATTTCTATTTTCCTCTTTCATCGGTGCGGCGCTCGCCGCACCGCCAGCCATCGGCGTCGTCACGGCCAGCGGCCATTTTACACTGGAGCGCTCCGAGATCTGGGGTAACGCAACCCTGTTCGACGGCGCAACGGTGGAGACCGGCGCCGCCTCTTCCGATCTGGCGCTTCGCAATGGAGTCAGGATACAACTTGGCTCGGCTTCCCGCGCGAGCGTCTTCGAACAACGTGTGCTGCTCCAAAAGGGCGTCGGGCAGGTGATAGCGCCGCCGTCCTACGAAGTGGATGCGGCGGGACTGACGATTCGCGGTATGGCGGCGGGCGCACGCGTGCGAGTCGGGATCGGCGATTCCGTCGAAGTGACCGCGCTGGCAGGCGGCGCGAGAGTGAGCAATCGCTCCGGAGCGCTGCTGGCCGCGATTCCGGCGGGCCGTCGTATGAGCTTCTCCATGCAGGCCGGCGCCGCCGGGCAGGCCGGCGCAGCCGCGATGCGGACCGGCTGCCTGCTCACCAAGGACGGGCGCTTCATCCTGCAAGACGACAATACGCAGGAAGTAATCGAAGTGAACGGACCCGATCTGGCGCTGAACGTCGGCAACCGTGTGGAGCTGACCGGGCGGGCCGGCACCGCCAGACCCAGCGTCGCCATCGCCACGGCGGTTTTCGACGCGACATCGGTCGCCGCGCGATCCCAGGGAGGTTGCCTGAGCGTCGCCGCAGCCCTCGATGCCAGAGCGCAAGTGACCGGCTCGGGCGGAACCACGGGCGGCCCCACGACAGGTGCGGAAACCGGCAAAGCGCCGAAGGGCGGCGGCATGTCCACGGGGGCTAAGGTCGCCATCGTGGTAGCCGTCGCGGGTGGCGGAGCCGGTGGCGCGATCGCCGCCATGGGCGGCAAGAAGTCCACCAGCCCGTAAGTCCCATCCTGGGCTTCTACATCTCTTCCCTCTTGACATCGCATACAGAACGTATACACTGGCAGTTCCCTCCCCCGCATCAGAATCCCACGGTTTTGGGACTTAGGTAGCGACAGCTTTGTCCTGGTTTGCCCTGCGGGTCCGCCCGAAGCACGAAAGAGTGGCTGCATTGAACCTCGAACGGCAGGGGTTCGAAGAATACGTGCCCTTGCATCGCGTCCGGCGGCGCTGGTCGGACCGGGTGAAGGATCTCGAGGCGGTGCTCTTCCCGGGCTACATCTTCTGCCGCTTCCCCCGCGAACAACGTCTGCGCGTGCTCAACTCGCCCGGCGTTGAATCGATCGTCGGCTTCGGCAGGACCGACGTTCCGGTGGATGACGCGGAGATCGCGGCGGTGCGGGCGCTGATCGCCTCCGGCCGCCCTTTGGCCAACTGGCCGTTCCTCCGCATCGGCCAGAACGTGACGATCGAAAGCGGACCTCTCGCCGGGCTGCGCGGCGTCGTGCTGCGCGATGAGACGGCGTGGCGCGTGGTGGTGAGCGTCGAGGCGCTGGACCGCTCCATCGCCGTCGAGCTGGATCGCGACATGATCGCGCCCGAGTCCCCGGCTGTACTTCATGGCTGTAAATAAACCCCGAAATCGCATCCTGATTTTCCGCCTCACGCAGGACGAGTACAACAGCCTGCAAACGGCTTCCTCCGAACGCGGCGCGCGCAGTCTCTCGGACTTCGCGCGGGCCAAACTGCTCGGGTCGCTGGAGGCGCCGGCCCTAGACCAGCAGATCACCGAGCTGAAGACGACCGTCGCGCGAATCGCGCAGCTCCTGGAGCGAGACTGATGCACATCGTCCTGGTTCTCCTGCTTTCGATAACCGCGATGGCGCAGGTGCGTCCGTCGCTGATGGTGGAGGTGGGCAAGGAAAATCTCCCCGCGCAGAAACTCGGCCCGGACGACCTGGTGGCGGTGTCGGTCTACGACGCGCCGGAGCTGACCCGCACGGTCCGCGTGGAGCCGGACGGAACGGTGCATTTGCCGCTGCTCAAACAAGGCGTTCGGGCGGCCGGCATGTTTCCGGGCGAACTCGAAGCCAGCATCGCCGAGGCGCTCTTGACGGAACAGATTCTGGTGGACCCGGTGGTGAAGGTGACCGTCGCCGAATATCACAGCCGGCCCATCGCCGTGATGGGCGCGGTGCGGAGACCCCTCACGTTTCAGTCCGTCGGGACGGTCACTCTGCTGGATGCGCTGGCGCGCGCCGAAGGACTCACCAACGAAGCCGGCACCGAGATTCTGCTCACTCGTGAGACGGGGCCGATGGAACGCATTCCTGTGAAGCGGCTGCTGAAGGACGCCGACCCGGAAGTGAATTTCGCGCTCCACGGCGGCGAGGAGATTCGCGTGCCGGAGGCCGGCAAGATTTTCGTCGTCGGCAACGTCAGACGGCCGGGAGCGTTCCCGGTGCGCGACGCCGGAGACAACTCGATTCTGAAGCTGGTGGCGCTCTCGGAAGGGTTGCTGCCGTACGCCGGGAAGCTCGCCTATGTCTATCGGCGGAATGACGCGGGCGCCAAGCAGGAGATCCCCATCGAGCTGGACAAAATCCTCCAGCGCAAGGCGCCCGACGTTCCACTCCTGGTGGACGACCTGCTGTACATTCCCGACAACAAGGCAAAGCGCACCGCGATGACGGTCGTCGATCGCATCACCACGTTCAGCGCTTCCACCGCATCGGGTTTATTGATCTGGCATTAACCGCATGCACAAGCTTGAGCTGAATTCGCCGGCCGTACCGGACGTATATCGCGCGATGCCGCCGGTCGCCGACGCCGGCTATGAGCAGCAGGGCGCGCACGTCCCGCTGGCGCACTACTTGTGGATCCTGCGCCGGCATGGATGGAAGATCGCCGGATTCGTGGTGGCGACGGTGCTGGCGACGCTGATCGTGTCGCTCCGGCTCACGCCGATCTACGAATCGACCGTGACGGTGGACGTCGACCGGCAGATGCCGACCGGCGTGCTGGGACAAGAGGCGGTGCAAAACACCACCAACGACGCCGATCAGTTCCTGGCCACGCAGGTGAAGCTGATCCAGTCCGATTCGGTGATGCGCCCGGTGGTGGATAAATTCAAGCTGCGCGAAGTGGAAAAGGACGCGCTCGAGGAGGCGATCGACGATTCCGCCACCAGCCTGGAGGCGCCCATCATCCTGAAGCATCTGAAGGTAACACGGCCTCCCAACACGTACCTTTTGTTGATTGGCTACCGCTCGCCGAACCGGCAGCTCGCCTCCGACGTGGCCAACGAGATCGCGTTGTCATACCTGGCGCACACCTACCGCATCCGCTACAAGGCGACGGCGAGCCTGGGCGATTTCATGGAGCGCCAGCTCGAGGAGCTGAGAGCCAAGATGGAGAAGTCCAGCGCGGCGCTGGTGCAGTTCGAGCGCGAGTTGAACGTGATCAACCCCGAGGAGAAGACCAGCATCCTCTCCTCGCGTCTGCTCCAGTTGAATACCGAGTACACCAACGCCCAGGCCGATCGCGTGAAGAAAGAAGCCGCGCACACCTCGGTGAAGGACGGAACCCTGGCGGCGGCTCAGGTCTCCACGCAGGGCGAGGCGCTCAAGAAGCTGACTGAGAATTTCAACGAGGCGCGGCAGTACTTCGCCGAAGTGAGGAATCACTACGGCATCAATCACCCAGAGTACAAAAAGGCGCAGACCAGGGTGGCCGAGCTGGAGTCGCAGATCGCCGGGACCCGGACGAGCATCGCGCAGCGAGTGGAGATCGAATATCGCGAAGCGGTAAATCGCGAGGGAATGCTCGAGTCGGCGGTGCAGGATACCAAGACTGAGTTCGACCGCCTCAACGCCCGCTCCTTCGAGTATCAGACGTTGAAGCGCGAGGCCGAAAGCGACAAGAAGCTGTATGAAGAGCTGGTGCGCAAGATCAAGGAGGCGGGGATCAACGCGAGCTTCCAGAACAGCTCCATCCGCGTGGCCGATCCGGCCAGACCCGGCCTGAAACCCGTGTTTCCCAAGACTTGGCTGAACGTGCTGCTGGCGTTTCTGTTCGCGGCGTTCTTTGGCGTCGGTGCGGCGGTGCTGAGCGATGTGCTCGATAACACGATCCGCGACCCGGACCAGGTGGCGCGGCTGCTGAACACGGACGTGATCGGCTCGCTGCCTTCGGTGAAGGATTGGCGGCGCAGGCTCAACCCCATCTCCTCCAGCCCGTCGCTCCCGCCGGGTGCGATGAATGGGAACGGCAACGGCGCCCGTCCCTCCTTCGGGCTGATCCACAAGCCGGAGGACGGTTACCAGGCGCTCTCGACGTACGAAGAGGCCATCCGCACGCTGCGAAATTCGATCCTGTTAACGGACTTCGACCGGAGGCTGAAGAGCGTTCTGTTGACCAGTGCGTCTCCCTCGGAAGGAAAGTCGACCGTGGCGGCGCACCTGGCGGCGACCCACGCGGGCCAGCATAAGCGCACGCTGCTGATCGACGGCGACCTGCGCCGTCCCAGCGTGCACCGCTTGTACCAGCTTCCCAACAGCGTGGGACTTTCGAACGTCCTGCTTCAGCAGATTTCCTGGCGCGATGCCGTGATCCGCGTGGATCCTCTGGAGGATCTGGATATCCTCCCCGCCGGTCCCGCCACGCGCCGCGCGTCGGACCTCATGGGAATGGGGCTGGCCCAACTGATCGAGGAAGCGGCCCGCGATTACGATCTGGTGGTGCTGGACGCGCCGCCGCTGCTGGGCTTCGCCGAGCCGCTGCAAATGGCGACGGCGGTCGATGGAGTGATCGTGGTGGCGCGCGCCGGCGATACCAGCCGGAAGGCGCTGGGCTCAGTGATCGGGACGCTGGCGCGGCTGCGGGCGAATTTGGTGGGCGTGGTGTTGAACGAGGTCCATCGGCAGGTGAGCGCGGGTTACTACTATCACTACTACTACAGCCGCTACAGCAAGTATTACGACGACCGGCGGGACTGAGCGGGAACTTAGTCGTTGAAACATGCCAAACGCTGAACTTCCAGAAGTCTTTGCCGCGCAGGTCATCTTTTGGATCCTTCTTCCGCTGGTCCTGTTCGGGCCGCTTCGGTGGGCGGTGCTGGCTTGGCTCATCATGGGTAACTTGGACGCGACCGGGCCGGATCAATCGGCCTTGGTTGCTGTCGGGTGGATCAATGCGGCCAAGGGCATCGCCCTGCCGCTCTATCTCTGGTGGCGGCTGCGGCGGATCACGAGCGAGGTCACGCAGACGCCGCCGGCGCGCCTCTGGCTGCTGCTGACGGGATATGCAACCGTGGCCATCCTCTGGTCTCCGTTTCCCCTTGCTGCGGCAAAGCTCGTGGGGAATATGATCGGAGTTCTATTGACGATCATTATTCTGGAAAAAGCAGTACGGAAGGGCCTGCTTCACTCTGGCACTCTAGGGCTGCTTATCCTGGCGTCCCTCGGCCTGGGAATCGTACAAACCTATTACTACGGCGGAATATCCTTCGGGTTCGATGGCGCCGACCAGCCAATCCGTTTTTCGAGCTTCATCGCCGCGCAACAGTATGCTGCGTTTCTGGTAGCATTTCTCGCCGTCGTGCTGTGGCATGGGGGCTTCGGATGGTTAAACAGGTTCTTCCTGGGTGCCGCCCTATGCGCTGCATTGCTGCTGAACGGAAGCAGGACTTGGGTTTTCGGCGCGGTCCTCGTCTTGGTGGTTTATTCGTGGCTATCCTCGCGTCGACTCCTGGAACTTGTGGCATTTAGCGTGGCCTCAATCACGCTGGGCGTACTGTTCATTATCAATTTGACGAGATTCGACGCTGACATCATCAGCGATACATCGAGTCGAATCGTCGCCACTCTCAGTGCAGTCTTGGCTGGCAAGGACACTTCGCATAACGCAGGCCTCAGGAATCTCAGTTTTCGATTTGCCCTGTATGAAGGCGTACTCGAGGATCTGCATATTGCCAGCGTTCGGGAGATTCTACTGGGGCACGGCACCTCAAGCGGCGGCGACATCGCGCTGCAGGTTTTCCCGACGCGTTACGACATAGCACGCCTCGATCCAAACCGAACCATCCACAACGAATGGCTGCGGGCACTCTACGAATGGGGCGTTATCGGATTGCTCTTGCTTGCTGGCGTTTTTGCGTCTCTCCTGAGCGGATTGATCATCCGTTATCGGGACAAGGCCTGGAAGGCCAGGGCCTCGGCTGTCCTGTCATTCCTACCAGCGTTCCTCACGGCCGTATCCGCAGAGAACGTTGTTGCGGGCGCGGGCAACGCGGTAACGATGAGCTTCGCGATCATCCTCGCTCTCTTATGGACCCCCGTTCCGGCGCTCAGCTCAGAAAGGAGGAGGACCATTGTCCTGGCGCGGTAACGCCCTGGCGCTTCTTCGTGACTCGCCGGTCGAGCGAACGCGGAACAAGATTGCCGGCTGGCTCGATCGGTTCTCGCCGGCGTGCACGCTCGGCGATGCGATCTGCCCGGGCGAGCTTCCCTCCCGCCTCTCCCGGTTGTTCGGACCAGCCTGTGAAGGTTACATGAACAGCGAGGGCCTGGGGTCGGTAGAGCGGCATATCGAGCGGCGGCAGAGTTACCTCGAAGGTAGGAGGCCGCCGTTCGGAACCTTTCACAACGGGACAACGGCGCTCGGGCGCCTCTGCTACGCCGCCTGCCGCGCTCTTCGCCCTCGCAGCGTGGTCGAGACAGGTGTCGCCTACGGGGTCACCTCCGCCTACATCCTCCAGGCCCTCGCGGAAAACGGCGCCGGCGAGCTTCACAGCGTGGATCTGCCGCCGCTCGGACACGATGTTTACAACTATGTGGGCTATCTTGTTCCCGGTGAGTTGCGCAACCGCTGGGATTTGCGGATCGGCCCGGCGCGAAAGCTGCTGGCGCACATTCTGAGCGACGCCGGGCCGCTCGACCTGTTTATCCACGACAGCCTTCACACCTACGTGCACATGAAACGGGAGTTCGCCCTGGCTCTCCGGGCTCTGCGTCCTGGCGGCGTTCTCATTGCCGATGACATTGAAGGGAATCGAGCTTTCGAAGAAGTCCTCGATGATCCGCAAGTCGATTCGTGGTTCACGCTGAGGGAAGAGGGGCAGAATGCTGTTTGCGGCGTTGTGAGAACGAAGCCCCGAGTGGAACATGCTGCCCCCCTCCCTTGTTAGCGTTCACAATTTCTATCGCCAGCCCGGTGGTGAAGACCAGATCTTCGCGGCGGAATCGGATCTCTTCGAGCGGAAGGGCCACTCCGTCATCCGGTATCAGGAACACAACGAGCAGATCAACCGCGGAAACGTCGTATCCACGGGCATCAAAACGATGTGGAATCGAGAGTCCTACCGCCGGCTGGAATCCGTCGCCCGCGCTCACCGGCCTGACGTCGCCCATTTTCAGAACACGTTCCCGCTGATCTCGCCTGCCGCCTATTACGCGGTCCGGCGCCAGGGAGTGGCGGCCGTGCAGACCCTCCATAACTTTCGCCTGCTTTGCGCCGGCGCCACGTTCTATAGGGAAGGCCGTCCTTGTGAGGCGTGCGTGGAAAGCTGGGCGCCCTGGCGGGGGGTGGCGCACGGCTGTTATCGCGGGAGCCGGGCGGCCAGCCTGGCGGTGGCCTCCATGATCGGGTTTCATCGGGCGCGCGGCACCTGGACCACCATGGTGGATCTGTTTGTCGCCGGGTCCACGTTCGCGCGCGAGAAGTTCATCAGCGGCGGCCTTCCGGCGGAGAAGATCGTCGTCAAGTCAAACTTCCTCTACCCGGATCCCGGAGTGGGAACAGGCGCCGGCGGATACGCACTGTTTGTGGGCCGCCTGGCGGATGAGAAGGGTGTGCGCACGCTGTTGGACGCCTGGGGGAAACTGCCTCAAATACCTTTGCGGATCGCCGGGAGCGGACCACTGACAAGTTTTCGCTCGCTTCCGAATGTCACCTGGCTGGGGCAGCGGACCCACCATGAGGTCATCGCGGAGATGCAGCAAGCCCACGTGCTGGTGTTCCCCTCGCTCTGGTATGAGATGGCGCCGCTCACGATCCTGCAAGCTTTCGCGACGGGCCTCCCGGTGATCGCGAGCAACATCGGGGTCATGACGGAGCAGGTCCGGCATCGGCACAATGGGCTCCATTTCACGCCTGGTGATCCGGAGGATCTGTCCCGCCAGGTCCGGTGGGCGTTCGAGCATCCAGAAGAAATTCGATCCATGCGCGCCGCTGCCCGGCGGGAATTTGAGGACAAGTATACGGCCGAGCGCAATTACAAAATGCTGTTGGAGATTTACGGCATGGCCATCGAAAACGCGCGGCGGGAGCGGCGTGCCGCGTCCTGAACGCCGCGCCGTCCTCGGCGTTGGCATCGATGCGACGTCCTACGCGGCTGCCACCGAACAGATCGTGAACTGGGCTGTCAACCGCGAATCGCGATACGTTTGTCTCGGCGTGGTGGCGAGCGTTATGGAGGCTGTCGATTCGCCCAGTGACCGCGCGGCGCTCGAAGCCGCAGACCTGGTAACGCCCGACGGGATGCCGCTGGTGTGGATGCTTCGCCGGCTGGGAGCGCGCGCGGCGACGCGGGTCTACGGACCGGATCTTACACCCGCTGTGCTGAAGCAGGCAGAGGCCGCCGGCATCCCCGTCGGCTTCTACGGATCGACAAGCGAGGTGCTCGCGCGCCTGGTGCGCAACCTTCAACGCCGCTTTCCGCGGCTCACCATAGCCTTCGCCGAAGCCCCACCCTTCCGACCGCTCACGCCCGAGGAAGACGAGCGGACCACGGCGGCGATCAACGCCGCGGGTGTCCGAATTCTCTTGGTCGGGCTCGGCAGCCCGAAGCAGGATCGCTGGATGCACGCGCATCGCGGGCGGGTGCGGGCCGTCATGCTGGGAGTGGGCGCGGCGTTCGATTTTCTCGCGGGGACAAAACCGCAGGCCCCGCGCTGGATGCAGCGCAGCGGCCTGGAGTGGCTGTTCCGGCTGGTCACCGAGCCGCGGCGGCTGTGGCGCCGCTATCTGCGCCAGAACCCGAGGTTCGCCCTTCTCGCCATCGCGCAAATTCTGCGCGCGAGATTCACATGAGCACCGCCGCGCGGCCTGCCATCGCCGTTCCTGCCTCCCGCGCGCGTCACTGGACTCCGTGGGCGATCTTCGGCGTGGACGTGGCCGCGCTGGAGGCCTCCTTCGCCCTCGGGCTGGCGGTGCGCGCGATGCTGGCCCCTTGGCTCCCCAGCGAAGTTGGCTTGGCGCAGTATGCGGGCGTGGCCCTCGGCATCCTGGTGCTGCCCGTGGTTCATTATCAGCTCGGGTTGTATCCGGGTTATCTGCTCGGACCGGTCGAGAGACTGCGGCGCAGGGTGCTGGCCACGCTCGCCGTTTTTGGAGGACTGGTGGCCTGGGACAACATCGTGGCCCGCGGGGTGCTATCGCGCGGCGTCCTGCTGGCGACGATGGTGTTCGCGCTGGTGCTGCCGCCTCTGGCCGAAGCGTGGGCGCGCGCGGCGCTGGTACGGAGCGCGCGCTGGGGAATCCCGGTGGTGGTGCTGGGCGCGGGCGAAACCGGACGCGCCGTCGCTCGGACTCTGGCGCGCGAGCCGCAGCTCGGTCTCAATGCGGTCGCATTCCTGGACAACCGGCCGGATGCGTGGAACCGGGCGGTGGAGGGTGTGCCCGTGGCAGGGCCTCTCGGGCTGGCCATGGATTTTGAGCGCTGCGCGGAGGCCGCGATTGTCGCGCTTCCCGATCTCAGCAAGGAAGACCTTCCGGCGCTGCTCCAGGAGTTGAACTTCCCGCGCCTGATCGTGATTCCAGATCTGGCCGGCATCGCCAGCCTGTGGGTGACCGCGCGCGATCTGGGCGGCTGCCTCGGCCTGGAGATCAAAAAAAATCTGCTCATCCGTCGCAACCATGCGTTGAAGCGCCTGATGGACCAGTGCGTCGCGCTGCCTCTGTTTCTCGCCAGCCTCCCGGTGATGGCGGCGGCGGCAGTCTGGATCAAGCTCGCCAGCCGCGGGCCGGTGTTTTACCGGCAGGTGCGCGAGGGGTTTCAAGGCCGGCGCGTCCGCGTGTGGAAGTTACGCACGATGCACCTGGACGGCGACCGGCTTCTAGAGCAATGGCTCGATGGGCATCCCGAGGATCGGGCGCGCTGGCGGCGTTACTTCAAGCTGCCGCACGACCCGAGAGTGCTGCCAGTGATCGGAAAATTGTTGCGGCGGACCAGCCTGGACGAGTTGCCGCAACTGTGGAGCGTCCTGAAGGGCGAGATGAGTCTGGTGGGACCGCGGCCGTTTCCCGACTATCACCTGACGCAGTTCTCCCCCGAGTTTCGCGCGCTACGCACCCGCGTTCTGCCGGGGCTTACGGGCCTCTGGCAGGTTTCGGCGCGGAGCGACGGCGACGTGAAGGTGCAGGAGGCCCTGGATACCTACTACATCCGCAACTGGTCGCCCTGGCTGGACCTGTACATTCTGGCGCGCACCGTGGCAGCGGTGCTGCTCGCCCGCGGCGCCTATTAAACGGGGCGCCGGCGCAGAAAATACGCGCCCATCAGACCGGTTCCCACCAGCAGGAACGAAACCGGCTCGGGTGTGAGCTGGCCGCCTCCCCCTCCCTCCTCCACCGTGGCCGACATCGACGTCAACAGGATGTTCGCGGAATGAGCCGTGACGCCTAGGAACTGGTAGTTGGTCGGAATGGTAGTCGACAGGACGATACTGGTGTCGGAGGAAGTTCCAGCCCCGATGAGAAGGGTTCCGAGCGAGCCAGAGACGTTGGACCCGTAAATGTCATAAGACTCGGTGCTCTGGACACTGTCGATGATAATCGACAACGCAGTGACCGTGCCGGCGTTTTTCAGGTTCGTCAGGTCGACCAGGATGAACCCAGACGTATTGATCTCGTGATCCCCGTCGAGGTTAAAACCGAGACCGTTCTCATCCACGCCGCCCTGCTTGCCATACAAGGCCGTCCCGGTGCCGTTGTTCAGGAACCCAAACGCCGTGAGAGTGATACCTACGGGGCTGGACGGGTAAGTTTGTGAGGTGCCCAGCGTTCCGGTTGGGGTGCTGAAATCCCAGATGTAGATGGTGGCAGCGCTGCTTAGTGAACAAGTCGCGCTTCCTAAAAGACATATGCTCAACATTCTATGTTTCACATTATCCTCCTGATTTTGTCAAAGCATCTACTGTGCACACTGAGCCCTGCGCGGGCGTAGAAAAAACGCTCCAATCAGGCCAGTTCCGACCAGCAGGAACGAAACCGGCTCGGGCGTGAGCTGACCGCCGCCGCCGCCGCAATCAGAAAGGCAGTCCGAGGCAACTTCGCCGGTGTTGCCCGTCGCGCCGGCAAAAATGTCCGCTACGAAGAACCAGCCTAGGCTGTTGGCGATGAAGTTTGATTCCAGGACAGTCCCGGCCGCCGAGACGTTGAACGTCAGAGGACCCGCGACGTTTCCGCTGTTGCCCGAATGGACCTCATCAATTTCATATTGAAAGAACCCATACACACTGGCATCGACGGACCCGCCCGAGCCCGTAACCACGGTCACGAAATCCGTAGTGTTCAGGCCCGTGATCGTGATGGAAGGGTTGCCGAAAAGGTTGAAGGCGAACCCTGGATGAGGTCCACCCGTGTTGACAAAGGTGTTTCCTGCGTTTAAATCCACGCTAACATCCACACTGGTGCCGTTTTGGGTCAGCGTCACCGTTCCGAACGGGCTGGGGCTGCATCCCCCACTACAGTTATTGCTGGTCAGCGAGTAGATTAGGCTGGCTTTGGCTGCAGGCGCAAGCGCCAACAAGCTGAAGACGACCAGGCAAGTGAGTTTCTTCCTCAGTGGCGGGCTAACCGCCCCTGTTTTACACGAAGCGCTCCAAAATTTCGTCATGGTATCCTCCAGTGACACTCAGGCGACACAAATCCTCTCCCTCTGAAGAGGCATCTCGAGTTGTACCTGAGAGTTCTGGCTTAATACTACGTACGAATAGTGGGAGCGTCAAGGAAAACTTCGCACAACAAATTCAACTATCACTGTTATCATGTTGATTAAAAATGACTTATACTAGGAGGGACTTTAGTACTAGCTAGGTACCAGGCCTTAAAGAGGGGATGAGGCTAACGCGCTGCCCGGGCAGGCGCAACGTAGCTGATTTAGTTGATGAACTTGACGGGTGCCGACGTGGCAGTACTGCCGGTAATATCCCAGACTGTGGCCGTGATCGTGTGGATCGCGCGCTTCAGCTTCTTTACGTTCAGGTTGTACGAATAAGGGACCACCGAGCTGGAACTGTACAGCACTCCATCGACGTAAATCGATACCTGCGTCACTTTCACGTTGTCGGTGACCACAGGGAGGATGAAGACCATGTTGCTACGGATGAACGAGCCGTTCGCGGGAGACTGGATGGAAATCGACGGGGTCCCCTGCACTGTGACCGGCACCGGGTTGTTTACCGAGACCGATAGGGAAGCCGTTCCGACATTATTGGCGGCGTCATAGGCTTTCACGGTGAGCGAGTGCGTGCCATTGGCGGCCGACGTGGTGTTCCAGGCGAAGCTGAACGGGGAGGTCAGCGCCGTATTTGCCAGCACCGCGTCCACGTAGAACTCGATGCGGGTGACGCCGGCATTGTCCGTGGCAGTTCCCTGCACGTTGATGGAGCCCTGGACGCTGGAGCTCCCGGGCGGAGTCAGGCTTACCGTCGGTGGCGTGGTGTCGACGGAAGATCCCCCCGCCCCGATTAGCGCCTTGTAGGCGTTCACGCGACCCCAGCCGTAAGTGACATCGTAACCGGGCGCGCCCAGGTCGTCGGCATTCATCTCTAAAGCACTCACCAGCGCCGACGCCGAAAGCGAAGGAGCGTAGGAGAGAACCAGCGCGGCCACGCCCGCCGCGACCGGTGAAGAGACGGAAGTGCCGCTAAACGATCCATATCCACCGCCGTTCGTCGTGCTGAAGATGTTCACCCCGGGCGCGACCAGGCCGAGGCCGGAGCCGTAGCTGGAGAAGGAGGCGATGGTATCGGTGGAGTCGGTCGCGCCGACCGATACGACGTTCTGGCAGGCGGCCGGATAGTACAGCGCGCCGCCGCCGTTTCCCGAAGCTGCGAAAATCACGGTTCCCTTGGACCAGGCGTAGTTGACCGCGCTCTGCATCACGCTGGACGGGCTGGTCCCGCCGATCGAAATGTTCACAATGCGCGCGCCGTGGTCGGCCGCGTAGGTGATGGCGCTGGCGATGTTGGAATACGACGCGTAGTCGCTCGCGTTCAGCACCACCAGCGGCATGATCGGGTTATTCCAGGCGATGCCGGCCACGCCCGTGCTGTTGTTGCCAATCGCGGCCGCCGCGCCGGTCGTGATGGTCCCGTGGCCGAGCACGTCGTGCGTGTCGGCGGTGCCAGTGAGGAAACTCCATCCGGCCGCGATCTTCGAGGCCAGGTCGGGATGCGTGGAATCGACCCCAGAGTCGATCATCGCGATGGGAACTCCTGTCGAACCGGTGGTAATGTTCCAGGCGCTGGGCGCCTGGATGGCGAGCAGGTGCCACTGCGAGGAATAGTTCGGATCGTTGGGGACAAGCATTCCGTGAGCGGCGTAATCGGGTTCGACAAAATTGAACTGTCCCGACGCTTCGAGTTCAGCCAGGATCCGGTCACGCCGGGCGGGGTCCACGCGCAGGACCGAGACGTTGAGCGATGCATCATGGCGCGCCACCCGCGCTCCGTGAGCCAGGAACATCCGCTGGGCCGCGGTTCTGTCGGCGCCGAGCCGGTGCTGGACCACGATCCGGTCCGGCCACGCCTCGACCGGCTTGGTCAGCCCTCCGCGTACTGCCCGCTCAACCGCGGGCTGGCCCAGAGCAACGCCGCCCAGGAGCATCATCGAGACTAGAAGTACATTTGTTCGCATAGTTATCTGCCGGTTCAGATCGATGTCACACATTCTGCATCGACCACGAATTCCAGATTGGAGAGAGTACCGGAACAGGAATCGTCCCTAAGGGATGCTTCCCAATCCTCTTAGTCCGGAGGTAGAGTTCGCCCGAGCGCTCTATAATGGTGTGTGTCTCAAGCCACGAATGCTTTCGTCGAGCAGCACCAGACGCGGCTGCTCGAAGAACTGAAGAGTTTCCTGCGGATTCCGAGCGTCAGCACGCTTCCCGAGCACGCCGCGGACGTGCAACGCGCGGCCGGCTTCGTGGCCGATAGCCTCGCGGCCGCCAGCCTTGAAAACGTCGGGATCATTCCCACGGCGAAGCATCCGCTGGTGTATGCCGACTGGCTGCATGCACCCGGCAAGCCGACCGTACTGTGCTACGGTCACTACGACGTCCAGCCGCCGGATCCGCTGGAGGAATGGAAATCCCCGCCGTTTGAGCCCACGCTGCGCGACGGCAACCTCTATGCGCGCGGCTCGGCCGACGACAAAGGGCAAATGTACATGCACGTCAAGGCCGTGGAAGCGCTTCAGGCGGTGAACGGACGGCTGCCGGTCAACGTGAAGTTCCTGATCGAGGGCGAAGAGGAGGTGGGTGGGGAATCCATCGCCAAGTACGTGGCCGAGAACGCCGCCAAACTCAAGGCCGACGTGGCGCTGGTGTCCGACACGGAGCTGTTCGCCGAAGGGATTCCGACGCTGTGCATCGGCTTGCGCGGCCTCATCTACACCGAGATCGCCGCGAGAGGTCCGGCGCGCGATCTGCACTCAGGTATGTACGGAGGCGCGGCGCCCAACGCGGTGTTCGGACTGGTGGAGCTGCTGGCGAAGATGAAGGATGCCAACGGCGTGATCCAGATTCCGGGGATCTATGACGACGTGGAGCCGCCGGCACCGGCCGAGAAGCATAGCTGGACCGTGCTGCCTTTCAGCGAAGAGGAATTCTTGCGGAACGAAGTCGGCTCAACGCGGCTGACCGGCGAGCCCGGCTATACGGTGCTGGAACGTGTATGGGCGCGGCCGACGCTCGAGGTTCACGGCATCGCTGGAGGGTTCACCGGCGCAGGTTCGAAGACGGTGATCCCGGCGCGCGCCACCGCCAAGGTGAGTATCCGGCTGGTTCCCCGCCAGGACCCGGACAGAATCGTGGCTGCGTTAAAAAAATTCGTCCGCGAGAATACGCCGGCCGGCATCGAGACCGAGGTGAAGGTGCTGAACGCCGGTCCGGCGGTGGTGGTGAATCCGGATCATCCGGCGATCCACGTGGCCGCGGAAGCATTCAGCGACATTCTCGGCCGAGAGACAGTGTTCATCCGCAGCGGCGGCTCGATTCCGATTGTGGGCGATTTCGCCACTCATCTGGGGATCCCCACCATCCTGATGGGATTCGGGTTGCCGGACGACGGCCTGCACTCCCCCAACGAAAAATACAAACTGTCGAACTATTACGCGGGGATCATGACGATTGCCCACTTCTTTGAACAATACGGGCGCTGACGCGCCCTGGGCGAAAAATACGGGAGCTGAGGCTCCCGTGCGGCCCGCATCCCCGTCGGAGAGCGTGGTTCGCTCGGCGGGAGTGGTCTCGCTGTCGGTGTTGATCAGCCGCGTGACGGGCCTGCTGCGGGAGAGCGTGATGGCGCGTCTGTTCGGCGCCGGGCTCACCTACGACGCGTTCATGCTGGGGTTTCGCATCCCCAACCTGACGCGCGACCTGTTTGCCGAAGGAGCGCTGTCGAGCGCGTTCGTCCCCACCTTCACCGAGTACCTGACCACGCGCAGCAAGGAAGAAGCCGCGCGGCTGGTGAACCTGGTGGCGACGGCGCTGATCCTGGTGGTGGGCTCGGTGTGCGCGGCCGGGATGGTGTTCGCGCCGGGGCTGGTCCGCCTGCTGGCTCCCGGATTTGCGGCCGTGCCGGGCAAGTTCGAGCTGGCCGTCACCATGACGCGCATCATGTTCCCGTTCCTGCTGCTGGTGGCTCTGGCGGCGCAGGCGATGGGCGTGCTCAACGCGTCCAACAAATTCGGCGTGCCGGCCATGGCGTCGACGTTCTTCAACATCGGCTCCATCGGATTCGGCATCGGGCTCGGCGTGTGGCTCGGTCCCGCGCTGCATCTTTCGCGGATCGAGGGCATGGCCATCGGCGTGGTGCTGGGAGGCGCGCTGCAACTTTGCTGGCAATTGCCGAGCATGCACCGGCTGGGCTTCCGCTTCCGCCCGTCGTTGGCGTGGCGGGATCCGGGCCTGGCGCGCATCCTGCAACTGATGGTGCCGGCGATCGTGGGCAACGCCGCCGTGCAGATCAACGTGATGGTGAACACCAATTTCGCCTCCACCCTGAGCGACGCGCAGCGCGGTCCGGACGGGCCGGTGAGTTGGCTGGGCTACGCGTTCCGCTTCATGATGCTGCCGCTGGGGCTGTTTGGCGTGGCCATGGCCTCGGCGACGCTGCCTTCGATTTCGCGCAGCGCGGCGGCGGGCAACATGGACGAATTCCGCCGGACCGTGTCCAAGTCGCTGAGCATGGTGTTCCTGCTGACGCTGCCTTCCTCGGTCGGGTTGATCGTGCTGGGCAAGTCGATCATCGGCGCGATCTATCAGGGCGGACGATTCGAGCTGTACGACACGCAACAGACCTCGCTGGCGCTCTCCTGCTACGCGGTGGGACTGGCCGGCTACGCCGCGCTGAAAATCCTGAACCCGGCGTTCTACGCGCTCGGGGACGCGCGCACTCCCATGCTGGTGAGCCTGGTTTCGATTGTGATCAACTACGCCACCTCGGTCACGCTGATCCGCGTGGTGAAGCTCGGCCCTGCCGGCCTGGCGACATCGACCTCGGTGGTGGCGTTGTTCGGCTTCTTCGTGTTGTTTGAAATTTTGCGCAAGCGGATCGGCGGCGTGTATGGGCGCGAGCTGACCTGGGGAATCGCACGGGTACTGGTGGCCTCCGCGCTGATGGGCGGGGCGGTGGCGCTATCGAGCGCTGCCATGGCGGCGTGGCTGGGCGTCTCCCAGCCGGCGCGTCTGGCCGATCTGGCGGTTTCGCTGCCGCTCGGCCTGGCGGTGTTTTACGGAGTGTGCCGGGCTCTGGGAGTGGACGAGCTGGATACGGCGATCAGCGCCTTTGCAGCTCCGATCCGGAGGAGGTTGAAGAAGCCATGAGGACTGCGGCGCTTCTTCTTTGCTTGTGGGTGCTGCCTGCCTTCCCGGCGGACCCGCGCGCCGTCCAGCGCAAGGCCCAGCGCGAATACGAGAACGGTCTGCGTTACGAGGCGGCCGGCCAGTGGCAGGAAGCCTACTACTCCTTCTCCGCATCGCTCGCCTCGGCTCAGGCAGCGCCGGTCTATTTGCATCGCGCCAAGGCGTCGTTGAAACTGGGCGCGCCTGCCAAGGCGGCGGACGATCTCATCTGGGCGCTGCGCCTGGACCCGAAGAACGCGGAGGTGACCGGCCTGTACGTGGCTACGCTTACCGATCGCGGTTACGCCTACGGACAGAAGGGCGAGTTCGCTCACGCCGTCGAGGATTTGAGCGGAGTATTGCGCGTGGATCCCGGCAACGTGCGCGCGCTCAGTTTGCGCGCCGCTGCCTTTGCCAAGATGAAGCAGTATCCCGAGGCGGTCGCCGATTTTTCCGCCGCACTTCAACTCACGCCCAACGACGACCAACTGTACCTGGCGCGGGCGCGAGTGTACGTGGAACTGGACCGCCACCAGGAAGCCTTGGCCGATCGCAACCAAGCCGTCCGCCTGAAGCCGGACTCGGCGCAGGCGCTGCTCGAGCGCGGAGGCACGCTGCATCAGCTCGGCATGCACGATCAGGGACTGGCCGACCGAAGCGAAGCGATTCGTCTGAACCCGGATATGGCGGAAGCGTGGCTGGCGCGCGGTAGCGCCTTCTATCTCCTGGGACAGTATCAAGATGCGATTGAAGACTTGAATCAAACCTTGAAGCTGAAGCCGGACCAGGAGGAGGCCCGCGCCGTGCTGGCGAAATCCGAGGAGGCGCGCGCGCGCGCCGAACCGCCGGCAAAGGAGATCCCTCCGCCGGTCGAACCGGAGCCGCCTCCGGTGGAAACGGTCGCCGTGGCGGCGCCTGAACCGGTCGCGGAGATCGCGCCGGTCGTGGTGGCCGTCGATTCCAAGACCGCCGAGTCGCACAACCAGCGCGGCCGCGCGTTGCTCTATCAGGGCAAGTATCGGGAGGCGATCGCCGAACTCGATGAAGCGATCCGCCAGAACCCGGATTTTGCGCTCGCCTACAACGCCAGGGGCTTCGCCCGCTATCTGCTCAAGGAGTACAGCGCCGCGCTTTCAGACCTGGACCAGGCGATCCGGCTGAATCCGAAATACGCGAACGCGTATCAGAACCGGAGCCTCGCGAGGAAAGCGGCGGGCGATGCGGCCGGCAGCGCGGCGGACTTGGCCAAGGCGCGCGAAGTGGCGAAATAGCCAGGAGGGTTATTCCCAATTGCGGGATCAAGAGGATGGTGGCCGGTGTATATTGAACCGTCCAGGGGAATCGAAGCCTGCTCGCGTTGTGGCAAGGCCGGCTCCGGAGAGCATCTGGTGTATGTTGCGCGAGAATGGCTCTGCACGGCTTGTCTGGCGCTTGCGATCGAGAGTGCGAAGCGGAGGATTCTCTGGTCACGCCGGGTGGTCGTCGGCCTGTTGCTCTTGGGAATCGCCTTTGCGATTTTCGCGGCTACCACTGCGCCAAACAGGCAGTCTGCCGGCCTCGCCCTCTGGTTATTCTTTTGCCTGGGGTGGCTCGGCAATGTGTACTCCGCCTGGTCGATGTATTGGGGAATCCCCGTAGTGTGGAATTGGTGGCTACGCCGCGGCCGTGCCCTGGGAAAGAGTCCGCTCAGCCGCCTGCTCCCCCCCGTTCCCCTGATCTTTGTGTTTTACATTCCCTTCACAATCGGCTGTATGTACGGCTTCCTCGGCGGCGGTATTTACGAGTACGCAAAATGCAGGAAGGTCGCGGCTTTGCAGGCGTCGTGTGGCCTACCCTAGCGCGGCTGGATAGAAATGGTCGCCGTGTCGCTGAGGGCGCCCATGGTCACGACCACCGGAACGTCGTCGCCGCTGGGGACGCCGCTCGGCACCTGGAACACAATCTGATACTCGCCAGCGATGCCGGGCGGGAGTCCGGAATACAGGACGTTCACAGGAACGCCTCCGATGGTCACCGTGGGTTTGGTGGGAGTTTCATAGAGCACACTTCCATCGGCGGGAGGAAACACGCCAGTAGCAAGAGGCGTGCCGTTGGGATCGCCGTTAGGCGTCGTGATCCCCAAGCCGGTGGCGTAAAGGACCAGGTAGTCGCCGATGGTTGCGGGCTGTCCGCAGAGCGACAGGGGGCTGATGTTGGAGTTCGAGCAGTTGCCGGGGAGTTGGAGACCCGCAGCCATCGAGGCCGGCATAGCCAGCCACACCGTATTGTTGAACTGCGCGATCACGTTGAACCGAGTCTTGACCGACGGATCGGCGATGCGGTATATGCCGGGAACGGCGGGAGCCATCTTCAGCGAGTAGTTCGGGTTCAGCGTCGTGGGCGTGGTGAGTTGCACATTGACCGTTCCGGATGTGGACAGCTCGTTGGGGACTAGCAGATCGAGCTGCTGTTGGAACAATGCCTGAGCCAGAGGCGTCGCGCCGGCCGGGGGCGCCGCGATCAGGTGAAACATCGGCGCGGGGATCCCGTTGAAGGTGACTTGCACGCCTTGAAATTTCGTGGCCGGGAAACCAGTAATTTGGTCGGTTGAGCCGAGGCCGTTGGCCTTGATCGTGACGAATGAACCTGGGACCGCGGTGCCGTCGGAAGCTTGCGAGGCGTTGTTGACAATCGAGGTGATCCCGAACAAGGGAAGATTCAGCACGGCCTTGCTGCTGACGCCACCGATGGTGAGAACCATCGGCTGGCTGCCTTGCAGGCCTGCCGGGACAGTGAAGTTGATCTGGTAGCCGGCAGATCCGTTCAACACGCCGGCGAAAGGGATTTGTGCAGGGACACCCCCTATAGTAAGCGTCACCGTCGTGGCGGTTGGAGTGTTCATCTTCGCAGGACCGGTGGGCGTGGGGGGATTCGTCGGCCCCAAGCCGGTGGCAAAGGTCACCAGCGTATCACCGGGGCTGGCCGGAGCGGCGCTGGTGACCAACGTCTGCTTGCCTGTCATGACCACGGCAAGACCTGTTCCAGTGCCCCCTATTGCGTTGATTGCCGGAGCATAGGCCGCGAGCGTGATATTGAACGGCGCGGAGGTCGCGCCACCGGCCGTCACCGTAAGCGTCGTGGGCCCAGCGGAAACCTCGGTGGGGATTTGCGCGACGACTTGTCCCGGAGACGCAGAAATGACAAAGCCCGGTTTGCCTCCCACCATGACGGTCGGGGGCGATGCGCTCGTCCCTAAGTTCATGCCGAAAATGCTCGCAAGCACGCCGGGGCAGAGCTCCGGGCCGGCCGAGAATGTGTTGATCACGCCGGCGACTGTCGGCGTCTGCGCGAAGACGCCGACACAAAAAACGAGTACCGCCAGAAGGGATTTCGATAGCATCCCACTCCTCCTCCTATTTGTGAACTGTCAAGAATAGCACTTGGGCTCCCGGCACGCCATTTACCGAGACGTTGATCTGATAGTCTCCATCGGGCATGTTGGGCACGACGAGGTTGAGCTGGTACAGTCCGATATAGTTCACCGCCAGACCCGCAGAGGTGGTCATCGCAGGGGTCTGACCGAACGCGACAGTGAGGTTGGCGAGGGTGTTGGTCTGGCTCACCACGATGCCGGGCGGGGTTGCGGGCGTGACGTCGCCGAAGCCGATTCCGTAAACGGTCAGCGTATCGCCTGGTTTTGCCGGGCGGAGCGTTCCGCTGATGAGGGCCGGATCGCCCGCGAATGTTCCGTCGGGAAACAGCGCGGCGAGATACTGTTTTCCACCGGCGTTGAAGCTTGCCGGAGCCAACAGTCCTCCCGCCACCGCCGCTTTCGTCACCATGACCGGCGCGCTGGTTCCGATGCAGTTGGTGACCGTGACGGAGACCGGACCGGTGGCGAAATCGGCCGGCGCCTGCACGTTGACTTGCCCGGAGCTGATGTACTGGACGTACCCGCGAAGGCCGTTGATCTGGACGATGGTGCCGTCCAGGCTGGTGGGCGCGTTGGCTCCCTGAAAATCGCTCCCGCCCCATTGCCGCGTGGTCAGCGCCAGATTCGAGCCCTTGATCTCGAGCCACGATCCGGACGCGAACGTCGAGAGCG
>JBGPLI010000059.1:0-25938 GCA_041486445.1 Bryobacteraceae bacterium
AGCCTCCATTCTGTCGGGAACCAACCTGATCCCGTTGTACCAGCAGCTCGGCACGAATAACCTGCTCAATTACAACTCCAATTCGCGCGGGTTCACGGTGTTCGCCAGCTACCCGCTGAAACGGAGTTTCGCGCGCTTGGCCTTAAGTTACGGCTACACGGTCCAGAACGTAACGACGCTAACCAACGCGGCGACGCAGTATTACGACTACATCAATTTTCTGCAGATCAACGGGCCCAACCAACTACAGGGCATCCGCTCCTCGACCATCACTCCCAGCTTTACCTACAACTCCGTGAACCACCCCATCACGCCGACCGCCGGCAAGTCCTTGTCGATGTCGCTGCAGTTTGCCGGCTCCGTGCTGGGCGGAAACGTGAACCAGATCGAGCCGGTGATCGACGCCAAGTACTTCCGCGGCGGCTTCAAGAGGGGCCACGTGATCGGCATGCACGCGCTCGGCAGGTTCGTGACCGGCTACGGCGGGAAGGTGGCGCCGCCGTTTAACCGCTTCTACATGGGCGGCGAGAACGACATCCGCGGGTTCGAGATCTGGGGCATCAGCCCCATCGCCTACGTTCCCACGCAGGCCGCGGTGAACGTGCTCAACAACGACGGCACCCCGCGCCAGCAGCGGACCATCGATGCCAACGGCTATGCCACCTTCACCAACGTGCAGCAGACCATCCCGGTGTATCAGCTGGTGTTCCCGGGCGGCGACGCTTCGGTGGTGACCAATTTCGAATACCGCATCCCGATCTTCGGACCGGTGACGCTGGCGGCGTTTTTCGACGCCGGCTTCGACCGCCTGGTGCAAAGCAGCCAGTTGCAACTGAACCCGGACCGGGTCACGCAACTGAACACGCAGTTTCCGGAGGCGTCCTTCCCGGGCCGTGCGGTGGTCGCCGCGGGGACGCAGAAGATCCGCGGCTCCACCGGTCTGGAGCTTCAGGTGCTGATGCCGGTGGTGAACGCCCCGTTCCGCATCTATTGGGCGTACAATCCGTGGATTGTGGAGCAATACTTGCAGCCGCCCATCGTGGTGGACCGCAGCTATTTCCCCAACCAGGCGACGTTCATCAATTCCGTCGCCCAGTTCGGGCAGTTGTCGCCGTTCTTTGAGAAGCGTTCCACGTTCCGCTTTACCGTCGGGCGCACGTTCTAGGTCGGGACCCGCTCACTGGCGTTCGCGGTTCGGTGTCGACACAGAGCCACGAGCGTCAGCGAGTGGGTGAGTGCTACGATATAGGCAATCAGTCTGGAGGAGTTTCGTCGTGAAAACATATCCACTTGCGTTGCCCTTGCTGGCGGTGGCGGCGGCCGGCACTTGCCTCGCGCAGACGCAGCCCCCGACCAAAGTGGGCGTGATCCAGATTCAGAGCGCCATCGTCAGCACCAAGGACGGCCAGAAGGCCGCCGCCGAGCTCGAGACCAAGCTGGGGCCCAGGAAGAAGGACCTCGACCGGAAACAGGCCGAGGTCAAGGACCTCCAGGACAAGCTCCAGCGCGGCGGCAACGCCATGGCCGAAGCCGCCAAGGCAGACCTGATGCGCAACATCGACCAGAAGACCAAGAGCTTCAACCGCGACATGGAAGACGCGCAGGCCGAGTACGACCAGGAACAGCGCAAGCTGCTCGACGACCTGGGCCAGAAGATGATGCAGGTGATCGACAAGTACGCCGCCGCCAACGGGTATTCGGTGATCCTGGACGTGAGCAACCCGCAGACGCCGGTGCTCTACGCCTCGAACGCCATTGACATCACCAAGGACATCATCGAGCTGTATGACAAGGCGTCGGCGAGCGCGCCGGCTCCCGCTCCGGCCAAGCCCGCCGCAGCGCCCGCGACTGCCGCTCCCAAGCCCGCCGCAACGCCCGTGCCGGCTCCGGTGAAGAAGCAGCCGTAAGATGTCGGGGCGGCAGTCGGGGCTTGTTTAGTCCTCGGGCACCAGAGACAGTTCGAGAACCTCCGCCTTGCCGGAGTCGAGTTGGACGGACTTGCCGTAACTCTCGATCTGCTTGCGCACTGCCGGGTCTTCCAGGTCGAGCTTGCTGTCCCGCAGGACCGCGAACGCAGTATAGTAACCCGGGGGAACGCCGCCCTTGACCTGATGGTTCGTCTTATCAAGGACTACGAAGCGGAGCATCATCCGCTGCCCGACCCGAGTCCTCACGAAATGTTGGTGTACCTGATGGAACAACGAGGTTTGAAGCAAGCCGACCTTCTTCCGATTTTTAAATCCAGAGGCTACGTATCCGACGTCATCAACGCGAAGCGCGCCATCAGTAAAGTGCATGCCAAACAGCTTGCCGAGTTTTTCAAGGTATCGGCGAGCCTCTTCATCTAACTCGTCAGGGTTTCGGGGCGGCAAGACCGCCGGCGCTACCGGATCGGCGTTACAGAATTTCCTCGCTCCAGCTTTCGAGGATCGACTTCACCTTGACGGTGAACTGATCGCCCAATGCGCCGTCGATCAGGCGGTGATCGAACGTCAGCGCGAGATAGGCTGTCGAGCGGATGGCGATGGCGTCATCCACCACCACCGGCTCCTTCACCACCGCGCCCACACCGAGGATCGCCACCTGCGGCTGGTTGATCACCGGCGTGGCGAACAGGCTGCCGAAGCTGCCGAAGTTGGTGATCGAGAATGTGCCGCCCTGCACCTCCTCCGGACGCAACTGGCGGGAGCGGGCGCGCGAAGCCAGATCGACCAGCGAGCGCTGCAAGCCCACCACGTTCTTCTCGTCGGCGTTGCGGATCACCGGCACGATCAGCCCGTTTTCGAGCGCCACCGCGATGCCGACGTTGATGTCGCGGTGGAAAACGATATTAGTTCCGTCGATGGAGGAGTTCACAAGGGGGTACTGCTCGAGCGCCGTGCAGGCCGCGCGGATCACGAACGGCAGGTAGGTCAGCCCGTAGCCGTAGCGGGCTTGGAAATCGTCCTTCAGACGCGCGCGCAGCTTGGCGATGCGCGTCATGTCACACTTGTGGACCGTGGTCACGTGCGCGGAGGTGTGCTTGCTGAACACCATGTGCTCGGCGATCTTCTGCCGCATGATGCTCATCGGCTCCACCCGGGCCGAGGGCGCTTCGCCGCGCATCGGCGCGGGAGCGTCGCGCACCGGAGGAGGCGGAACCTGAACCGGCGTGGGAATAGTGGCGACCGCGGCCGAGGGCTGCGGCGCGGAGCGCGAAGCCGGTTGGGACAAGTAGGCTTCGAGGTCCTGTTTGGTGATCCGGCCACCCGCTCCGGTGCCTTTCACCTTGCTCAGGTCGATGTTGTTTTCGCGCGCCATTTTGCGCACCAGTGGCGAGAGCGGACCGGCGGTCTCTTCGACCACCGTCGCGACCGGAGCGTGCGGCTCCGCGCGTGGGGGCGCGGGCTCGGGTGCAGGCATGGGCGCGGCTGCCGCGCCGCCGGCGCCATTGCTGATACGGGCTACCACCGTATTGATGCCGACGGTCTTGCCTTCCTCGACGATGATCTCGGCGAGCGTGCCCTCGGCCGGCGAGGGAATCTCGGTATCGACCTTGTCGGTGGAGATCTCAAACAGCGGCTCATCGAGGTCCACGTGATCGCCGGCCCTCTTCAGCCACTTCGTCAGCGTCCCTTCCACGATGCTCTCCCCCATCTGGGGCATGATGACGTCGATCATAAAATCTTCATCTCCCGGTCAAAAACGCGGGCGAAGCTGCCCGCCAGTGCGGCGATCACCTGGCCGCGGCCGGCCTGGCAGCCGAGCGCCCGCATCGAGGTCACCGGTTTCGCCAAACCGCACGGCACGATGTAGCGGAAATAACTCAAGTCCGTGTCGACGTTCAGGGCGAAGCCGTGCGAGGTGACCCACCGGCTGATGTGCACCCCGATCGCGGCGATCTTGCCCTCCGGCGTCCACACGCCCGTGGCGCCCGTGAGGCGGCCCGCTTCCATTCCGAATCCGGCCAGGGCGTCGATCACCACCTGCTCCAGCGCGCGCACGTAAGCCACCACGTCGCGCTTCCATTCTCGCAAATCGAGGATCGGGTAGCCGACGATTTGCCCGGGACCGTGATAGGTGACATCGCCGCCACGGTTGGCGTGGTGAAACTCGACGCCGGCGCGCGCGAGCAGATCGGGGTCGGCGAGCAGATGCTCGTCATGTCCGTTGCGTCCCATGGTGACGACGTGGGGATGCTGGGCGATCAGAAGTTGATCCGGAATCTCGCCCCGCTTGCGCTGGGCGACGAGATCGAGCTGCATCTCCAATGCTTCCGAATAGCCGATGCGGCCGAGGTCGCGCATCTCGCAGAGGGACAGGACGGCGGCGCAGCTAGACATTGATCGCCTGCCCGTAGACGGCGTTGAACGCCTCGCCCACAGCCTCATAGAGGGTTGGATGCGCGTGGATGGTGTGCATGAGGGTTTCGACGGTGGCCTCGGCCTCCATCGCCAGCACGCCTTCCGCGATCAACTCGTAGCCCTGATGGCCGATGATGTGCACGCCGAGAATCTCGCCGAGGGATTCGTCGGCGACGATCTTGACGAAGCCGTCGTGGTGGCCCACGATGCTGGCTTTGCTGTTCGCCAGAAACGGAAACTTCCCGATCTTGACTTTGTAACCTTGCGCGCGCGCCTGCGCTTCGGTCAGACCGACGCTGCCGATGCCGGGCTCGGTGTAGGTGGCTCCGGGAATGCGATTTTTGTTCACTGGAGTCGCCGGCTTACCGGCCATGTGCGCGACGGCCACCATGCCTTCCGCCGTCGCCACGTGCGCCAGTTGCGGCGTGCCCGCGACGATGTCGCCGATCGCGTAAACGCCCGGCTCGCCGGTGCGCTGGTAGGGGTCCACTTTGATGAATCCGCGGTCCAGCTCGACGCGCGTTCCCTCGAGACCGATGCCCTCCGTGTTGGGCTTGCGTCCCACGGCGACCAGCAGAGTCTCGGCTTCCAGTTGTTCCTGCTTGCCGTTGGGAAACGTGACGGAGAGCCGGACGCCAGCGCCGGTTTTCTCGATGTTTTCGGCGCGCACTCCGGTTTCGACGCGAATGCCGCTCTTCTTGAACAGGCGCTCGAGTTCCTTCGAAACTTCTTCGTCCTCGGCCGGCACGATACGCGGCAGCATCTCGAGCAGCGTCACTTTCGTGCCGAAACGATGGAAGCAGGAGGCGAACTCGGTGCCCACGGCTCCGGCCCCGATGATGATCATCGACTGCGGGACTTCGGTCAGATCGAGGATCTCGACGTTGGTCAGGATGCGTCTCGCGTCCGGCTGCAAGCCCGGCAGCATCCGCGCTTCCGAGCCGGTCGCGAGCAGGACGTTGCGCGTCTCCAGGATCTGCGTGCCTCCCTCCGGCGCGGTGACCTCGACCTTCCCGGGGCCGGCCAGGCGCGCGTAGCCCTTGATCCAGTCGGCCTTGTTCTTCTTCATCAGGAACTCGACGCCCTTGGAGTGCTTGGAGACGATCTTGTTCTTGCGGTCGATCACCAGCGGATAATCGAGTCGCGCGTTGTCGCAATGGATGCCGTCTTCGGCCGGGTGTAGGAAGCGCTGCCACACCTCCGCCGTGTGAAGCAGAGCCTTGGTGGGAATGCATCCGACCAGCAGGCAGCAGCCGCCTAGCCGGGGATCTTTTTCAACGATTGCAGTTTTCAAACCGTACTGACCCGCGCGAACGGCCGCCGAGTAGCCACCGGGACCGCTCCCGATGACGATCACGTCATATGGCATTTATTTTTCAGTGTAGCAGGGAAACGATGCTTTACTTGTTGCTAAAATGTAAAGCGATGTCCCAGGCGACTCTTTCCGCGAAGAACCAGATTGTGATCCCCCGGGAAGCTCGCGAAGCCTTGCGCGTGAAGGCTGGTGACAAGCTCCTTGTCGTCGTGCGTGGAGATAGAGTCATCGTCCTTCAAAAGCCCAAGAGCCAGCACGCCGCGATTCGTGGCCTGAGTTTCGGCGCCTACCCCGCCGGCTACCTTCAAAAGGAACGGAAAAGTTGGGGCTGACGCGTCTGCACGCCTTTCTCAGGCGTCATCGCCGGATCGCGCTGGACACCAGTGTTTTCGTCTACCAACTGGAAGCCAATCCTCGATATGTGGGCCTCACCGATCCTGTGTTCGCCTGGCTGGAACGGCCGGACCATGCCGCGGTGACATCCACGATCACCATGACGGAGTTGCTTGTGCAACCATATCGCGATTCCGAAGAGCAGCGAGTCAACGAAATTTACGCGCTCCTGGCCACGTATCCCAATCTCGATTGGATAGCCCCGGACCTCGAAGTAGCGGATATCGCCGCCAGCATTCGCGCCACCTATCGGCTGCGCACCCCGGATGCACTGCAAGCCGCCACCGCGGTCCACGCCCAGGCGACTGGTCTGGTCACGAATGATCCGGTTTTTGAGCGAGTGGCGGCTTTCCAGACTCTGCTGTTAGATCACCTTCTGGAATGAACTCTCTGGAACTATTCGGTCCGGCGGCGGCAAGCGGATTGGATACTATCCTTACTTGTACGTTGACCTACGAGGAGCAAGAGACGACCGCAACCTTGAGAGCAGCGGCCGCCGCCAGGTTAGTTCAGCCAAGAAATTGGGCGCCGTTATCACGGAGAAGAGCCGACAACCGGCCCCGAGGGGACGCTGTCAGCCTTATATTGAAGGGTACAGACTGGTTGTGTGACACAACTACGACGTGCTAGAAGGTACACCGTTGAGTCGGTAGCGATGAACAAGCCAACGACAGAAAAAGCGGCAGCAGGAGTAGGAGAAGTCAAGATGGCCGCTCCCTGCGCCGTCAGGCTTCTGTCGGCCCAGACTGGAAAGGAATGGCTCGATATTGAGCGATCTGACGACCCTGATCAACCATTTGCTAAATTCGAGCGCGTTGCCCTGGACATATTGCTTTCCCAGAATCTTGTCGTGCTGTGTGGTCTCGGTGCTTCGATGTGTCTGAAGGACGGTCAGGGTCAAACACTCGCTCCCAGCATGGCGACCCTATGGTCCGAAGCGGCTAGGCTGGAGCAATTCGACCCGGTCATCAAGAAGACCGGATATTCCGTCAAGAACCAAGGTGAGAATATCGAGCAGTTACTATCACTTTGCCAACTTCACCAGCAACTCAGCCCTGACGAGATCGTTGCTGAGTTTATCGCGAAGGCCGAGCAGGTCATCGTTTCGCGCTGCCGGTTCATAACACCCAGCGTGAAGCTCGACGTGCACGAGGGATTCCTCCGCAAGGTCGCCCGTCGTTCAACACGGTTACCGCGCATGAGACTGTTCACCACCAATTACGATCTCTGCTTCGAGGCAGCAGCAAGCAGAACCCGCTTCGTCGTTCTCGACGGGTTCTCTCATACGCATCCGCAAGAGTTTGATGGCACGCATTTCAGCTACGACCTCGTACGGAGAGATGAAGAGCGGGAAGCGCCCGATTACATCCCCAACGTCTTCCACCTCTACAAGATTCACGGCTCAGTCGATTGGGAGAGCGATGGTAACGCAGTCCGACGCGGACGAGAACCGAAAACGCCACTCATCATCTATCCGCGACACAGCAAGTTCGAGCTTTCCTACAATCAGCCTTTCCTCGAAATGATGTCGCGTTTGCAGATCGCGCTTCGTCAGCCGAACACGGGTCTGCTAATCATCGGCTTTGGGTTCAACGATCAGCACATCAACCAGCCGATCACCTCCGCCTTGCGTTCGAACGTGGGATTGAAAGCTATCGTGGTTGACCCGGACGTCTCCGATATCCCAGCCTCAAAGCAACCGTTGGTCGAGCTCAGGTCGTTGATTGACTCTGGCGACCTCCGTCTCTCGTTCTTATCCGCGAAGTTTGAGGATTTTGTCCCGCTACTTCCTGATCTCGTGGCGGCAACGGAGGAGGAGCAACACCGAACTCGCATAAGGAAGTTGGGCATCAACTGATGTACGCACTGCCCCTCTACCCCTTCGACCCGCAGCTTCTTATTGGTACGGTGACAGAGGTCGGCCCAACCTCAGCGAAAACAAACCTGCCGCACGCAGCCTCGCCAGAGGCCCAGTGGCACCACGGGCAGCGGCAAGGGCGAGGCGAGATCGGAGACTTCGTAGTGATCGAGGTCGGCGACTCAGCGGTCTTCGGCAGAATTGTGGGCATCCGGCTTCCCGAGAAAGAACGATTGAGCGTAGAACCGGAACTTGGTAGAACACGAGACGCTCATCCAGTTGGCACCGTGCAACTGCTGTCCACGGTTGCTCTGCACAATGGTCAGGTCACTGGGGGAATCTCGCGTTACCCGCGCCTTGGGAGCCGCATCTATTCCGCTCACAGTTCCTTCGTCCAATGGATCGCGGAAGCTACCAGTAGAACCGGCTCTGAGGCCACACCGATCTCTCTCGATCTGGGATCGTTGCCTTCAGCCGAGGCCACTCCCGTCCAGCTAACGCCGGAGCGCCTATTTGGACGGCACTGCGCCGTGTTGGGTGCGACTGGTGGGGGCAAGAGTTGGACTGTTGCTCGCCTCATTGAACAGGCAAGCAGATTCAGTTCGAAGCTGATCGTGCTGGATGCGACCGGGGAGTTTCACACCCTGAGTGGTTCCATCAGGCACGTGCACATCGGCGGTGGCCCGCCGGTCCCAGCAAGCTCGGAAGAACTGTGTTTCCCGCACAACCAACTGACCGAGAACGACTTGTTTGCACTTTTCAAACCGAGCATCCAAAGCCAGGCCCCCAAGCTCCGACAGGCGATGAAGAGCCTGAGGCTGGTGAAGCTTGAGCCGAGCTTGGCATCGTCGGGATTGTGCCTGAAGGTACAGCGGTTAAAGAAGCCGATATTGGATGCGCAGCAGAAACACGCCAAGAAGCTCGAACACCCTCACGCCGATTTTGATGTGAGCAAACTGCCAGAGCAGATTCTTGAAGAGTGCGTTTGGCCGTCTGGCGGTACCCAGGGCGCACCCGATCATCAGAAATGGGGCGCATATCAAGAAAACGAGAAGGGTTTCTGCATCACGCTCATCACGCGTTTGGAAGACATGCTGAGTTCCCCAGAGCTGGCTCCTGTCCTCAGGCCTGCGCTGATGACACCGGTGTCCGACGTCATCAACGAGTTCATTTTTGGGAACGATCATCGGATACTGCGGATCTCCCTGAAGTACCTTTCGTTCGCGCACAGCACTCGCGAGGTTGTAGCCAACGCGATTGGGAGGCTTCTGCTAAACCTGGCACGGGACCACAAGCTGAAGGACTCCCCGCTCCTCGTGTTCCTCGATGAGGCTCACCAGTTCCTGGACAAGTCCCTGGGCGACGAGGCGAACCGATATCCGCTTGATTCCTTCGACCTGATCGCCAAGGAAGGCCGGAAGTACTCCCTTAATATCTGCATCGCCACGCAGCGCCCTCGCGATATTCCAGACGCCGTTCTGAGCCAGATGGGAACGCTGATCGTCCACCGGCTGATAAACGACCGCGACCGTGAAGTAGTAGAAAGAGCCTCGGGTGAGATTGACCGCTCCGCTGCAGCATTCTTGCCTACTCTGGCTCCCGGCCAAGCTGTGATAATCGGCGTGGATTTCCCGATTCCACTGACGATTCAGGTGTCGAAGCCCGGCGCTGAACCCGATTCCAAAGGCCCAGACTATCAGACAAACTGGTCACAGGCCTCTGCGCCGAAGGTCCAAGCAGTGGGCAGTGTTCGGCCCGCGGAGTCGGTCAAGATCACTGACGACGATATTCCGTTTTAGCACCCCTCGAGATGTCTCCTCGGGGGAAGTTATACTGAATACGACAAACCGCGATGCTGAATGAGTACGTCGAGCAACGGAACGGCGGATATTATGTCCAGGGGACGCGCGTTTCCCTGGACTCGGTCGTTTACGCCTTCTTACGCGGCGAGTCCCCCGACGGTATTGCAGAGTTTTTCCCAGCCCTCAGCCTGGAGCAGGTTTACGGAGCCCTCGCTTACGTCGCCCACCGTGAGAGCATCGATTCGTATCTTCGAAAGGGCAAAGCCGAATTCTCCCGGCTACGCGACGAGTCGCGCCGCAAACATCCCCGGCTGTACGCGAAGCTGGATGCGGCGCGAGAATCCACTCCCAGTCCTCGGTGATGAGGCCCCGTTTTCAGGCGGATGCCGACTTCAATCGTAAAATAATTCTGGGCCTTCGGCGCCGCGAAACTGATTTGCTACCTTCTGGCATAGATCTTTGTGGAACCAATCGCGCCCGTCGCGCGAATTCCTAACAGAAGCCGCAAGCGGCCGTCAGAGTTAATGATACCCATGACAATGAGCGATCAAGCCCTGCTCGGGCGGATGCTGGACGGCGACGAGGGCGCCTTCACCGCGCTGTATCGCCGGCGCCAAGCGGCCGTGTTCCGGTTCGCTTTGCAGATGAGCGGCAGCGTCATGCTGGCCGAGGACGTGACCCAGGAGGTGTTCCTGAGCCTGATCGCGCACGGGCGGCGGTTCGACCCGGAGCGGGGAACGCTGGCGTCGTTCCTCTACGGCATCGCCAGGAATCTGCTGCGCAGGCGGATGGAGAAGGACCGGACTGCCGAAATGGAGATCGAGGAGTTCGCGGGCGGCGACGATCCGCTCGAGGATCTCACCCGGCGCGAGACGATCGAGCAGGTGCGGCGCGCCGTATCGAGCCTGCCGGCGACCTATCGCGAGGCGGTGGTGCTGTGCGACCTCCAGAACCTGAGTTATCAGGATGCGGCCGAGGCGCTGGAGTGTCCGGTGGGAACCGTCCGCTCGCGGCTGAATCGGGCGCGGGCGATGCTGGCGCGGAAGCTCGGCGGGGCGGCGTTTTTCGCGACGGTCGCGGTGATGGCTGCGACCACCGCATACCACTTTCGGCACCAACGCCAGCAAGTCGCGCCTGCGATCGCAACAGTCGCGTCTCCCGTGCGGCAGGCGCCGCAGGTCGAACCAGCCCCCGTGGTTAACAGGGCGGTGCGAAGGCCTGCTCCCCGCCCTCACGAACTGGTCACGGAATTTTTCCCGCTGCTCGACGTTGCGCCGGAGTTCGGGCGCGGCGAGCTGGTGCGCGTCAGGGTGCCCGCGGAGACCATGCTGAGCGTCGGCCTGCCGGTCCGGGAGGATCGCCTGGCCGATCCGGTTGAGGCCGACCTGCTGATCGGCGAAGAGGGCCTGGCGCGGGCCATCCGTTTCGTCAGGGTTCAATAAATAGGTCACAATAATAGGAGAGATACATATGAAGATCATCATGAACATGACGCTGGCGCTTGCCGCCGCGGGCGCGCTGGCGGCGCAAGACACGCCGAACATCGTCGTGGAACAGCGCTTCGGTGTGAAGGCCGGCACCGCCGGAATCTCGACCATGGAGTTCGTGGCCGGAGAACTCGCCGGGGGCAGCCCTGTGAAGAATGCGCCGTACTCCGCCCAGGCCGTGACGCAAACCACGCAGACGCTGGTGGACGGAAACCGTATCGTGCGGAACTCGTCTTCGATGATCTACCGCGATAGTGAAGGCCGCGAGCGCAGGGAGCTGTCGCTCGGCAACCTCGGCAACAACGGCGAGCCGGTGCAGACCGTTTTCATCTCGGATCCCGTGGCCGGAACCAACCTTACTCTGGATACGAAAACGCGGACGGCGATGAAGATGCCGGCGCCGCCGCCGTTTTCGAAAGCTCTGCCCAGGCCGCCCGCGGGCGACGTGCTGATGCCGCCTCCGATGGGCGTGGCCGGAGGGATGATTCCGACCGTCATCGGGGCGCCGCAGTTGATGATCTACCGGGCCAACTCCGACGCCAATCCCGGCGAGAATCCGGCGCCGAAAATGGAACAGCTCGGCACGAAGAGCATCGAGGGTCTCCTGGCCGAGGGCACCCGAACCACTGTGACGATTCCGCCAGGGCAGGTGGGCAATGAGCAACCCATCCAGATCGTCTCCGAGCGCTGGTATTCGCCGGAGCTGAAGGTGACCGTGCTCTCCACTCACAGCGACCCGCGCATGGGCGACACCGAATACCGGATGACGAACTTGAGCCGCGCCGAGCCGCTCCCGTCGTTGTTCCAGGCGCCTTCCGACTACACGTTGAAGGATTCGCCGACGTTCCTGTACCGCGTCGACAAGAAACCGGAACAACCGTAGCCGCGTAGAATTAAGCATGAGGTGTTTTGTCGCGGTGTTGCTTGTGGCGGCGGCCGCGAAGGCGCCCGCGCAACAGGTCTTCCCGCTCGCGACACTGCGCATCGACGGCGCGCAACGGATTCCCACGGAAAAGATTGTGGCTCTTGCGGGTTTGAAGATCGGCCAGCCGGTGGCGAAAGCCGATTTCGACGGAGCGCGAAACCGCCTGCTGGCCTCGGGCGCGTTTGAAAGCGTTGGATACGAGTTCAAGCCTAGCCCGGACAACATGGGCTATGACGGCGTGTTTCAGGTGGTGGAGGTTTCCCAGCTCTACCCCTACCGTTTCGAGGATCTGCCTGCGTCCGACGACGCCTTGCGCGAGGCGCTGCGCCAGCAGGAGCCTCTGCTGGGCGACCAGATCCCGGCGACCCGTGAAGCGCTGGAGCGTTACGAAAAGGCTGCGCGGCAATTCCTGAACGGCCAGGTGGAGGTCACGGGCAAGCTGAGCGCTGAAATTCCCGGCCAGCTCACCATCGTCTTCCGGCCGCCGGCGTCGCGGCCGAACATCGCCGAAGTTCGTTTCACCGGGAACGACGTGCTCCCCTCCTCGCTGCTGATGAACACGCTTTCCGGGGTCGCGATCGGCGTGCCGTACAGCGAAACCGGCCTGCGCGTGCTGCTCGACGCGAGCATCCGCCCGCTCTACGAGGCGCGCGGGCGCATTCGAGTCGCGTTCCCGACGGTCGCCACGGAACCGGCGAAAAACGTCGATGGCGTGGTGGTCACGGTGGCGGTGACCGAGGGCGAATCCTACAACCTGGGCGCGGTCGAGTTCGCCGGCGTCAGCCCGGACCGGGCCGCGGAGCTTCAGGACCTGGCCAAGTGGAAAAAGAACGACATCGCCAACTTCGACGAAATCAAGGCCGGCCTGGAGCGCATCTACCAGCGCTACCGCCACGACGGATACCTGCGCGTGGCCGCGCGCGTCGCCCGCGACCTTCACGACCAGGAGCACACCGTCGATCTGCTGGTGACGATGGAGCCGGGAGCGCAGTTCACGCTCGGCAAGCTGGAGATCGCCGGCCTCGACATCATGAGCGAGCCGGCGATCCGCAAGATTTGGGCGATCCCGGTAGGAAGGCCCTTCGATCCCGCGTATCCCGACGCCTTCCTCAAAGACATCCGCGCCCAGGATCTGTTTGACAACCTCGGCAAGACGCGCGCCGAGACCGAGGTCAATGAACGCTCGAGGACGGTGGACGTGAAGCTGGTTTTCACGGGCGCCGCCGCCGATGCGCAGGGGCCACGGACGCGTCCGTAATCGCGTGTAGAGCGGCGCCGCTGTCGCAGGTCATTCGAGCCCCTCGCGCCTGTTCAGGCACGGCCGCCCGTTCGGCTTACGCCTTACGGATGCCAGCGAAGGGAAAATGGCCAAAACTGCTACAATTGTTCTTGACCTGCGCCACGTGTCAGCTTACGGTATGGGATGATACGGACAATTTGCCACAAGGGACTGAAACGGCTTTTTGAACAGGGCGACCCGAGCGGCGTAAACTCGGAACATATTAGCAAACTGCGGAATATTCTGGCGACGCTTCACGCCGCCCCAACCGTTGCCCATATGGACGTACCGGGGTTCCGGTTGCATCCGCTCAGAGGTCAGATGAAAGGCTTCTGGGCTGTGACTGTCCGGGCCAACTGGCGCGTGATTTTCCGCTTTGACGACGGCGCGGAGGATGTTGATTATGTCGATTACCACTGAAAGGAATCAGCCGATGACCATGAAAAACCCGCCGCACCCCGGCCTTGTCGTGTTGCAGGAATGCATTGAGCCTTCGGGCTTGAGCATCACGGATGCCGCCGCTGCCCTTGGAGTGACGCGCAACACGCTTTCGGAGCTCGTGAACGAGAAGCGCGGAATATCCCCGGAAATGGCCGTGAGACTGGCCAAGGTTTTTGGCGGCACCGAGCAAGGCTGGCTTGTGCAACAGGCCCAGTACGACCTCGCTCAAGTCCGCCGCGACCACATAAAGCTGAAACGGTTGCAGCTGGCTTAGAGCGCCCGCCGTGTTTCGAGGAACAGTTACAATCGACTCATGTTGCAGCGGCAGGAGCTATGGTGTTAACGAGGCTACGACCCCGAAAGTGGCGTGCCCCCCGCCCGATGCGCCGAAGCCGCTACATCCGCACCAGCACGAACAGGGCTTTGAAGTAAGTTAGTGCCTTTCTGATCGTGATAACCTTAGCTTTGCCGCGGCGAGAAGGAGTGCGCATGTTTAGAAAACTGTCCCTCTCCGTGTTGTTGATTGTCACGATCCTTTCCACCCTTGACGCTGCCCCCCAAAACAAGCCCGGCTCGAAGGCAGCGTCACTTGAGGCCGTGACTGATGATGGTCGCGTTGTCCTTCTAAAGGAAGATGGAACGTGGACCTTCACAGGCCGCAAGCGCTCCACGCTTTCGTCGTCTGGGAAGTCCAACGGTGCGCCTTCTCAGGCGGAGGTCCAAACCTGTATCGATTCTTCACAGGATGATTCGATAAAAGGGGGTCCTCTCGAGCAGCTTCAGTTTGGTGCGCCTACTACCAGCCAGGGAGGAATGATGGACGTTGTTAGGGGCGCTGCAAAGGGCACGACAATCTTCTCGGCTAAATACATCCTTCGCTCTACATCGGGAAGTCCCTTCGAGGGTACTATCTGGATGTTCATGGATTCATTTGGAAAGTGGCGCTGCGCCCGAGCGAACTGACGCTATGCCCCACGGTACGAAATAGAGTTCGGTCTGCCCCACTCGTCGAAGAAGGCCCGCAGCCCGGTGGCGCGCCTAACGGGGAGAGAGTTCCACGGGGCATTTTTTGTCTCAACGCAGATTTAGCGCAGTACCGGACCGGCTTCCGTGGCAAGATAGTAGGCTTGGTCGTCCAGGTCCTGCTGGGCCTTCGGGCGAACGAGGTACCTGGCGTTCACCGGATCACAGGCTTGCTCACGCGTTCATCCAATCGGCGGTGTCTCTCCTCCCAGAAACCGGGTCCGGCCTCCATCGGATCGCCGGAAGCGAGTCCTTCAAGAGCTAGCGCCTGGAGCTCATCCTCGGCCTCTTGATCGAAGCGGACAAGGCGCTCCACGTAGGCTTCGGCCGTGAGGCCACGTGCCTCTGCTCCAGCTCGGATTCTCGTTTCAAGCTCAGGATGGATGGCGATGCTCATGGTGCGCCTGAACCAATTCTACCGGACACGGGAGGGCAGCCTACTGCACGGCCCGTCGCCGCACGACGCCTTCCACCATTTCGATCAGCGAGTTCAGCCGCTCGTCGGTGAGCTTCTGGGCCTCTCTCAGCTCGCGAACCACATCCTTCAAGTCCGCCAGCTCCTGCTGGAGATACCGCTGGGCGGTGGCGATGTCTTCGAGGATGCCGACGATGCTTCCGAGCGTCCCGGTGAGCTTGCCGAGCTGGTCGGTGACCGTACCCTGCGAGTCCACCAGACGGCCCTGCGATTCGAGCAGGCTGTGCAGGCCGTTCTGAAACGCCTGCATCAGCATCTCCAATTGATCGAGCCTGGAGTAGCCGCTCCCGTTCGCTTTGTCGCCAGCCATGGTCTCCAGTTTACCGATATCCTAGAAAGAAGTGTCGTCCCCGCTGAATTTCCACCTCGAGCAGTACGACGGGCCGCTCGATCTGCTGCTGGACCTGATCCGCAAACAGGAAATCAACATCCAGGACATCCCCATCGCGCGGATCACGGCGCAGTATCTGGACTACATGCAGCGGGCGGTCGAGATGGACATCGAGCTGAGCGCGGAGTTCGTCTACATGGCGGCGACGCTCATCCACATCAAGTCGAAGATGCTGCTGCCGCGCGATCCCGAGCTGGACAAGCTCGAACCGGAACAAGACCCGCGCCGGGAGCTGGTGGACCGTCTGCTTGAGCACGAGCGTTTCAAGAGCGCGGCCGAGATGCTCCACCAGAAGCGCGTCATCGAGGAAGCGGTGTGGTCGAACCCGCAGATGGAACAGTTTCTCTCCGACGAGGAGGACCCCGGCCTTGCCGTCACGCTCTTCGACCTGGTGAAGACGTTCCAGAGCGTGCTCGAGCGCGCCAGGAGCCGGCCGGTGTTCGAGGTCGGCAGCGAGGACGTTTCCATCCCGGAGATGATCCGCTACCTCCGCCAGATTTTCGAAAACGAGGGGCGCGGCCAGACCGTCTCCGCGCGCGAACTGTTCGAGCGGCAGCGCAGCCGCCGCGCGATGATCTGCCTGCTGCTGGCGGTGCTGGAGATGGTGAAACTCCAGGCGATCGGGCTGACCCAGCAGGACGCGTTCGGCGAGATCGGACTGAAACGCTTGAAGGGATTCGAGACGGCATTCGCCTCCGAGCAGGCGATGACCGCGATCGACGAAGGATATCATTGACCCGCATGGATGAAATGGATGTCGCGCGGCTGGGGGAGGAGCGTCCCGCCGGCGGCGAAGACGCACGACTGAAAGCGATCCTCGAAGCGATCGTCTACGTGACCGACGAGCCGCTGACGCTCCAGCAGATCTCGGCTGGGCTGGCGCAGCCGATCGACAAGATCAAGCGTCTTCTTGACGAGCTGGTCGCCGAGTATGCCGAGCCCGCGCACGGCCTGAGCATTCGCGAGGTGGCCGGCGGCTACAAGATGGCCACCAAGGCCGAGCACCACGAAGCCGTGCGGGCGTTCGTGAAAAACCTGGCTCCTCCGCTCAAGCTGTCGCTGGCAGCTCTCGAAACGCTGGCGGTGATCGCCTACAAGCAGCCGGTGACGGCGCCCGAAGTCATGAGATTCGCGGCGTGCAGGGCGCCGGCGTGCTCAAGACTCTGATCGACCGCAAGCTGATCGCTCCGTCCGGGCGCAAGAACGTCGTGGGCAAGCCGATCCTGTACAAGACCACCAAAGAGTTCATGGTGCAGTTCGGACTGAAAGACCTGACGGAGCTGCCGACGCTCAAGGAGTTCGAGGAGCTGGGCCGGATGGAGATCGTTGATGCCGAGCCCGGGCCCCTGGAAAATGGCTGAGGAGCGGCTACAGAAAATCCTCTCGCAGGCCGGCGTCGCCAGCCGCCGCAAGGCCGAGGAGCTGATTGTGGCGGGCCGCGTCACCGTGAACGGCGCGGCGGTCACCGAGCTCGGCTCCAAGGCGGACATCGGTCACGATCACATCAAGGTGGACGGCCGCCTGTTGCGCGCTCCCAAACGCCAAACCTACATCGCTCTGAACAAGCCCAAGGGCTGCGTCACCACGGTCAGCGATCCGGAGGGGCGCGAAACCGTGATGCACCTGCTGCGCGGGGTCAAGGAGCGCGTGTTTCCGGTCGGGCGGCTGGATTATCACAGCGAGGGCCTGCTGCTGCTCACCAACGACGGCGAGTTTGCGCACCGGCTGACGGCGCCCGCCGGCCACGTCACCAAGACCTACGTGGTGAAGGTGAACGGTCCGCTGAGCGAAGCGCAGGAGCGCGTGTTCCGCGAGGGCGTGCCGCTGGGCGGGCGCAAAACGTCTCCCGCCGAGCTGAAACAGATCAAGCACGGCGTGAATCCCTGGTATGAGGTCCGGATCACCGAAGGCCGGCAGAACCAGATCCGCGTGATGTTCAAATATTTCGGGCGGCTGGTGGAGAAACTGCGGCGCGTGAAGATCGGGTTCCTGGAGCTGGATCTGCCGCCGGGCCGCTATCGCGCGCTGACGCCGCGGGAGATCGAGCGCTTCCATAAGCTTCTCAAGATGAACCATGGCGAACATTCCTGAAATTCTCAAGACGAGCCGGACCATCGCCGTGGTCGGGCTCTCCGGCAGTCCGGCGCGGGCGAGCAACGGCGTGGCGACGTATCTGCAACGCGCGGGCTATCGCATCATTCCCGTGAATCCGCTCGTGACGGAGGTGCTGGGCGAGAAGAGCTACGCGCGCCTGGAGGACGTTCCGGAGAAAGTCGATATGGTCGACATCTTCCGCCGCCCGGAGTTCGTCCCGGAGATTGTCGAGTCGGCGATTCGCATCGGAGCGAAGGTGATCTGGATGCAGGAGGGTGTGGTGCACGAAGCCGCGGCCGAGCGCGCGCGCCAGGCCGGCCTCGCGGTCGTGATGGATAAGTGCACGCTGAAGGAGCACCGGAAGCTGCTGCGGTCCGCAGAGGGTTGAGCATGGTAGCATGCTCATATGAGCCACCGGCTGCAGGTTTTGATCCCCCCTCAACTCGATGCGCGACTCCGCAAGGCAGCGCAGCGCAGCCGGATGTCTAAAGGCGAGTGGGTTCGCCGTGCGCTTAACGAAGCCGTGGAGCGATCCGTCAAGGGCGCGCCGGGCGCCGACCCGGTCATGCGACTGGCGGCTCTGCAAGGTCCGACCGCGGATATCGATCAGATTCTGTCTGAAATCGAAGTCGGCCGCTCTTGAGTATATTCGTGGATTCCAATGTTCCGATGTATGTCGCGGGCGCTGACCATGCGAACCGCGAGCCGGCGCGGCGGTTCCTGGAACAGGTCCGGAGAGGGAAGATCGAGGCTTGCACCAGCACTGAGGTTCTCCAGGAGATCCTGTACCGTTATTCCTCGCTCCGCCGGCTGGATCTGGCGCGCGAAGTTTACGACCTATTCGTCGATATCTGTCCGGTCGTTCTCAGCGTCACGCTGGCCGATACTGACAGGGCGCGTGATCTTCTTTGTGGTACAGCGGGTATCTCCGCGCGGGACGCGGTCCACGCCGCGGTCATGCTGAACAATGACGTGGAATGGATCGCGAGTTTCGACTCTGGCTTCGACGGTGTTCCGGGAATCCGACGGCAGAAGCTGATATAGGGCGATGTCACCGGCGACAAGATCGCCGGCGCCACAGAACTTACCGAATCCAGCGGCCGTCGCGCATCGTGCGTACCACCGGTCCCAGATCGGTGAACTCGAGCAGGAGGTTGGCGGGGCGGCCGGGTGCGATAGGAGCGCCGCCGGGCACGGACACGACGGTCATGCCGAGGCCGCGGGTGATCTCGGCGCCCTTGGGCACGGGCGTGGAAGACTGCGGACCCACGGCCTTGAACCTGCCATTCTCAATCACGATGACCGAATACTCGAGCGGCGCCGCGCCCGGCGTGGCGATGAGTTTTGCGCCCACGATCACCTGGACTCCCGAGGATCCCGCGCAGGCGGCCAGCACAAGGGCGAGCGTGGCAGCGAGGTACTTCATTTCCCGATCAGCATCTCGAGCGAAAGAGCCCGCAGGTCCGGAACCAGCAGATCGGGCGAGTGCGCGGCCAGCTCGTCGGCGCCCGACAGGCCCGTGGCGACGGCGATCGAGCGGACGCGATTCGCACGCGCGGCGCGAATGTCGTTGGGATGGTCGCCGATCAACGCGACCGGGCTCGATCCGTTGATCCAGCCCTGGCGGCGGGCGTGACCCAGGGCGATGCGCACCAGTCCGGCGCGGTCGCGCGCGAGCTCGGCGAAAGCGCCGAAACGCAGGTACTGGCGCAGGCCGGCGCGCTCCATCTTTTTCCAGCCGATGCGGGTGAGGTTGCCGGAGACGAGTCCGGCGGGGATGCCGCGGCGCGAAAGGCGGTAGAGCAACATGCGCGCGCCCGGGCACACTTTACGCCGCAGATCCGGGCAGCGGCGCGCGTAGATGGTCTGGGCGCGGTCCACCATCTCCGGCATCTTCCGCCGGATGAAAGCGGGCGAGGCGCCGGCCTTGCTGAGCATCTCGGCGAGGATGTCGCGGTCGAGCATCCCTTGCACGGGCACTCCCTCGGTGGTGGTCTCGAGGCCGGTGACGCGGCGGACGGCTTCGACCAGGGCCTGGCGGTGGTGCGGGCCGGCGCGGCGCAGAAGAGTTCCGTCGATATCGAAGAGCACGAGCGCCTGCATCGATATTTCCATTATGCGGGGCAACCCCGCCCTAACGGGCGGGGCTGGAAATCGGCAGCCCCGGCTGTAAGGCCGGGGTTGGGCTAGAATAGGCTTCGGAATGCAAGTATTGAAGGCCGGCTCGCACAAACTGCTGCTGCTGGAGCTGGACGCGGAATTCATCGAGAATATCGCGCGCCAGGCGGGGTTCGAGTTCCGGCTGGAGGACCAGACGCGGCGGGTGGTGCTGGAGCTGAACGCGGAGGGGCGCGAGTCGCCTCTGCTGCTGTTCGACGCCTCCGATCCCGCCAATCTCGGCTGGTTTTCGCGCTGCCAGTTTTACGTGGACGGCACCAGCGGCGCGGTGCTGCAAACGCCCATCCAGCTCGCCAACCAGCGCGACCGCGCGGGCCGCGCAATGCCCTGCGCGATCCGTTTGCAAATCAACAAGGAGCTGCCCGCGACGTTCCGCCTGCCCAACCGCGCGCCAGTCACCGAGCAGACGGTCTACGCGGTGCTCTACAATTTCCTCAACGCTCTGCTCAACACCGGCGTCGGGGTGTGCGGCGGAACGGTGGTGAAACCGCTCGCCGGGCGCACCGAGCCCGCGAGCAGTCGAAATTAGGCCCAGGAGGCTTTCCATGAAGCTGTGCGTATTCGCCTGCGCGACGTTATGCGCGGCCCAATCCATTACGGTTAAAACGGGAATGCTGATCGACGGCAAGGGCGGCGTGCAACGCAACGCCCTGGTCACGATCGAAGGCTCGAAGATCGTGCGCGTCGAGCCCGCCGGCGCCGCCAAGCCCACCTACGACCTGAGCGCGCTCACGCTGACGCCCGGATGGATCGACACGCACGTCCATCCGAACACGCATTTCGACAAGAACAACCGCTTCGTGGACGGCAAGGAGCCGCCTGAGCAGCAGGCCTTGTACGAGGCCGGGAATCTGCTGGCGACGCTCCAGGCCGGATTCACCACGGTGCAGAGCCTGGGCGCGCCGGTCGACAAGACTGTGCGCGACGCGATCAACGCGGGTGCGCTGCCGGGGCCGCGGCTGCTGACGTCGATTCACCAGATCAACGACAAGTCGGGCGATCCGGCGAAGATGCGGGAACTAGTGCGGCAATGGAAGGGCGAGGGCGCCGACGTGATCAAGATTTTCGCCAGCGCGAGCATTCGCGACGGCGGCAAGCAGACCCTGACCGACGAGCAGATCACGGCGGTCTGCGGCGAGTCCAAGGCGCAGGGGATGCGGGCGGTGGTGCACGCGTATACCGCCGACACCGCGCGCAAGGTGATCCTGGCAGGCTGCACCGGCATCGAGCACGGAGCGTTTCTCGACGACGCCACGCTGCAACTGATGCACGACCGCGGCATTTTCTTCGATCCCAACTACCTGGTGTTCCACAACTATTTCGACAACAAGCCGAAATACCTGGGTGTCGGCAACTATAACGAGGCTGGGTTCGCGAACATGGTGAAAGTGATCCCGCAAGTGAACGAGGCGCTGCGGAGGGCGCGCGCCAAGCAGGTGAAAGTGGTGCTCGGCACCGACGCCAACGCGGGCGCGCACGGCCGCAACTACGAAGAGTTCATCTACCGCGTGAAGGAAGGCGGCGACAAACCGATGGAGGCGCTGGTGAGCGGAATGTCGGTGGCCGCCGAGTCGCTCGGGCTGGGCTCCAGGATCGGCACGATCGCGCCGGGTTTCGAGGCCGACCTGGTGGCGGTGGAAGGGAATCCTCTGGACGACATCACGGCCGTGCGGCGCGTGGCGTTCGTGATGAAAGGCGGGCGGCTGATCAGGTACGATCCAGCGGGGAGGAAGTAGTGATCGAGTACACGGACGCTTCGCGGGAAGTGCGCGCGGTCTACGACGACATCATGGCCACGCGCGAGACGGATTGGATCAACAATTTCTGGAAGGCGCTGGCGCACGATCCAGCGACGCTGCGGCGAACCTGGGAGTCCGTCAAGCAGGTGATGGCGCCGGGAGCGCTGGATGCGCTGACCAAGGAGATGATCTACATCGCGGTGAGCGCGACGAACCAGTGCGGATATTGCATCGCGTCGCACACGGCGTCCGCGCGCAGGGCCGGCATGACCCCGGCGCAGTTCGCCGAGCTGATGGCGGTGGTGGGGATGGCGAACGAAACCAACGCGCTGGCGGGCGGGTACCGGGTGGAGATCGACGAGCGGTTCAAGTAGTGAGCGTGGGCCCACCCGCGTATGTTAGGTTTTGGCGGGGTCCGCAACCGATGCGCCATCGGCGCATTCCACGGTCCATCATGACATATTAGGGTCGGAGATGAGAGTCAAATTCTACGAGAGGTCGGGTCGCAGTGATGCTCGTTACAGCGAGTTGTCGGACCACTCGCAAAGACTTGCGGCCCTCGTGGAGCAACGGCCATCAAGTTCCGAAGATTCTGTTCTCTCGTGCCTCGACGACTTGCTCGGGGCAATTTATAGTCTCTTCCATTCATCCCGCCGCGATTATGATCACAGACCGCAAGAACTGCCTAAGGAGTACTTCAAGACGGTGCTGGATCGGGCGAATGACATGGCCAAGGGTTGCGTGCGTCTGGACGGAAAATGGGCTGCCGGATATTACCTCAACAGCGCGTTGTTCCGAATTGACTCTGTGCAGCACCGAGTACTAGAAATCGTTGCCGGTACAGAGGAGGCAAAATTCGAGAAGCTTCTGAATTGCGCCTCCGCGTGGTTCAAGAAGTCGCAGGGACACTCATGGACGAGTGAATATTTGGAGAAGGTGAGCGCCGAGGTCATTCGGTTGAAACACAGAAGGGGTGGTCTGGAGAGCGGAAGGAAAGCAGAACTTGATGACTCCGTCAAAGCCGTGGCCGAACTGTTAACGCTGTTCGAGGCTTTCCAGAAATCCGGGCAAAAGCCCGTATGCGATCTGACTCGAGGTCAGCGCGAGAAGAAGAAATGTGTTTGCCACAACGCATGAGCGCCAGAAGGTTTCGATGTATGGAAGCACACGCGCTGACCAAGGAGAGCTGTACGTCGCCATCAGCGCCAGCAACCCGCGCGCCTATTGCATCGCGTCGCACACGGCGTCCGCGCGCAGGGCCGGCATGACCCCGGCGCAGTTCGCCGAGCTGATGGCGGAGGTGGGGATGGCGAACGAGACCAACGCGCCGGCGGGCGGGTACCGGGTGGAGATCGACGAGCGGTTCAAGCAGGAATTGTCAAAATGCGGAGTTGACGCCGGAACGTCATGACGTTAAAGTGGTCATGTGCCGCAGCTCAAACGTGCAACCGTCTACTTTGATCCGAGCCTGCATAAGGCCCTCCGTGTAAAGGCGGCGCACACCGAGCGCAGCCTTTCGGACTTAGTGAATGCCGCGGTCCGCCAAACGCTCGCCGAAGACGCGGAGGATCTGGCCGCGTTTGCCGAACGCGCCACCGAGCCCGCCTTGTCCTTCGAGGATGTATTGAAAGACCTGAAGCGGCGTGGCAAGCTATAGGGTCCTGATCAAGCCTTCGGCGGCCAGAGAACTGGAGGCTCTGCCCAAGAAGGACCGAATCCGGATCGCGGCGAAGATTGCAAATCTCGCCGGCAATCCCCATCCGCTAAGTTCGGAAAAACTCTCGGGCGAAGAGAAGTACCGCCTCCGCCAGGGCGACTATCGCGTGCTTTACTCGATCCAAGCGGCCAATGCGACGCTCACCGTAGTGAAGATCGGCCACCGGAGGGAAGTTTACCGGCGTTGACCAGGCTGCTTGAGGCTACCGGCGCCGCTCCTCCAGCTCTTCGAGCGTGCGCGGCCAGTCCCGGCCGAACAAGCGGCTGAGAGCGCGGTCCGCGAGTAGTGGCTGCCTCAATGCGGCTGCCGGGGGCAGGGTTCCGCAGGCGGAATTCGGCACCGGCAAATTCTTCGGGCGTCAGCGCGCGCCGCTCGCTCACGACTTCATTATTCTAGCGCCGGGCAATTTGGGGCGTGTAAGATTGAACTGGCCCATGCAATTAACAGTTGCTGCCATTGTGATCCTTGTTCTGGGAGGGTTTTTGCCGTCCTCGGAGGGGCAAGACCGGCCGGCCAATCCAAACAGGAGCGCCAAGAAGGAATTGTGTCCCGATGAACTGGCCTGGAGGGGTAAGTACACGAATCATCTCTACGGCTTCTCCTTGAGGATCCCAAGAAATTTGCAAGGTTATTGGAACTCAGCGAGTTGTATCAGGACAACTGAAGGCTGCGGCGGATGTATGTCAGACCATGGTCGAATCATTCCGCTTACGCCTGAACCGCATCAGCGCGAACGACATATTGAGGTGTTCGCAGGTTACGCGGACCCAGGCGAGGATGTCTCGCGGGAGGTAGAAAGCCGTCTGACCGGAATTCGGGAACGGAGCCGCGAAGATTCTGTCGAAGTCCGCAGCCGCTCCGCGGCCGTCGTATCGAAGCAGCGCGCGGAGCGGGTGGTTGTGCGCTACTACGATACGAAGCTGGATCGATGGAGCATGGAGGATTTCATCGAAATCTTCCGGAACGGGGTCGCGTATTCTCTTTATCTGCGCACGGCGGAATCGTCGTATCCAAGGGACCGCACCATTTTCGATGAGTTGGTCCGCTCCTTCGTTTTTCGCCGTTAGTTAGCCGAGTCCGAGAAATACTTGGGCCTGCCGTCTCTACCAGGTCGAGGTCACCGGCGTTTTTCCTCCAGCTCTTCGAGCGTGCGCGGCCAATCGCGGCCGAACAGGCGGCTGAGCGCGCGATCCGCCAGGAGCTTGCCGCCGGTCTGGCAGCGCGGGCAGTAGTTGGTTTCATTCGAGGCGTAGCGGATGCGCTGGATTTTGGTCCCGCAGCGAGGGCACGGCTTGCCAAAGCGGCCGTGGACCGCCATGCCTTCGCGAAACGAGGTGACCTTTTCGGGGAACTTGCCGTGGGCCTCGGCGCGGAGCCGGGCGGTCCACTCGGTGAGGACTTCGCGCGTGGCGCGATGCAGGCGGGCGATTTGCTCGGGCGCGAGACGCGCGGTGAGAAGGATAGGCGACAGGCCGGCCCGGTGCAGGATCTCGTCCGAGTACGCATTGCCGATGCCGCTGAACAGGCGCGGGTCGGTGAGCGCGCGCTTGAGCGTATGGTTTTCCGCAACCAGCGCTGCGGCGAAGGTTTGAAGCGGCGATTCGACCACGTCGATGCCGCCCGGGTCCAGCGCTTCAAGCCCCGCTTCGCCAGCTACGACGTGCAACGATGCGCGCTTCTGCGATCCGGCTTCGGTGAGCGAGAGAGCGCCGGAATCGAACTCGAAAACGGCCAGGGTGCGGCGGCCGTCGGGCGCGCGGCTGCGCTCGCTCCAGTGCAGGCGTCCCGCGATCATCAAGTGAAGGACCAGCCACACGCCGCCATCGAGCCCCATGGCGATGCGTTTGCCGACGCGGCGAAGCGCGGCCACTCGACGGCCGAATGTGGAATCGAGCGGCGGGTCGGCCGTTCGCAATAGAGACGGCCCGCCGATGCGGACGCGCTCCAGCGTGTGGCCGAGAATCCGCGGCCGGAGCGCTTCGAGGTAGACCACGACGTCTGGCAGCTCCGGCATGTGCGGTTCGGCAGGCGACAAGATCGCCCGCCCCACGTGTCCGTCTGGAGACTCTACCTATTGAGCATCAGCACCGCCACGGCGGCGATGACGTAGCCCAGTCCGATAGCGTATAGCAAGTGAGAGACTCGCATACCGCGATTTTACGACAAAAACATTTATATGGCAAAATGTTTTTTAGGGGTAGCGAGCTACTGGCTCGGACGCGACTGGCGGTTGAACTCCTCGGTCGCCTTGCGCACACCCTCGGCGTCGTAGTCGGGGGTGAGCGAGCCGGCGAATTCCGCATACAGCCGGACCACGTTCATCGGCAGCCGGTCGCGGGCGCCGATCCAGCTCTCATATTTCCCGAGTTTGATGTCGGCGCAGGCCTTGCCGGCGCTCATGCCGGCGTTGTAGCGCAGCCTCGTTTCGCTCTTGAACTGGCGCAGGTATTCACGCATGTCGGCGAGCTCTTTCTTGCC
>JBGPLI010000060.1:0-25863 GCA_041486445.1 Bryobacteraceae bacterium
GTGATGGTGATGCCGCGCTCCTGCTCCTGCTCCATCCAGTCCATGACGGCGGTGCCTTCGTGGACTTCGCCGATCTTGTAGGTCCGGCCCGTGTAATAGAGGACGCGCTCGGTCGTAGTGGTCTTGCCGGCGTCGATGTGGGCCATGATGCCGATGTTGCGCGTCTTCTCGAGTGGTACCGTGCGGGCCATAAAATTATGTAGGGGCCGGATATATCCGGCCTTTACCAGCGATAGTGCGCAAAGGCTTTGTTAGCTTCCGCCATTCTGTGTACGTCGTCCTTTTTCTTGATCGCGCCGCCGCGGAGGTTGGCCGCGTCGTTCAGCTCGTTCGCCAGCTTATCGGGCATTCCTTTCTCCGGACGCGTCCGGGCATTGATCAGGATCCAGCGGATCGCCAGGCTGGTGCGGCGGTTGTTGGGCACCTCCACCGGCACCTGATAGTTGGCGCCGCCCACGCGCCGCGTCTTCACTTCGAGCAACGGCTTGCAGTTCTCGACCGCCTTCTTGAACAGCTTCAGCGGATCGTCGCCGGAGCGCTCCCGGATGGTGTCCATGGCCGCGTAGAAAATCTTCTGTGAGACCGCCTTCTTGCCGTCCCACATCATCGAGTTCATGAACTTCTCGGCGAGCGTCGAGTTGTACACCGGGTCCGGCGTGATCTCGCGGGATTCAGGTCTGCGTCTGCGTGGCATACATTCCTCTTAATTACTTCGCGGGTCCCTTGGGCCGTTTGGCTCCGTATTTCGAGCGGCTCTGCTTGCGGTCGGTGACGCCGGCGGTGTCCAGCGTCCCCCTCACCACGTGATAGCGCACGCCCGGCAGGTCCTTCACGCGGCCTCCGCGGATCAGAACGATCGAGTGCTCCTGCAAGTTGTGCCCCACCCCGGGAATGTAGGTGGTGACCTCGATGCCGTTGGTCAGCCGCACCCGCGCGACTTTCCTCAGCGCCGAGTTCGGCTTCTTCGGCGTGGTCGTATAGACGCGCGTGCACACCCCGCGACGTTGCGGGCAGGCCAGCAGCGCCGGGCTCGCCGTCTTGTAACGCGTGGGCCGCCGCCCCTTGCGCACGAGCTGAATGAAAGTGGGCACGAACTTCCTCTCTCCCAAATTGGCGCGCCGCGCCTTCGAAACAAAATAGTGAATTCACGCGGAAACGGCATAGGTAACCACCATGCCCATTCCCAAACTTGCGAGGGTTTAAACTTCGGACTAGCCCATGCCCCAAACGGCGTGAAATCCGTCAGAGCAGCGGGGCCGGCCCCCGGCCGGACTCCCCACACGAGGAGCGGTAGCTCGGGAGCAGAAGATCAACTCGCGAAACCTTTATGAGGATAGCGAAACGCGCCTGGGGTTGTCAATGGGGATGCCGTCCGCCCAGCCCCGCCCGTGAGGGCGGGGTTTCGGAGTGTAAAATAGGCGCATGCGGTCCAAGGTTCTGCGCAGACTCTTGATCCTCATCGCAATCCCCGTGGTGGTCCCGGCTCAGCAAGCCCTGGTTCACTCCAAGATTCAACGATTCTATAATTTCCAGCCTCACCTGCTGACCCCGCAGCAAATGGCGCAAAAGTCCAGAGCCCTGGATCTGTTCTGGACCGACGCTGAGCAGCAGCCCGAGCTTTACGTGGCCGCTCTCCGGCAGGAATTAGCCGACTTCTCCAATCCGTCATTCTTTCTTTACGACGGCAGCATCCTCCTGATGAATTTATCGGATGACCCCGCCGACAGGAAGATTGCCCTGGCGGCGATCTCCCGCTGCGACCTGCGCGACCCCAAGGCAACCGATTACTTCTCCCAAGTGCATCACCTGGCCACTTTGCGTGAGGATACGACCACAGCGGCGTTCCACGTTCTGGAGCAGCCGGACTTCAAGGTGGCCTTCGGGGAGCATGGAATTGCGCTCCGTCAAGACTACGCACTGGTCTACCTGCTGCTGCCGACAGACCAGAGCTACTGGGTAGGACCTGCCGTCGCTCGCATCGGGACGGAGTCTGACCAGACCGCTCAGCAGAGCCTTCTTCTATTGTTGTGGTACGCCCAAACCGACGCCGCGGACAAGGCGATTCGGGATTTTGCCGCTGACCCGGCCAAGCCCGCCCCGGTGCGATCGTACGCGCAAGGCCTGATGGGGCGGAAGGGCAACCTTGGACCAGCTCAGCTCGCCGAAACCCGGGGGATGACCGAGGAATCGCTGCGGCAGGTGCGCCGCGAGCGGCTTAAGGAGGTTAGCAACGAAGCCTTGAAAGACCTGGACAATTACACCCTGCTGCTGATGAGCAAGCGCCCGTGACCGGGTAGCGTTTCCTCACGTTGGGAAGACCATCGTTCGCGCAATCTCCGGGGAAGGAAAGTCCTCGTGACCGGAGTACAGCGGCTGCCCGGGGCGATCGCCCGGCCGTCTGCGCGCATCGCCAAACGTCGGCACGAAGGCGGCGACCACATGCCCCTTCTTATACAAGTTCGTGATTAAGCGGTTTCCTCCCGAGGGGCTGAGCTCGCCCAGATACCGGCCGTCGACGCCGTACACCTCGGCGCCGGAGAAGCGGCCGACTTCGATTCCGTCGTAGGTGAAGAGCGAATCTCCCTGCCGGTATCCAAAACACATACCGTTCCAGGTCCACAGCCAATCGGGCCTGACGCCTATCGCTGCCTTAAGAGGTTGCACGCCTTGAGAGGTCATGCTCCACTGAATCGGCGCTGGGGGAAATCTCTGAGATAAGTATGTTGCCCTATACTAAGCTGTTTTTATTTGCACCCCAGTACTAGGACGATCGTGGTCCTGTTACATAGTGGGTTCACCGCATCTCACGAGCTTTTAGTTGCTCTTGCGGACCGCCTTCTGATCGCCGGCCCTGGTGAGGTGCAGAACAAATTGCGTGATGGCGCCATTGGCGTCCTTGACGAATTCGAGCCGGTCCCCGGCCCGAAGCTGTTCCCCATTGCCACGCGACAAGAACACGGTGTCCGACTGGGCTGCAAAGGGCTCCTTGGGCCCATTCGCGCTGCGCTGTAAGAACAACACATCGCCGTTGGATGTGACGATGACCGGACGTCCGGGCGCAAACTCATACGTCCCCGCGTATTTGGAAAGGACCTCCGGCGTCAGCCGGAACCCGGTGCCGCCCCGCAGGTGCGTGACGATCCGCTCGTTCTCCTCGCAGATACTTTCGAGAAGATCGGTGTCCGGCGCGAGCGTCTTGTTCATGCGCAGCGTGAACGGCTTGGTAAACGCTTTCGCATCGTCGATGGTCATTTCGAAATCCATGTGCCCAAAGTCGCGGCGGTGGAAACGCTCCGTGGTGCGGAGGGCTTCCGTATGCGGGTGCCCGCTCCCATCGAGCCAGCTTCGGTCGTTGAACCCCGCGGTGGTGACCACCATCGTGTCGCCTTCCCAATGCCCGACCGAGTAGCCCAGCCAGGAAGGATTGGGATCCTCGGGAAGCCCGCGTCCGTCGGTGTAGATGGTTCGAACGACGCTGCTGTTGGAAATGCCCTCGGTGACGATCATGATCAGGTTCGAGGTCTGGACGATCCTCGAGATGCTGGCGGCATGGTAGAACGGCGGGGGATCCGGCAGGCAATGCGCGCGCGGGCTGTCGGCGCCCAGATTCAGCACGCGCTGCTGGTACATCTGTTCAGCCCAGGGCTGAACGTCGCCGGGTTTCAGGTCCGCCGCGATATTCTGTCCGTACACGCTCATCGGCGCCCGCCAGATGCCGGACAGGTCGGGCTTGCCGTCGGGGGTCTTAGGCACGGGCGCGGAAAGGTCCGCCTTGCCGTCCGGTGTTCGCGGGATGCCGGGGGTCTTGAAGTTGAGCCACTGCGCCGGCGCGGGCGCGGACAGCAACAGCGTGAAGGCCACCAGGGCCACGAGAGCGGGCAACAGTTTCTTCATCCGGAGATTCCTCAATACGGTTCAGTATACCAGCGTCCGAGACCCTCAAACCTGCCGTTCCCATCCTTCTCAAAAACTGGATTTCTAATCCCCTCAACCACTTCGCGATTCGGCTGCCCCGCAATTTTCCGGTGATGCCTTATGTTTTAGGCAAGGAGTTCGAAGCGCTCTCTTATCGGAGGGCTTGGACCGACCAAGAGCAGTTTTCTAGATACACTGTTGCGGGTCTGCGTGCGATGAGTGTCCGCCGGTACAAGACCGGTCCCACGCCGTTGCGGGTTAAAAAACGGTCTCTCTGCCGTGAGGGTTAATTGTCGGCTCGGGGAGCTCCCTAAGAATTTGCTTCTGCTCTCGAAGTGTGTCCGGCCTCCGCGATTGCGGCGAACGGCGGCTCGGCGACTGAGCTTCGCGGCGCTAACCTGCGATCGTCTCCACCGACGCCGGGAGCCTGCTCAACGTGAGCTTCCGGAGCTCCACTTTGCCACTTGCGTTATCGATGTCGATCCCAACCAGGTTGCCGTTGGCATCGTAATCGAGAACTACGCCCTCGGAAATCTCTCGGCTTTCCGCGCTTGCCTGTTCCGACAAGTCGATATACAGCGAATCAGTCTCTGGATAATAATTCACTTTCATGGTTTGAACCGCCGATCAAGGAAGGCATTATGGATCGTGACCTTGTTTCCCAGCGTAGGCATTTTCGCCGGCGACGAGATCGCCGGCGCCACTCGGCGCTACTTCCGGATCGACACGCTTTGGTCGCCGTCCACGTACGCGATATAATCCGTGCCGGCGATCGCGGCGATCTCCTTCGCCTTCGGCTTCGCGCCGGCCGCCTCCACGGGACGCTGCGCCGGACCATCCGCGCGCCGCGAAGGCGCGCTCCGCACGCTCAGCTTCTGCCCGGCCGCATCGGCCTGCGTCAGCTTGAAACTCAATTTGCTTCCGCCGGCGATGCCCAGAAATTTCTTCTTGCCACCGGTTTCGGTGATTTCGCCGGTGATGGAAGCGCCCCTGGGCACCACCACCATTCCGCCCATCAGGAAATCCTCCGCGGTGGTGAAGCGAAGCGCACGCCCCTCTTCGGCATCGGAGGGAATATCCTCGGCGAGCTTGATCTTAAAAGGCGTGCCGTCGTTAACCTTCAGGATGACTGTCTGCACAATCGGCGCGCTCGGAGCCGGGGCCGGCGCGGGAGCCACCGCCACTGCCACGGGCGCGGGTTGCGCCGCGGGCTGCGGCGTCGGTGGAGCCGCAGCCGTTTGAGGTACGGGGGACGGCGCGGGCGCGGGCAGCGGCTGCGTCTGCTTCGAAGCCACCACCGGATTACCGGGAGCTTGCGACGGCACTGCGCGCTTGGGATTGCGCATCTGCTCGATCACCGCGTCCGGCACGCCGGCTTTGGTGAGCCGGATGATCTCGGGCGTCGAGAGATCGAAATTCGTCTTGGAGGAGCGAATCTGGCTGAGGATGAGCGAAGTGCTCACCTTCGCGCTTACCAGGTCGACGATGCTGTTGTTGGTCAGCGTGGCGTCCACTGGCGCTGGAGGAGGAGTTTGGGCGGCCGGTTCCGGCGGCGGCGCCTCGGGCGGAGGAGTCACGGGAGCCGCGGCGGGCGGTGGAGCGGGCGCCTCCGCTACCACTTGCGCGGCCTGGCGATGCTTGATCCACACCGTTCCCCCGATCGCGGCCAGCGCCACCACGGCTGCGGCGATCCCTCCGTAGAGCAGCATCGGACTCTTCTTCCGCTGCGCCTTTTGCGCGGCAGCCATCTTGGTCCGGTAGAGCGTGCCGGAATCGGATTCGTATTTGAGCGCATTGAGCGCCATCTTCACGTCGCTCATCGCCTGCCAGCGTTCGTCGGGCTTCTTGCGGAGGCAGCGCGAAATGAGCTGCTCCATCTGCGACGGCACGTCGGGCGCGACCTCGGCCATGGGCTTCACGTCGTCGCGGAGAATCGACGAAAGCGTGGACAGGCTGGTCTCTCCCTCGAACGCGCGCCGGCCGGTCACCATTTCATACAGGACTACACCGAACGAAAAGATGTCGGACCGCGTGTCCACTTTCCGGCCCTGCGCCTGCTCCGGCGACATGTAACTCACCGTGCCGATGATCGAGCCTTCCACCGTCAGAGGCGCGTCGGCGATGGTCTGCGTGTTATCGCCGAGCTGCGTGGCCGGGCCGCGATCGGTAAGCTTGGCGAGCCCGAAATCGAGGATCTTGACCAGCCCCGCTTCGGTCACCATGACGTTGGCGGGTTTCAAGTCGCGGTGAACGATCCCCGCGGCGTGAGCGGTGTTGAGCGCGTCGGCCATCTGCACGGCGTATTGGAGCGCCTGTTGCATGCGGAACCCGCCCTTGGGGATCAGGTCCACCATCGTCTTGCCGGCCACGAACTCCATCACCATGAACTGGGTGTTTTCTTCCGAGATGATGTCGTGAATGGTGATGATGTTGGGGTGGTTCAACCCGGAAGCCGCCTGCGCCTCCTGGATGAAACGGCGGCGGCGCTCCGGATCGCCGGCGCTGGGACCGGAAAGGGCCTTGATGGCGACGAAGCGGTTGAGCCGTGTGTCCTGGGCCTTGTAAATATCGCCCATCCCGCCGGCCCCCAGCTTTTCGAGGAATTGATAATGAGAAACGGTACGTCCGACCATGGGGAGCTCCTAGGAAACTTCCAGTGTGTCACACTTTTGAGGGGGCAGTATGAAGACCATTCTCCGTGTCATCGGAACGATCGTAGCGGTGCTGCTGGTGGCCGCGGTCGCGCTGCCCTTCCTGATCGACGCCAACCAGTTCCGCCCCCGGCTCGAGTCCGAGCTCACCCGTGCCCTGGCGCGCGAAGTGAAACTCGGCGACCTGAAGCTCTCTCTGCTGTCCGGCGGAGTGACCGCTACCGACGTCTCGATCGCCGACGATCCTGCGTTCAGCAGGGGCGCCTTCGTCCGGGCGAAATCGCTGGCGGTCGGCGTCGAGCTGCTGCCGCTGATTCTCTCGCGCAAACTCAACGTCACCGGCATCACGATTGACCAGCCCGCCATCGAGCTGCTCCAGTCCCCTTCCGGAGCGTGGAATTTCTCCAGTCTCGGGACGAAATCCACGGCCAAGGCGGCCGAGCCCGCGCCCTCCGGCAAGCCCCTCGATCTTCTCGTTGAGCTGGTCAAGATCGCCAACGGCCGTCTGTCGCTCGGCAAGACCGGAGGCAAAGGGAAGCCGCAGGTGCTCGAGAAGGTGAACATCGAGGTGCGCGACTTCTCGGCGTCCTCGGCGTTTCCTTTTACTCTGTCGGCGAGCGTGGCCGGCGGCGGCGACATCAAGCTCAAGGGCAAGGCTGGTCCAATCGATGCTGCGAATGCTGCGCTGACCCCGATCAACGCGGATTTGAGCGTGGCGCGTCTCGATCCGGTGGCCACCGGATTCGTCGAGGCGTCGACGGGCTTAGGCGGCCTGATCTCCACCGATGGAACCGTCACATCCGGCGGCGGGAAGGTGCAGATCAAGGGACGCATCAAGGCCGAGCGGTTGAAGCTCGCCAAAGGCGGATCGCCCGCAAAGAAGCTGGTCGAATTCGATTTCGCCGTGGACCACGACATGCAAGAGCACTCCGGCAATCTGACCCGCGGCGGAATCTTCATCGGCAGCGCGAAGGCGGCGCTGGTGGGAACCTACAACATGCAGGGCGAGCCCGCGGTCTTGCACATGCGGCTCTCCGGACCCACCATGCCCGTGCCGGAGCTCGAAGGAATGCTTCCCGCGCTCGACATCGTGCTTCCTTCCGGATCGTCGCTTCAGGGAGGAATGGCCAGCGCGGAGCTGACCGCCGAGGGCCCCGCCGATAGACTCGCCGTCGATGGAACCGTCGGCCTCCGCGATACGACGCTCGCCGGATTCGATCTGGGCGCGAAGATGTCGGCCGTCGCCAAGCTGGCGGGCATCAAGGCCGGGCCGAACACGAAAATCCAAAGCCTCAGCGTGAAGCTGCACATGAGTCCAAACGGCCTGCGTTCGGACGAGATCTCGCTCGTCGCTCCCGATATCGGCGAATTGATCGGAAACGGCACGGTCAACGCCAGCCACGCGCTGGATTTCAAAATGCGCGCCACGCTTCATACATCAGGGGGAATGCTGGCTGCGCTGGGCGCCACGGGCGACCAGAGCATTCCGTTCATGATCAAAGGCACCTCATCGAATCCGTCGTTTGAGCCCGACGTGAAGGGCATCGCCGCCGACAGACTCAAGAACCTGGGGGGCACCCCGACTGGCAACGCGGCGACCAGCATCCTCAAGGGGCTGCTGGGCGGCAAGAAGAACTGACACGGTAGAAAGTGCCCGGATTTCCGGCGTGCCCGGTCGCCCCAAGTGAAGAAAACGCACGGCAAACCCGATGGCCCGCCGCGTGCATCGTTTCCTGGCATGTCGAACCAGGACCCTGCCGCCGGCGGTGTGATCGGCGAGTCGATGCGCATCAAGGGCGACGTTTTCAGCGGGGGCGAGCTGCAACTGAACGGGGAAGTGGAAGGCCGCCTGGAACTGAATAGCCGCCTCACCATCGGCCCCAAGGGCAAGGTCACCGCCGATATCAAGGCCACCGAAGTAGACGTCGCCGGAGCGATCCACGGCAACGTCGAGGCCGCCGCGCGCATTGTGCTCCGCAACGGCGCCAATCTGGTGGGCGACGTCAAGACCGCGGGCATCGTCATCGAGGACGGCGCCTACTTCAAAGGCGGGATCGACATCACCCGGCCGGACGCCGCCGTCCGCTCGACGTAAATGATTCGCTATCATCGGCAGGCAGGAGGATACCCGTATGGCCAGTTACTTGATCCAAGTTGCCTACACCGCGGAGGCGTGGGCCTCTCTGCTCGCCAAGCCACACAACCGGATTGACGCCGTTCGTCCGGTGGTGGAAAAACTCGGCGGGAAAATCGTCCAGGGCTGGTTCGCTTTCGGAGACTACGATCTGGTCGCCATCGTCGAGATGCCCGGCAACGTCGAGGCCGCCGCGTTCTCGCTGGCTGCCGCAGCCGGCGGCGCGATCAAAGCTTTCAAGACCACGGCGCTGCTCAGCACGGCGGAAGGCGTCGAGGCCATGAAGAAGGCCGCCGCGTCAGGCTACAAGGCCCCGACGCGCGCCGCGCGGGCATAGCTGTTACTGGACCGCCACCGACACCGTGTTGCTGGTCGCCGCGCCTTGTTTGATGTAGAGCGGCAGGAACAAGCCTGGCGGCAGGGTCGCGGGCAGGATTACGTTCGCCTGATACAGGCCGATCGATCCGGGAGTCAGGCCCGCGAACGCCGCGGGGATCTCGACGCCGCCGATCACTGCGCTCGCCGGCGTGACCGCCGGGCTCAAATCTCCCGCCGATGACACCGCGCCGAAGCCTGTGCCGAAGATCACAATCGCGCTGCCGCGAATCGCGGGATTTGAAGGCGTATTGAGAAGAGTGTCCTGGTTGGCGACCGCGGCCTGGCCCGGCGCCGTGGAAAAGATCGCGGGCGCAACATCGCGAACTACGATCGTCTGCTGCGCGCTCCCGTTTGCGGAAGCCACGCTCAGCGTGGCTGTGCCGCTGGCGGCGTCCGGCGGAATCTGCGCGTTCACCTGGAACGGGAATGTGGCCAGCACGGCGGCCGGTGCGCCGTTGATTTGCACGGCCGCGGACCCGCCGAATCCAGCGCCGTAAATCGAGACCAGGCCGCCAGGCGCAAAATCCGCGGTGAGGCTGGCCGCGTTCACCACGCCCCCGGGCGTAAGACTCACATCCAGCGGGGAGACGTTCCACTGCGTGTTCACGCGGGAGACTTTGAAAGAAGGCGCTCCCGAGCCCGCTACGGAAGTTTGCGCGGCCACGGGCCCGAGATCGGTGAAGGTCCCGTCATAGGCGCCCTGCGCGGCAACATCCAGCTCATACAGGCTGGCCGATCCGTCGCACGCGCGGAAGTACAACGATCCGGCGGCGCCGGCAAACTGAAGCGTCTGCCCGCAAACACCGGCAACGGACGCAATGATGGCAGGCGCAGTCGAAGCAACCAGGAATCCCGGCGATGCCGGTGCGCGAGGCAGCAGGCGCGCCGCGCCGATGAGTGTCGCCTGGTTGGTCGCGGCCGGATTCGGGTCCGCCAGCACCAGGCTTCCGTTGGAGGCGATGCCGGTGGCGACCGCGAAGTTCGCGCCGAGCGGTCCCGCCAGCGCCAGCAGCACGGGCGAGCCGCCCGCCACCAGATCGCGCACCGAAGGCGCGTCCGCTTTCTCCACACTGACCTCGATTGCTCCGCCGGTGAATGCGCCCACGCGCCAGAGGTTCACTGTCTGCGCGACAAATCCGTCGCAGATCTGGTTGCCCTGCGAATCGGGCTGGCAGAACGACTTGAGAAACCGAGTGAGCGAAAGCGGATCGGCGAGGCCGTTGGGTTGTGGGAGGTCTCCACGAGCCTGGTGATAGCGCACAATCGCCGCCACGGACGCGACCAGAGCGTCGCTCGCTCCCTGCGTCACCGCCGGAAAATTCGAGAGCGAGAAGGCGGTCGAGCGCGCGCTGAGCGTCGTCACCTGGCGCCCGGCTTGCGCGGTGACCAGCGCGACGCCTTCCGACATCGGCAGACGGAGCGACGCGCTGGCCTGGCCGTTGACATCGGTGATCGCGGAGGCCGGCGCTAACTGCGCGCCGGGGGAGGCGGCGAAGGCGACCGTCTGGCCCGCCACGGGATTGCCGAATGGATCCGTCACCATCACCACCAGCGGCTGGCCGAGTTGCGCTCCGGGGGCTCCGGTCTGGCGGTCGCCACTGGCGGCGGAAATCGTCAAGGGCGCGGAAGCGGCGTTGCGAATCGTGTAGGAGCCTTGCGCCGCGCCCGCGCCATTCACGTCGGTGGCGCGAATGGTGACCGTGCCGCTTGCGGCCGCAGGCGAAACATACGCGTCCCAGACGTAGGCTCCGCTCGGCACGGTGACCAGGAAGTCCGCCTGGCCGGCTTGCGAGACGCGCACGGTTGTGCCGGCGTCGAAGCCACCCGCGGCCAGCCGCACGCGGGCGCCGCTCAGCACGGAGTTGGGCGTCGCGGTGACCAGCGGCTGTCGCGCGCTCAGCGTCACCTTCGCCGCCGTGTCCCCCGGAGCGTAATCGGCGTAGCCGCCTTCGAAATCCTGGCGTCGCCGTCCGTTGATGATGAACTCGTCGTCCACGGGCGCGCCCAGGTCTCCGTTGGGTCCCGCGATCGAGACGTACTTGGCCAGAATCAAGCCGGTGACAAAGAACGCGCGCCCGGAAATCGGCCCGCTGGACGCCGCCAGAATGAGCGCATTCTGAAACGTCTGCATGGTCCCGGTAGTGGCCCTAAAGCTGAGGAAGTTGTTTGGAGATGCGATGGGGGAGCCCGCGACCCCGGTCTCATAACCGATTGTGCCCCACTTCGCCAGCACTGCGCCGGTGACCAGTTGCACGGGATTGCCCGCGAGCGTGCCCCGTTCGAATGTCTGCCGCCCGCCCGCGGTCGCGTCGGCGAGTGGATATCCGAGCGAACCGGCGGGTCCTCCGAGCGCGAGATATTGCGCAAGAATCGCGCCCGCGATCACGTAACCGGCGCTATTGCCGTCCGCCACCGCGACCAGGTAGGGAACCGGCGTCGCGTCCTTGCTCAGCAACTGCTGCACGTACCCCGCGCCCGCGCGGGAGGCCGGAGACGCGGCGGGCACTTGCACGCTTAGCCGGTTTCGAGCGACCGCGTCTTGAAACGCCTGCTGAAGCGCGGCCGTGGGCGCGCCTTCTCCGACCTGGCAGCACGGCGCGGTGACCGAGATCATGAGCGGCAGGCTGGTCTTGCTTTCCGCGGTGACGGTGACCGTAGCCGTTCCCGCGCCAACGGCCTTGATGGTCGCGGCGAGACCGTTGGCCTGGATCTGCACGACGCGTCCGTTGGAAGTGTTCCAGGAAACGGCGCGATCGGTGACCACCTGGCCGTCTTTCGTGTACACGGTGACCTGCGCGGGAAGCGTCTCGCCCTGGTTCAGGTGCACCGAGCCGTTGGGCGCCAGCGCCAGCGCTCCGATGGGCGACCTCAGCACCGGTATCCCCGTGGCGGGATCGTAGTCGATCGCGCCTCCTTCAAACGTCTGCCGGCGCATCCCGTTGGCGAGATTCAATTCCTCGGTGACCGGCAGCCCGAGCGAGCCCGCCGCCGCGCCGTTGGTGAGGTACAGCGAGAAGACCGGCTGCTTTACCGCCAGCAGCCGTCCGAGGAGAATGCCCGAGGTGATGTTGTAGATCGCGCCCTGGGAGAAATTCTGCGCCGTCGCCTGCGTGCCGAACGTGCTGGTGACCACGGTCTCGGCCGAATTGGCGGGGCCGGGCGTATTGATGCCGCCGAGCGAGATCCACTTGGTGAAAAACGGATCGCGCGTGGCGAAGTTCTGGTCGCCGCCCGGCAGAGGCGCCCGATAGGCGAACAGCGCATAGTTGAGGTTGAAGATTTGCCACTGGCAGGAGTTGACCGAAACGCCCGGGGTCGGGGGGCATGTCAGCGTGTTGGTGGTGGGATAGCCGGCGGTGGATGGCCCGACGCCGTTGTAGTAAGAGAACATCGGCGCCAGCACCTGAATCACGTTGTCGACGTTGGAGGTGTCGGGCTTGACCAGCGCGAACAAGTCGCTCGAGTTCGCCGCGCCCTTGAACTGCTGAATCAGGCCGGTGGAGCCGTATTTACTGACGGCGCCGAGCGGCGGCAGCGCCACTATGAGGTTGAATCCGTTGCTGTTGAAAGTACTGACGAATTGCTGCGCGATGGTGGAGTTAGGCGCTCCGCCCCCGACGCCTATCGTGGTCTGGGCCAGGGCCGCAGTGCAAAACGAACCCAGGCAGACACACCACCGAAATCGCATTTGTTCTTAATAGATGACGAGCGCCGGGGCCGGTGGAGTACCGCCCCACGAACGGTGTCGAGAAAAGTCTCGACACGGCACGCGAGAGCGCGTACGCCACGCCGTGGCGTGAACTTTAGTTTGCCGCGCCGGCACTTGTGCCGACGCCTGGCCAGCCGATCCGGTAATCCAGTCCCTCTTGTTCAACGTTCCGACGTCCGTGCCACGGCGCGACGCCAGTTGGTGATAACGTTAATAGCCGGCTCGGCGGTGTCCGCCCGGACAGCCACCAGGAAACGCTTGCCGTCCGGGTGCGGGCTGTACGCGAATGCGTTAGCCTGCGCAACGATTCCGACGCCTTCGTACCCAAACAGCTTCTGCGGTGTTCCCACTTTGAGGCCTCCCCGCCCGTCCGGCTGAATGCTCACGGTTAGCAGCGTTTCGGATGCACCGCCCTCCAGGAAAAACAGCTCCTTGCCGTCCCGGCTCCAGCGCGGCTCGCCACCTCCGTTCGCCGAGACCCTCCATTGGCCAGGCCCGGAAGGGAAGGGGCGCACGTAGACCTCCAGTTTGCCGGTCTCATTGGACACGTAGGCGATCCAGTGTCCATCCGGAGACAATTGTCCTTGGCTTTCCAGCGCATCCGTCCCGAGAAACTTGACCGGCTTGCTGTCTGCCTTGCCGGGATCGGGAAGATACCAGATATCCACGTTGGCTCTGGCGTCAATTTGGGTGTAGATGAGAAAGCGGCCGTCGCGCGACCAATCCGATGCCGGTGTGGGGTCGGCAGTTCTGAGCAACGATTCTTCCGAACCGGCCCCGCCCACGAACTTCACCATCAAGCCCTGACCTTGGGGGGACAACACGATCCGGCCGCTATCCGGAGACCACACGGCGGGCGATTGCGAAGTGCTGAATCGAGTCTCGGAACCGCGGACCAGATCGTATAGCCAGAGACCCTGATTCCTGCGTGCAGACGCCACCGCATTTCCGTCTGGAGATAAAGAGACTCCGCGTAGCTCCGCGCGGGGTCCCACCTTGCCCAGTTCTTTTCCCGAGCGGTCGAACCAGGTAAGCTGGGCTTCCCCGGAGCGGTTCGCCAGGTAAACCAGCGTGCCGTTGGAGGCAAGCGACGCCGCCACCTGGGGCGGTGAAAATGATGGGGAAGCCTGGCCAGTCACGAGGAAAGGATCGCCGACGGTTTGGAGCGCGCCGGGATCGAAGGACTGAGCCATGAGATTTCCTTCGCGAAAGAAGAGCAGGTGGCCGTTGCGCTCTCCCGCGGCTGCCGGAGCAAAGAGCGCGTTGGTGTTGTCGGACAACACCTTGCGGCCGTCTGGATGATCGAGCGCTGCCGCATATACGCCCCGCAAAGACTCGTCGTTGGCCAGTCCGTGAAAATAGAGAAAGTGTTTGCCATCCGGTAGAAACTCGGGGAACGCGTCACGTGTGGTCTGATCAGCCTTCGTGACAGGTATACATTCACCGCCCGCAGCGCCGACGCGCCGGAGTGGACCGGTATCGCTACCAAAAAGAATCACGTCATCGCGATTCCACGTGCCTCCCGTGCCCAGTCCGGTCGCGCTGCACAGCGTCTGCGCGGGACCGCCCGCGGCGGGAACTATTTTCAGTTTTCCATCGGCGAAGAACCCGATGAAACGGCTGTCGGCGGACCAGAAAGGGTTTCGAGCGTTGTCGGTGCCGGAAAGGAGCTGAAACTGCTGCGAATCGAGCGACCGGAGCCATAATTGGCCCCTGCTTGCACCGAAGAGACTGGCCACCAACCGGCGCCCATCGGGAGAAATGGCCAGGAACCCCACATTGGTGTTCGATGGCGGCGGTGCAGAGAGGCGCAGGACGCGCTCGTCCGGCGGAGTTTCACGGAAATGCACGAAGCCGATTGCGGCCGCGAGCAGGACCGAGACCGCGGCCACGACCCAGGCTGCCCGGTGAAACCGCGGCCGCGAGGGAACGGCTGCTTGTGCTTCTACCGCGGAAGCCTCCAGCAGCAGCCTTGCATCCGCGATCGCCTGCAATCGCTTCCTGGGATCCTTTTGGAGACAACTCCGCAGCAGGCGCTGCGCCCGCGGGGGGACTCCATTCCAATCCGGCTCCAGCTTCACCACCGCCGCGAGAATCTCGGTGATGTCCTCGCCGGCGAACGCCTGCCGCCCCGTGAGCATTTCGTACAGCACCGCTCCGAAGCTCCAGATGTCCGCGCGCCGGTCCACAGTCTTCCCACGCGCCTGCTCGGGAGCCATGTACGCCGCTGTGCCCAGGATCATCCCTGCCTGCGTGGCGTGCATCGTCAGCGTCGGCGAAGTCTCGGGGTTGCCGGCCGGCTCTGGTTCCAGTGCCTTCGCCAAGCCGAAATCGAGCACCTTCACGATCCCCTCGGGAGTGATCTTGATGTTGGCGGGCTTCAAGTCGCGGTGGACGATGCCCTTCTCGTGCGCGGCTTCCAGTGCATCGATGATCTGAGACACAATTTTCAGCGCATCGTCGAGCGGCAAGGGCCCCTTCAGGTCCTCACCTTCGATGAATTCCATCACCAGATAGTTGGGGCCGACGTCGTACAGCGTGCAAATGTTGGGATGGTTGAGCGCGGCAATCGATCGCGCTTCGCGCTCGAAGCGTTCGGTGAACTGCTGGGCGGAGGTCTTGATGGCCACGTCGCGTCCCAGGCGCGTGTCCCGGGCTCGATACACTTTTCCCATCCCACCCTCGCCGATGAGCGAGAGAATCTCGTAGGGCCCGAGTTTGTCGCCTGCATTCAAGGACATGGATGAGTAGCCAAGCTTACCTCAGAGAATACCGCGCGCTATAAAAAATACCAAACGAACCCATGCTTTTTATGGCAACCTCAAGTAAAGACAAGTCTTCTGTCACCCACATTTCAAGAACGAACCCATCGAAGTGCGGTGTCCGAAACTCCCCCTTGCGCTGAAAAACCGCTCCCGCGCGGAGCCCCGGCTCCGCGGTAGCCGGACCAGGGGTCCGGCGCAGGGCATGCGGCACGCACGGTCCGTGGCCCTGCCCCACAAGGCAGGCTTCATCATGCGTTCCCTTCTTCTTCGGTTAACACGAGAGGACGCGCCGGAGAGCGTTTCGGGGCAGCCAAATGCGGAGGAGAGGGGGAGTTACAGGCGCGCGTGCGGCCGTGACGGCTGACTCCTCTCTTCCTACAGATCCCGGATCAGCTTGCGCATGGCCTTCACGCGCGCCTTCAGCTCGTCGCTGGCCTCATACAGGTTGGTTTCGTCGTAGATGACGTGCGGCGTCATGAAGATGATCAGCTCGCTGTGATCCTTGCTGTAACTCTTGCTGCCGAACAGGAGTCCGAGCCAGGGCAGCTTGTTCAGCAGGGGGATGCCGCTGGAGGTGGTGATGACGTTTTCGCTGATGAGCCCTCCGACGGCGATGGTGTCCCCGTCCTGCAACGTAATCTGGGTCTGGATCACCTGCTGGCTGAAGGAGGGAGTGAGGCTGCCCGCCGAGCCCGCTATCGGGGCGCTGATCTGCTGATTGATGATCAGCGTGACCACGCCGCTGGGGTTGATGCGCGCGTTCACCTCCATGGTCACCCCCGTGTTTTCCGCCGAAATCGTTTGCGTGACGGCGACATTGCCGCCGGTGGGAATGGTGGTCTGGCCGGTGGAAACGGGCACCTGCGCGCCGACGTTGATGTGCGCCGGAATGCTGTCGGTGGCGATCAGGCTCGGCTCGGAGAGCACGTGCGCGCGCGACGAATTTTCCTGGAGGTTCAGGAATGCGAGCAACTGGCGGCTCTGGCTGACGAGAGCGCCGGCGTTCAACTGGATAACTCCAGTTCCCGCCTGCATGAATCCGGTGAGCTTGCGGTCGCCGCCCGCACTGGCGGCCTGTAGGGCGGCCTGGATCCCGCTGGCGAAATTCTGCGTAAGATCCACCGAATAGATCTTGGCTTCGAGCAGAATCTGGCGCGGCGGAATGTCGAGCTCCCGGAGGACCTTCTCGATGTTCGCGTATTGCTGAGCGTCGGCTTGAATCAGCAGAGCGTTGTCGAGCGGATTGGGTACGATACGCGGCTGCCGCGGAAGCGTGGCCAGGTCGGGCGCGGCCGGACCCAGGTACGTGCCCGTGCGATCGGTAGCCGCGGCGGCGCCGGTAGCGGGCTGGCCGGTGGCCGTTGTGGCCGTGGGTGCGGGCGCCTGCGCGGCGAATCCACCGAACGTGGGATAACCGTAGGCCGGCATGCCTGGGTATCCAGGCGCTCCATAGCCTCCCGGGTAGCCGCCGCCGTAGCCGCCGCCGTAGCCTCCGCCGTAGCCACCTGAGCCGCCCGCGCCGCACGCGCCCGTTCCGCCGAAACCGCTCGAGAATGCGTTGGCGTTCCCGTAGCCGCCGGGATTCATGCCGCCGCCTCCGAACGCGCCGTATCCGCCGAAGCCGCTTCCGTACCCGCCGCCGTAACCTCCCCCGTAGCCGCCTCCGCCACCCGCGCCATAACCTCCGCCGTAGCCGCCTGCGCCGCCCCCGATGCCGGCCGGAGGCGCGTAGGCTCCGTAGCCCGCTCCGTATCCACCGTAGCCGCCGCCGTAACCGAAAAGCTGGCTCAGCGCTTGCGCCAGGCAATCCGCGCGCTGGTACTTCACGCGGTAGACATGCGTCTCGTAGTCGCCCCCCGCCGTGACCTTCACCGGTACGTCGAGTTTCCTGAGCCACGTCTCGACGGTTTCAAACACTCCGGGATTCGGAGCGACCGCGATCAGCGTGTTGATGCGGTCCACGGGCAGGAAGCGCACGGTCGAGGTCTTGCTGTCGAGCGAGATGGACTTGAGGATGCCGTCGAGCTCCTTGACGATATCCGAGGGCCGCGAGTTCTTCACCTCGAACAGCCGGACCCGCTCGTTGGCGAACGCGTCGCTGTCAAACAGCGAAATCAGATCCATGGTGCGCCGCATGTTGCGGCGGCTGTCCATGATGAACAGGAGATTGGCGGGCGCGTAGGAGTACAGGCGCGCGTTCTCGCCGGTGAACTCCTGGAGCACCTTGCTCAGCTCGTCCACCGTGACGTATTTGAGGAAGATCAGATTGAGCATGGTCTGATCGTCTTCCGGGATGTTCTTGGGGCTGACTTCGGGCGTGAGCGGCTGCCGCGCGATGTCCTTGAGCTGCACGATGCGATAGAGCTCGCCCACCTGCACCAGGCCGGCCCCGTTGATGCGCAGAATCAGATCGAGCAGGTTGCGCGGGTCCAGGTTCCGGGTCTCGCCGTAGGTATTCAAAATGACGCTGCCCTTCACCGCCGGATCGAGAATGTAATTGATCTTCAACTGGCGCGCGAGCAGATCGATCACCTCGGTGAGCGAGGCGTTCTGCAAGGAGAGCCCGCCCAAGGCGGGCGCCGGTTGCTGCGCGGGCTGCTGCTGCTGCGCTGCGGCCATCGCGGCCAATGAAAGAGTGATCAGGAATCTTCGAAACATTATTTGACTGGCTCCCAGTGGCAGGAATTCCCCATCAGGGTTGCGGCCACGATTTTTCTATATCCGTTGAGGATGGTTCCGGCCGGCGAGGTGTCGCCCATCGCGCAGGCCCGGAATCCGGCGCCCATATCGACGCCTAGCGTCGGAGTCCGGTTGTCGCCGCCGGCGCTGCTGGAGCCGATGGAAGTGGCTGCGGACGGCGGCGCGGCCGGAGCGAGCGAGGTAACCTGCGCCGGCGCGGGCGGCTGCTGCGCGGCGGACGGCTGCGGAGGCGGCTCGTTCTTCGCCACCAGTTTCTGGAGGCTCGAGTTCACGGTCTTGCCTCTCCACTCGAGCGTGATGTTGTCGCGGTCGAAGTCGACCAGCTTGAACGGGCCGACGTTGTCGCCGGCGCGATAACTCTTCTGCACGGCGTCCTTGCCCGTGCCGGTGCTCAACAGGATGACGGAATCTCCGAACAGCGAGATGGTGCCGTAAAAAGTCGGCAGCGGCGGGATGGGCGGCTCGGGGGGCACGGGCGGAGGCTTGGGAATATCCACCACCACGGTCGGGTTGCGATCTTTCGAGAACAGCATCTTCTGCGCGACCTCGAAGTACTCGGCCGCGGCCACCGGTCTGACGGGCGCGGGCGGCGGCGGCGCGAATACGCCTTTGGGCGGGATGGTCTGCTCGAGCACGGCGCGCTGGTGCGCCCGCGCCTCCCGCCAGCGCGCACGCAGGAGCCAGCCCGCCGAGGCGAGCAGCGCCACCAGAGCCAGGTTCAGCAGAATAATCTTGCGGCTCAAAACGAAGGTCCTCCCCGGGGGCTCGGTCCCTTCTTGTCCGGAACCAGCCGGCGCGGCGTCACGCCGGTCACTTCGAGACGCACGCCGACGATCTTTTCTTTTACATTGGCGGAGGTGATCCGCAGATCGCTGATCGAGACCAGTTCGGGCCGCGCTCCCAGGCTCGCCAGCAGGTTCACCAACTGGTCGATGCGGCAGTCGATCTGCACGGCGACGCCCGCCTCCGCGTACGCGCCCGCAGGGCGGATCGCGCTGAGTTCGTACGAACGGATGTCGATGGGCGGGTTCTCCGCGCGTCCCAGCGCGCGCAGCATTTCGATCAACTGCGCTTGCGCCTGCGGCGCGGTGTCGGCCTGCACGAGCCCCTTCTCGCGGACGGCAAGGTCGGCCGAGACTTTCTTGAGAATGTCCTGTTTGGCCGGTACGGTGGCGGCAATCTCGCGAAGCCGGGCCAAACGCTTTTCCGCCATTCCCACCGGATCGGCGGGCGCCACCACCGCGGGCGCGGGACTCTCGGACCAGAAGCGGTACACCAGCCCCAGAATCACCGACACGGCGAGGAAAGCGAGAGCACGGCGGTCGCGCGGCCGGAGATTCATGGCTTGGCCCCTTCGCGGTGGGCGCGGATGCGGAACGTTTCGCCGGTGGGGGTGCGCGCCGGCGGCTGGTTGAACTCGGAGGCCTCAAACAGCGGCGACGCGTCGATCACCTTGAGCAGCGGCGCGGCCTGGTCGGTTTCACCGACAACGGTGATCTGCGTGGGCGTGACATCGAGGTTGTTGAGCCAGGTGGGCGGCGGCAGGATGCGCGTCAGCTCCGCGAGCACGTCCATGTCGGAGGGCGTGCGGCGGCGGACGGCGTCGAGCGCGAGCGTACGCTGGCGCGCAACGTCGATGTCGCGATCGAGCTGCGCGGCCGCGGCAGCCTTGGGCTCCAGGGCCGCGATCTGGGCCTGGAGCGATCGCAGATAACGGCGGTTTTCGTATTGCGGAAAGGCGGACAGCGCGCCAGCCGCAGCCACCACTGCCACGCCGAGAGCGGCGGCCGGAATCCACAAGACGCGCGAGCTGGCGTGACGCCGTTCCACTGGCAGCAGGTTCAACGGAAGCGACAGCCGGGGACACGCCGATGCGAGCGCCGCCGCATACGGCAGGGCCGGGGTGGAGCCGAGCAGTTCGCCGAAGGAACGCGGCGCGGCGCCCGGCTCCAGGCGCAATTCGGACGCGGCCAGCGCGGCCGCACGTTCCGGAGCGGCGTCGAAGCTCGCGGAAAAGACCGGATGCGCGGGGCTCTCGCCGTAAAACTCCAGGCGGCCGTCGCGGCTTTCGCAGGCGAGCACTTCCGCGGCGGGCGCGGCCCCGAACATCCGCAGCGCGGAATACATGGCGGCGGCCGAACAGGTGAACGATCCGACCCTGACGCCGGCCTCGGCGAACAGCGCCGCGTAGCGTTCGATCGCCTGCCGCCGCGCGATGGCCACCAGCACGGTGGATGTGCCCGGCAGCCGCGCCCAGCTCGCCGCCACTTCGTCTTCCGGATAGGGATGCAGGCCTTCCATCTGGAACTGAATCGCCGAAGCCAGATCGCGGTCGGAAACACCCGGCAACGTGAGCTGGCGCACGATCACGTCGTGCCGCGGCAGCAGCACGGTGGCCACCAGGTGCTTCAACCCAAGCTTGCGGAGAAACGCGTTGTAATCGGCGCCCCAGACGCCGGCCGCCTGGTGCGGGAAATCCTCGACCGTGAATCCGCCGAGCACGCGCGCCCCCGAAGGACGCACACGCACGGCGCTGACGTGCAGGGATTCCGAGCCGTGCGGACCGGAAATCTCGATGCCGGCTCCGCTGCCGATGGCCGCCCACTTCTTCAGCTCGGCCGGGATCGTCATGGTGTCGGGGCGCCCCCTGGGCCGGGACCCGGTTCGCTGGGCCTCGCATTTCCTGTGGCCGCGGGCATCCCTGAAAACGGGACGATCGCTCCCTGCGACCACGCCTCGTCGTACCAGCGCAGCACGTGCACCGGCGTCCTGTAGAGCCGCGCATCCACCAGCTTGACCACGGCCGCCGCACTGCGGACAACATCGGAGGGAGTACCATCGGGACGACGAAGGCGAGCGGCGCCGCGAAGCGTCCAGATCACGTTGCCTCCGACGCTGAGCCGCGGCGTGGGAAACCCCAGCGCGCCCGCTTCACCCATGTTGCGGAACGGCTGCGTCTGCCGGCGCTCGACGATCGCGGCCACGCCCTCCGGCGGCACGCCCAGCGCTTCCATCAGCGCGGGACTGGCCGCGTTAATGTCGAACGGTCCGGTCGAGCCCCACACCGACAGGCAGTCGCGCAGTCCGCCGCGCGCGGAGAGGTTGCCTTGAGCGTCGGCGGTGTAGTTGCCGTAGAACAATTCCGGAGTCATCCCGCGCACGGCGAGTAATTCCTCAATCTCTTGAACAGACGCATGGCGCGGCCGAAAAGTCGGACTGAGCCCCAAGTAATATTCGTCGAAGGAACCGGGTCCGCCCGTGCGCCATTCCAGAATCGCCGTGGTGATCCCGGTGGCGCGCTCCTCGTCCCCGCTCACCGCAAGCACCACGCGATACAGCAGATCCGGCGGCGCAGTGTTGACGTTCAGCTTCGACGACTCCGGAATCATTTCCACAATGGCGTCGCCGCTCGGGAAGGCCATGTACATGCGGGGCAGGTTGGGCTCCCAGAAGCGCGGCGAGCCGTTCTGATTCCGGTATGTGGGGCCCCACAGCATCCACTGGATGCCGCGCTCGACTGCGCCGGTGGCGAGATACCATGTGCGCAGGCCGTCGGCGGCTGTCGAGACGTGCTCGATTTCGGCGCGAACAGTGGAAGACACGGAGAAGGCGATCGCGGCCAGCGCGGCCGACAGCCACAGCACCGCCAGCAGCGCTCCGCCGCGGGTCTTATTATGGCTGGTCGGCATAGAGCGCCACCACGTCGCGGGTGATGTGAATCGGAACGGTGACGGAGACGATCGGCAGCTTCCCCGGATCGGGAACCAGCGGCGCCATCTCCACGCGCACCGCGGCGGGCAGGTTCGGCCGGTCCCAGACATCCACCCAGCCGCCGGCGAGAACCGAGTCGGGCCTGGACTCGCGATAAGAAATCCGGCAGTAGGCAAGCTGGTCGCCCAGCACAAACGAACCTTCGGCAACTTCAGCCGGGGCCGGTCCGCAGAAAGGGATCAGGCTGGCAGGGCCGACGTAGGGCTGCTCATCGACGATCAGCCGGACGCCGCCGCCGTCGCCTGGAATCACCTGGAACCGGAGAACCTGCGGGATCCCGCGTGCGCCGCCGGTCATCGAGTAGGTGGACACCATCCGCAAGGACCCGCTGGTTCCACGGAAAAAGGACGGAGGCGTGCACGGGCTCATCACCGGCATCACGCCGCCGAGCTGGCGCGACAGGATTTGCTCGACGCCCATCACCCGCCGGTTGGACTGAATCCGCGCATCGGTCTTTTCGAGCGTGAGCAGGCCGGTGCGCATCGCCATCAGCATGCCCGTCGAGAGGGCCGCGACGAGCGTGATGGCGATCATGAGTTCGATGAGTGTGACGCCGGATTCGGATCGGCACGTGGCGCGCGCACTCCTGCGAGCCGCGCCGGCATTCGTGCCGACGCATGGCCACAACCGGCGAAACTCGCGTTCACATGAGTGTGAACGTGGCACGCATGAGTGCGTGCGCCACAAGAGCCTCCTCATCACGGCCCTCCTGCCGGGAGCACGCTGCGGCGGAAACTCTCGAGCGTGAAGCTGCGGCGGGTGACGCCGCTCATCCACCACACTTCGAGCTCGATGCGATCCACAACCCACAGCCCGGGACCGCCGGCGCCGGGAGCCTGCTCAAACGGCGTGACGCGCGCCCGCCAGCCGCCGGTGACTCCGCCCGCCAGCGCCGGATCGAAGTTCGCCTCGATCCACGGACCGCGCGGAACGCTGTCATCCACCAGCAGCTCGTCCATTCTCTGGCGCGCCAGCAGCGTGGCCCGGTCGTATTCGGTGAGCCGGGCGGCATTGCGCGAGGCCGCGGCCAGACCGCTCAACAGGCCGGTGACGGCGATGCCCATGATCAGCGTCGCCACCAGCACCTCGAGCAGCGTGAATCCGCGACGGGCTCTCACGGCTCTTCCACCTCGTAGCGCGGAACGCCGGTGATCGGATCGATCCGCACCAGGCGGCGGCGTCCGGCCTGATTGACGATTTCGACGCCGATCGGAGGCACTGTGCCGCCGGGATAGAAGAGGAACGCACGCGGCTCGTCCGTGGCGGTCTGCGCGCGCGGCTGCACCGAAAGAATGCGGACGGTGGCGGGAAGCTCGAAACGGCGGCTGAATTCCTGATCGGGCGAGCGCGCGGTCATCAGATTGTCGCGCGGCGAGATCCAGACCTGGATCACCTGCTGGCGGCGATCGGCGCGATCGATGGCGGTGTTGAGGAAGCCGACGATTCCATCGGACGCCGAGCGCAGGCGCAGCGAGTCGACGCCGGAGGCGACCGAGGGATAGCTGATTCCCGTCATCAGCGCGATCAGCGTCACGACGATCAGCAGCTCGAGCAGCGTGACACCCCGTTCCGGCAGGCCGGGGGCCTGCCCCACCTTATTTGTTACTCCAACTGACAATGTCGGCATCGTCCCCTTCTCCGCCGGGTTGTCCATCGGCGCCGAGCGAAATCACGTCGGGTTCGTCTCCGTGCTCGCCCGGATATTTGTAGAGATACGGGCGCCCCCAGGGATCGACCGGGATATCCTGCGGCAGGTACGGCCCGCCCCACTGCAACGCGTTCTCCGGTTTCACGCGCAGAGCCTGGAGACCCAGGTCGGTGGGCGGAAACGTGCCGGTGTCGAGCTTGTAGGCGCCGAGAGCGGTCATGAAGGAGTTGACCTGCGCGTGCGCTGCCGTCCGCCGCGCCTTGCCGGCCTGGTTCATCATGCGCGGAGCCACCAGCGCCGCGAACAGCGCGATGATGGTCACCACCACCAGCATTTCAATGAGGGTTATACCGCGTTCGTTTTTCATGTTTAGATCGCCACGTCGTTGATGCTCGTAATGGCGAGCATCATGCTCAAAATCAGGGTGCCCACCATCAGGCCCATTACCAGGATGATGAGCGGCTCGAACAGAGAGGTAAAGCGCCGGATAGCCGAGCGCGTTTCATTTTCGTAGATGTCCGCCATGCGGATGAACATCGTATCCAGGCGGCCCGTTTCCTCGCCGACGCTCAACAGATGACTGGCCAGCGGCGGAAATTCGCCGGCCTTCGAAAGCGGCGTGGCGATGCCCTCGCCGCGCTTCACTCCCTGCATCACCGATTCGAGCGACCCGGCGATTCTGCGGTTGTTCAGAATGCCGCGCGAGATGCCGATGCATTGCACCAGTGGCACGCTGGCGGCTACCAGAGTCCCCATGGCGCGCGCGAATCGCGCCGTTTCGGCCTTGCGCAGCGCGTCTCCGAGCAGAGGCAGCCGGAGGCGGAAACCGTCCCACCACAGCGCGCCCGCCGAGGTGCGGATGTAGCTCTGAAACGCGATCAGCGCCGCCGCCAGCGCGATCGCGGCCGGCAGCCAGTAACTCTGGACGATCTTGCTCGCTTCGAGCATGAGCAGAGTCGGCGTGGGAATCTTCATGCGCGGGTCGGAGAAGATGAGAGCGAAGCGCGGCACCACGAAATTCAGCAGCACGAAGATGGACCCCAGACCGACCAGGGTCAGCAGCGCGGGATAAATGAGCGAGCTGATAATGTAACCGCGCAGGTCGTCGCGCGTGCGCTCGAATTCGGCCAGGCGCTCAAAAATCGTCGCCAGCGATCCCGAGGCTTCGCCCGCCCGCACCATGTTCACGTATAGCTCGGAAAAGTGCGAAGGACGCGTCGCCAGGCTGTCGGCAAGCGATTTTCCTCCTTTGAGCACGCGCACCACGTCGTGCACCAGAGAGCGGAAATTGCCGCGCTCAGTCAGCTCGGCGGTGATCCCGAGCGCGCGATCGAGCGGGACGCCGGCATTGAGCAGCGTCGACAGCTCCTGCGTGAAGAACAAAACGTCGCGGCGCTTCCCGCGGTCGAACTCGGGCAGCTTCAGCTCCAGCGCCTGCCGCTTCTTCTCCAACCCGACGTAGACGGGCGTCAGGCCCTGGCGGCGCAACTCGTGCGCGACCAGCTTGTCGGTGTCGGCGGTGAGCGTGCCGGTGCGGACCTTTCCGTCGGCGGTCACAGCTTTGAAAAAAAATGCCGTCGCCATGATCAGAATTCCTGCGTGACGCGCATCACTTCGTCCGGGGTGGTGGCGCCGCGGCGCACTTTCAGCCAGCCGTCCTCGCGCAGGTTGCGCATGCCGTGGCGGCGGGCGGCGGCGGTGATGCGGCTGGCGTCCTCATTGCGCATGATGATGGCGCGCAGCTCTTCGTCGAGCTCCATCAGCTCGAAGATTCCGAGGCGGCCCCGGTAGCCGGTGCGGTAGCAGCGCTCGCAACCTGCGCCGTGAAACACGTCGATGGTCTCGCCCTCCGGCGTGACGGCCGTTCCCGACGGCTCCTTGCACTGCTCGCAGATCACGCGCACCAGGCGCTGCGCCAGCACGGCCACCAGCGACGACGTGATCAGGTAATTCTCGACGCCCATGTCGGTCAGGCGCGTGATGGCGCTGGGAGCGTCGTTGGTGTGGAGCGTGGAATACACGAAGTGGCCGGTGAGCGAGGACCGGATGGCGATGTCGGCCGTCTCGCGGTCGCGGATCTCCCCCACCATGATGACGTCGGGGTCCTGGCGGACGATGTGGCGCAGCCCGGCGGCGAAGGTGAGCCCGATCTGCGGATTGACGTGGATCTGGTTGATGCCGTCCATCTGGTA
>JBGPLI010000061.1:0-25787 GCA_041486445.1 Bryobacteraceae bacterium
AGCGACCACTTGTCGATGTATTCGAGGTCCATCCGGACCCAATCGTCGAAGTTGCTGATGCGGTTGCGGCCGCGCACTTGCCACAGGCAGGTGATGCCGGGCTGCACGGCGAGCTTGCGCTTGTGCCACAGCTCGTAGCGCTGAAGCTCGTGAGGACCCGCGGGTCTGGGTCCCACCAGGCTCATATCGCCCTTGAGGACGCTCCACAACTGCGGCAGCTCGTTGAGGCTGTACTTTCGCAGGAACCGCCCAAGCGGCGTGACTCGGGGATCGTTGGCGATCTTGAACACGGGCCCGGTCATCTCATTCAAAGCCGCGAGTTCTTCCCTGCGCGCATCCGCGTCGGCAACCATGGTGCTGAACTTGTACCCGGTGAAGCGTCTGCCCCGATAGCCCACCACGCGCCATGGATAAAACACCGGCAGGCGCGGCGTCGTGAGCTTGATCGCGGCCGCGATCGGTAGAAACACCGGCGCCAGCAGGACCAGCAGCGCTCCGCTCACGCACACGTCCATCACGCGCTTGACGAAGAGCCATTCCGACCGGGACTCCGAGGGAATCAGATTGAGAGCCGGAATCCGCTCCGGCATCATGTTGACCAGAGGAGCAAGATCTTCGAGTTGCGCCGTCAGCACGGCCTCGGGCACGATGTGCATGGTCACGCGGAAATAGTCGCAGGTGCGGATCGCGGGCTCGAGCCAGGCGGAACCGGCGGAGGGCAGGAGCATGACTACGCGCTGAATCGCCTCACGGATGAGAACGTCTTCCAGATCTCCGACTTCTCCCAACCACGGCAGCTCCGATCCGTCGTCGAGCGCAAGCGGTCCGGTCCCGGCCGAAAGCGCAAAGTACCCCACCAGCCTGTACTCCAGCGCCGATTCGCCGCGCCGGAACGATCGTGCGACGCATCGCACGGCCTCGGGCGTCCCCACAATCGCGACTTCCTGGGTGTGCAGCCCCTCCCGCAGCGTGTAGCGATACCAAGCGCGGCCGAGAAAGCGGGAGCCGCACAGGATCACCGAGCTCACGCCCGCGAAGGAAACCACGAATACCCGGCTGTAACCGGGCGTTTTCAGCAGAAAAAATACGGTGCTGAGCAGCGCGACTCCGATGAGGGGCGCGATCGTTCCTGCCAGCAGGATCCGCGAAGGGCGCTGCCGGCTCACCGGGATGTGGCCGCCCAGAATGTCGATCGCGAGGACCGCCGCAGGGGCCACCAGTGCGAACACCCACACGTATTGGCTCAGCGGGAGAAAGATGCCGTCGCCCGGCGGCGGCGAGAACGTCTCCACCCACGGGCCGTACAGCCATCCGCCCGGCGAGAGCGGCCCCTCAGCGGCCGGGGCGATCCAGCCCGTGGCGAAAAACGCCGCCAGCATCCCGAGCAGGTCGAAGACCCAGAAAAGCTTTCGGCGGAGGTTGAGCATGATATGATGTGCGACCCGCTCACTGGCGTTCGCGGTTCAGTGAGCGGCTGTAACGTGTAACGCTGGCACCGAACCGCGCGCGGAGCAAGCGGGCTACAAAGTGAATCCCGAAGCCACAGCGTCCGCGTAGAACATTTTCGTGGTCTCGAGCGAATACTCCGCTAGATCCTTCCCGATCAGCGGCAGCTTCTTCAGGATTTCGGTGGTGGCTGTGATGATGTGGCAGCCCACGCTCGACGCCTGCACGATGTTCAGCAGCTCGCGCGGGCTGGCCCAGATCAGCTCGGCGTTGGGAGCCTCGCGAAGCATTTCGACGGCGGCGGCCATCAACGGCACGGGGTCGCGGCCCGTGTCGGCGATCCGTCCTGAGAACACCGAGACGCAGGCCTCCGCTCCTCCAATCAGCGCGCCCGCTGTGATCCTCACCTGATGGAGAGTGAAAAGCGCCGTCACGTTCACTTTGATTCCGTCCTGGGAGAGCTGCCTCACCAGGCGCGCCGAGGACTCCCGCCGCGTGTTGGTCACGGGAATCTTCACGAACACGTTTTCGCCCCAGCCGGCGATGATCCGCGCCTGCCGCTCCATCGCGGGGAAGTCGTCGGCGAGAACTTCGAGCGAGATGGGGCGATCCGGGATGGCCTCGAGAATCCCGCGCGCGAAGCTCTCGTAGTCCTGGATGCCCGCGCTGCGCATGAGCGTCGGGTTGGTGGTGAATCCTCGGATCAGAGGGTTGCGGTACATCTCGAGCATTCCCGCGCGGTCGGCGCCGTCGGCGAAAATCTTGACGCTCACTCCTTGCCAGGGATCCTCGATGCGCGGGGCTCGCAATGCGGGTGCGGCGGCGGTAGCGGTCATGGTCATGTCGTGTGTTCCTCGGCGGAAAGAATAATAGTGGCGGCGCTCGCCAGGTCCGGAGCGCGAAAGTGGGGCGGCATCCGCAGAGCCTCCCTGTAACCCCGGTCGATCCAGATGGTGGTGCACCCCGCCGCGTGGCCGCAGTCGATGTCGCGCCACCGGTCTCCGATCAGGTAACTCGCCGGCAGCGAGACGTGCTGCTCCGCTGCGGCCGCCAGCAATAGGCCGGGCTTGGGCTTGCGGCAATCGCAGGCGTCGGCGTCGTCGTGGTAGCACACATACACGCCGTCGAGCGGCAGCGCCGCGCGAAGCGCCGCGTGCATCGCCTCCACCACCGCGCGCCGCTGCCTGCCCCGCGCCACGTCGGGTTGATTGGTGACCACGCACAGCCGGAATCCGCGCTGCCGCAGTTGAACCAGCGCGTCCCGGACGCCCGGCAGCAGTTCGAGCTCTTCCAGCGCCGGCGGCGGATAAGGCTTGCCGTCGCGCACCACCGGGCGGTTGATCACACCGTCCCGATCCAGGAAAACCGCTCTACGTGCCGGCTGCCGTTCCACGGCCCATCGATTCCCACTTCGTCTCGGACTGCTTCAGCGCCGGATGCGACACCAGCAAGTGCCACACCACGGCTTGAAAGGTTTCGCTATGCGGAGTCACATGCGCCGGATTGAGCGTCGGAATGATCACGGCAGCGTCGGCGACCCGAGCGGCGTAGCCTCCATCGCGCCCCACCACCGCCGCGATTCTGGCCCGCACCGAGCGTGCGTACTCGAGCCCCCTCACCAGGTTCGAACTGACGTTTTTCTCCAGGCTCCCTCCGCCCACTGAGAACACCAGCACGCAATCCTCGCTCCGGAGGCGGCTCCCCCGGAGCCAGCCTTCAAACACGGTTCCCCAACCCTCGTCGTTGGCACGGGCGGTGAGCTCGGAGACGTTGTCGGTAGCGGCGTAGGCTTCAAATCCCGCGATTTTCCGGAAATCGTTCACCGCGTGCGACGCGTTGGCCGCGCTGCCGCCGACGCCGAGAATGAACAGCCGGCCGCCCGTGGCGCGAGTCCCGGCCAGCAGCGTGGCCATGCGCTCCACCGCCGCGGGATCGAGCCGCGCGGCCGTCTGTTCGACTTCGGAGAGATACTGCTGGGAGAAAGCACTCATTGTTGACTCCATCGCGCGCAGTACACCACAAGATTGGTCCCGGCGATCCGGAACAGGGGCAATTCCCCGCTCAGGTCGTCGAGGAAACTGACCACGTCCGGGTAAAGGTGGAAGTAGTCGTCCCACACGATGACGCCATCGGGGGCGAGCACGCGAAACGCGTTCTCCGTGTCCTTGGTCACACAGGGCAGGCTGTGCCCGCCGTCGATCAGGCACAGGTCCGCCGCGCTCATGTATTGGTCGGCGCGAAACTCGAGTGAGTCGGCTCGAATCTGAGTAATCTGCTCTTCCTGCGCCTTGCCATGAAAAGCCTCGCCGATGCGGCCCCGCCCTCCTGCGGCGTAAGTTCGATCCAGGCGATTTAACCCATGGGCCGGTGTCACAGCGGTCTGCTCCGGCAAGTCCACTGTGAAGATGCGGCAGTCGGGTGGCGAATTCAGCGCCATCGAGTAAGCGCCCACGCCCAGATAGGTCCCGATCTCCAGGATCGTTTTCGGTTTCACTGCCTTTACCAAGACGCCGAGTGCGTAGTAATATTCGGCGCCGCCCACCCCGCCCATATCGGTAGAGGAACCCGGCAGGATCACATGGCCATCCGGCTGCGCGCCCAGCTTGTCGAGCAGCTCCGGCCACCCGAGCCGCGGAATTCGCGCGCGGTCGTGAAATCTCAGTGTCCGGCACGCCCCGCCGGCCTGGATGGCGCTCTGGCGCCGCGCGGGATGGAAGCGGTCGAGCACTAGCACCTGAAAGATGTCTCCGGTCCAGGCGGCGGCATCGCGGAGTCTGCCAATCTGCCCGTTCATTTCATTTAGGGAGCGGCTCCGCCAGCAGCGCCGACAGCCCGCGTATGCCTTCGAGCGACCCGGCTTCGTAGAATCGATCGGTCATCTCCAGCGCGGCCAGCTCGCCTCGATCCGCCAGGTCGCGGTAAACCTCGGCCAGATCGCACGCGCCCTCGGGCAGCGCATCGAATGCGCACCGGTGGAAGACACCCAGGCCGTAATCGATGTGCCGCATCCGCGGCGTGGGGCGCCGCTTGTCGTAGGCGACGATCCGGCCGTCGCGGAGCTCCACGTTGCTTTGGTCCCACTGCCCTTCGTTGCGGAATACGGTCATCAGCGCAGGTCTTCCCGAGGCCAGGAACGCGGCCTCAACGGCGTGGTAGTCGCAGGGAAGGTAGGAATCTCCATAGAGCACGAAAAACGCCTCGCCCAACAGCTGTAGAGCGTTCTGGAGGGCCCCCGCTGTACCGAGTGGAACCGGCCCGTCCCAGGAGTATTCGACCTCCAGACCGAGCGCCCGGCCGTCGGCGGCGAACGCCTGAATCATTTCTCCCAGGTGGCCCACGCACAGCACCACGCGCCGGATTCCGCTATCGCGGAGCAGCCGCAACTGGTGCGCCAGGAACGGCTCGGCGTGGACCGGGACCAGCGACTTCGGGATGGCCTCAGTCAGCGGCCTGAGCCGCGTTGCCAGACCCCCGGCTAAGATCGCGACGGGCAGCATCGTTTATGACTGCGTCAGCACCTTGGTCCCCTCGAAATCGAACCGGAAGCGCACCTCGCGCAGCTTCGCCTCCTGCATCGCCCGCCTCAGCCGCGTCTTGTCCTCGGTGTAGAACATGAGGAATCCTCCGCCGCCCGCGCCGATCAATTTGCCGCCCAAGGCCCCGTTTTCACGAGCCAATTGATAGTACTGATCGATGCAGCCGTTGCTCATCCCCTCGCTGCGCTTCTTCTTGTGCTCCCAGTGGACGTGCATGATCCGCGCGAAGCCGCGCAGGTCCCCGGCTTCGAGCGCGGCCTTGCTCTCATATCCCAGCCGCTTGACGAAATGCAGGTTCTCGATCATTTCCGGATCGCCCTTGCGGCTGCGGCGGTCCTGATCCTTGAGGATGTCGGAGGCGCTGCGCGTGAAGTTGGTGAAGAACAACATCAGGTTGTCTTCGAGATTATGAAGCGTGATGGGCGCCAGACGCAGCGGCGCCACTTCCACGCGCTCGTCCGGCTGGAATTCGAAGCAGGTGAGGCCACCGTAGGAAGCGACGTACTGGTCCTGCTTGCCGATGGGCTCGCCCAGGACGTCGATCTCGAGGTGGCAGGCCTGCTGCGCCAGCTCCTGCCGGCCGACGCTGTTGTGTTTCAGGCTGTGCAGCGCGCGCAACAGCGCCGTGGTGAAACTGCTCGAGGAACCCAGACCCGTGCCCGCCGGGATGTCGGCCATGCTGGTGATCTCCAGGTGCGGATCGGTCATCCCCACCAGCTTCAGCGCCTCCCGCACAATCGGGTGCCGGATGTCCTCGACGCGCTCGACCACTTCCATGCTCGAATACTTGACGATCACTTCTTCGGAGAAGGTCTCGTGCAGCGTGATGTAGACGTACTTGTCGATCGTCGCCGAGATCACGAATCCGGTGTGCTCGCGATAGTAGGACGGCAGGTCGGTTCCGCCGCCGCCGAGCGAGACCCGCAAGGGGCTGCGCGCGATGATCATCGGCTGTCCTCCGTGTAAATTCTTTCGACCACCCGCAAGGCCGCCTGCGCGTCGCGTATGCCGGGAACGGGTTCGCGCTCCGACCGAATGTCCTCGAGAAAGTCCGCGAACTCGACTTCCCAGGAGTTGTCCGCCATGGGATATTCCCAGATGGACGTCGCCGGCGGCCCCATCTCCGGAGCCATCCGGTAGAAAGCCAGTCTTTCGATGCCGTAGCTGCCGCCCAGGCCCGTGATTTCGAGCTTCCCCTCACGGCCGTAGACTTCGAGCGAAAACATGTTCTTCCACTCCGTCCAGCTTGCGTGCAGAAAGGCGGTCTTGCCCTCCGGGGTGCGCAACAGGAGAAAGGCGTTGTCTTCGACCCGCATGTCCCAGAAATAAGTGGCCGTGTGCCCGTTTATTTCTTCGAAATCACCCAGAAAACAGCGGGCCAGATCGATCAGGTGCACGCCCTGGTCGAGCAGTTCCCCGCCCCCGGAGACGCGAGGATCCGCGCGCCACTCCTTCTCATAGCCCGGCCGCCCTCCGTGGCCGTAACGGCCGCGCACGTACATCAACTCGCCCAGCGCGCCCGATGAAACCATCCGCCGCGACTCCGCCAGCGCCCTGTGATAGCGATGATTGAACCCGATCCGCACCCGCACACCGGTCCTCTCAGCCGCGCGCCGCACTGGATCGAGCTCGGCCGCCCGTCTTGCGCCCGGCTTTTCGATCAGCACATGCTTGCCCGCCTCGACGGCGGCTAAAGCGACCTCGGCCAGGCGGTCGTGAGTCGTCGCGACGATTACGATGTCGACGTCCGGGTGCGTCGCAGCGGTTCGCCAGTTGGTTTCGGCTTCAGCACTTGGAAATCCCGCCGCCAGCCCTCGGGCGCGCACGCCTGCCGTGTCGCAGCAGACCGCCAGCCGGCATTCGCCGAGCGCACGGGCGCGCTTCTGCCCGATCGATCCGCAACCGACGATGGCGACGGAGGGAGCCTCAGGCGCCGGCCGCTTTGCCTCGGTCTGCCGGCAGGATTCTTCTAAGCGTGTAGACATCGCTGTGTCTCAACTCTTCACTGTGCTGGTCGAGCTCCCGCCACCCGTCCCACACGGCGCTGATCAGCTTCCCCGTGATTCCAGCCGCCCTCTCCGACGCGAGATACACCGCGAGATCGGCCGCGATGCAAGGATCGACTGTTGACGTGCCCGCGAGGCTTTCCGGCATCGCCCGCCTGATCTCCTCCCGCATGGCTGTGTTCATCGCCCCGGGCGCAATCGAGTTCACGCGGATTCCCAAAGGAGCAACCTCGGCCGCCACGGTCTCTGTAAAACGTGCCAGCCCGCACTTGGCCGTCGCGTATGCCGAAAAGCCGGGCCGGGCGGAAGCCGCACCGCCTCCTGAAATATTGATGACGCTTCCGCCACCGCCGGTCTCCCGCATCCATTCGATCGCTAGCTTGGTGATTTCGGCCGGAGCCAGCAAGTTCACCTGAATCGTCTCGCGCCACCGATCCCAATCGTTATCGGCGATCATGCCCATCGGGCCCGCGATGGCGGCGTTGTTCACCACGATGTCGATCCGCGGCCACAGCCTCCGCGCTTGGGTCAGGATCTTGCGCGGAGCGCCCGGGTCGCTCAGGTCGGCCTGCGATCGAGCCACCAGCAGCAGGCTCGCGCCTTCGCGCCCCATGGCCTCGGCGATCGCTGCGCCTAGCCCGCGCGAAGCGCCGGTGATCAGGACCCGCTTGCCCTCAAGCAGCTTATGCATCGAGTAGCACAGGCTTCCCAGCCTGTGTGAGATACCGCACCGTCTTCTCCACCGCCTCCCGGATCGAGACCCGAGGACTCCACCCCAGCCGCCGCATCCGGCAGCAGTCGAGAAGAATGAACGGACTGTCCCCCACCCATCCGCGGTCGCCTCCCGAATACGTGCGGCGGGGATGAAGACCGAGCGCGCCGGTGATCCAATCGATCGAGTCGTCGACCGAGCAATATTCGGCCGTCCCCAGGTTAAAAATATTCACCCGCTCGGGGGCCTTCTCCAGCGCCAACAGCATCGCGTCTATGCAGTCCTGAACGTATAAGTAGGATTTCCGCTGCCTGCCGTCGCCCAGCACCTGAAGCGAATCCGGGTGCGCCTGCAACTGTTCGTAGAAATCGGCGACGTGCCCGTGCGTATACCGCTCGCCCAGGATCGAGACGAAACGAAAAATGAAGCTCTCGAACCCGAAGGCTTCCGAGTAGGCCGCAATCAGCCCCTCGGCCGCCAGCTTGGACGCGCCATAGAGCGACGTCTGGATCGGGAAAGGCGCATCTTCGGGCGTTGGAAACACCTGCGGCTCCCCGTACACCGAGCCGGTCGACGCAAAGGCGATTCGGCCGGCGCCCGCTGCGCGCATCGCCTCGAGCACGCGCGCGGTGCCCACGGTATTCTGCTCCAGATCCCTGCCGGGATGCTCCGGCCCGCGGCGCACGTCCGCATTCGCCGCCATGTGAAACACGACGTCGGCGCCCTCGGACGCCGCAGTGAGTGCCGGCAGGTCCAGAATATCGGCCTCGCACAATTCGAACCGCTCCGACCGCAGCGTGTCCTCCAGAAACCCCCTCCGGCCCGTCGAGAAATTGTCGTAGCCGCGCACGGAGTGGCCGCCGGCCAGCAGACGGTCGGTCAAATGGCTGCCGATGAATCCCGCGGCTCCGGTCACCAGCGCTCTCATGCGCTGCGCCCTTCAAGATGCGCGGCGAATTGTCCCAGCACGACGCCGCGATTGAACCGCTCCTCCACCGCCCGGCGCCCGTTGCGCCCCAGCTCGCGCGCCGCCTCCGGATGCGATCGCAGCCACCAGATCGCTTCTGCGAGCGCTTCCGGTTCCTCGGGCGGAGTCACCAGGCCGGCTTCGTGCTCTCTCAGAAATTTGGCAGTCTCGCTCTCCCGGCTGACGGCGGCCAGGATCGGCCGGCTCGCGGCCATGTAGTAGAGCAGCTTTCCGGGAAGCGACATGTCGTGGACCGTCTTGCGCTGGGTGAGAACCAGGACATCGGCCGCCGAGAGTTGCTCGGCCAGCGACTCGCGCGGCGCGAGCGGGCAAAACCGGAAACGCCTCAGCGCGAGCTGCCGTGCGGTTTCCTTGAGCGCGGAAAGATACGGCCCGTCGCCGATCAGGCAGCAGGTGACGCCCTCGGCACGCTCGAATTCCGCGCCCGCTTCGACGAACGTTTCGAGCCCCTGCTTGCCGCCCACGCTGCCCGAGTACATCGCCAGAAACTCGTCCGCGCCGATCCCGAGCCGCGTGCGGAAGCCGTGGCCATTTTTCACTGGCCGCACGAAATCCGTATCGATTGAATTCGGCAGTGTGACCACTTTTCCCGCTGGAACTCCTTGTGCGATCAGGTTCCGGCGCATCCCCTCCGAGATCACGCCAATTCCGTCCGATCTCCTGTAGGCGAACCGTTCGAGCGCCCTTGCAAGCCTCTCCGCCAGGCTCCCCGAACGCAACGCCCCGACAGCGACGGCGGCCTCCGGCACCAGGTCCTGAAGGTGGAGAAACATTCGCGCCCCGAATACGGCTCCGGCGATCCACCCGGTGACGGCGAGCTCGAGCGGCGGCGAGACCACAATCACCACATCGGCGCGCCCTCCCGCGAGCGCGCCCGCCAGACTCGTGATCGCAAACCAGCAGTCGAACAGAATCCGGCCGAGCGTCTTGCGCGGATCTCTCGGCACATATAGCCAGGTGCGCTGCACCGGAACGCCGTGAATGACCTCGCGCATGAAGAGCTTGCCCTGGTAGCCGCGCCACACCTTCCACCCGGGCGCGGTGGGGAAACCGGTGACCACGCGTACATCATGTCCCTGGCCGTGCAGATACTCGGCGAGATCCGCGGTGTAAGGGCCGATCGAGGTCGACTCCGGCAGATAATTCAATCCCAGAATCAGAATTTTCACGTGGCGCACGCACTCCTGCGTGCCGCGTCGAGACTCGTCTCGACGCCTGCCGCTTCCGCCACAAACGCATAGCTCCTATCGTCGGCGTACCGTGGGGCCGACTCGCCAGCCAGAGGCTCGATGGGCGAGCCCGGCGCAGAGTAACCCATCCGGGCAAGCACAGCCAAAAAATCCCCGCGCGGGACACCTCGGTGTAGCTCGATCGCCAGCTTTGGTCTCGACTCCCGAAGAATGCCCGCCATGCCGCGTAAGACTTCGATCTCCATGCCTTGCACGTCGATCTTCACGCCGTCGATCTTTCCGCCCCCGATGCGCGGCCACAGCCAGTCGAGCGAGGCCACCAGGAACGGCTCCTCGTCCGAGCCTCCCGCCGCGGTCGTGTCCACCATGCCTCGCACCGCCGGCAGACGGTCGACGCTCAGTTCGCCGCAATCGCCCAAAGCCACCGGCACCACCGTCAACTGCCGCAGTCCGTTCAGCGACCCGGCTTGCGAGATGCACCCGGCGCTCGCGACCACCGGCTCGAATGCGTACACCCGCCCTCCCGTCCCGACCAGCCGCGCGAGCGCGATGGCCGTGTAGCCGTAATGCGCGCCGACATCGAGCCAGGTCTCGCCCGTCTTCACGTTTTTTTCGAACCAGTCGAGCAGCGGGCGCTCGGTACGCCCCAGAATCGCGGCCGGGTAGTCGTGCCAGGAGGTCACCAGCGCCTGCCCGCGCAGCGGCCCCGCCAGAATCCGGCGCCGCGCCACCGAACGCGGCAGCATGCTCCGCAGACACTCCTTGAGCTGCCGGTTCATGCGACGCTCTCCTGGGTGAGGTCGGGCGGCAGAGTATCGCGCCTCAGGATGCTCTCGACCACTCGCTCGACCTTGGTGCCGGTTTGCTCCCAGGAATAGGAGCGCGCCAGCCGAGCGCCGCACTCGCCCATGCGCCGGCGCAACGTTGGGTCGTCGATCAGCCGGAGGATCGCCCCGGCGAATGCCTCTGCGCGCCGTGGAACCGCCAACCCTGCGCCGGCCCCGGCGATCTCTCCAGCGTAGTTCAGCGTGTCGCTCACCACGACTGGAACACGGCTCGCCATCGCCTCGAACACCGCGAATCCGAAATTCTCGGCGTGCGACGGCATCACGATCACATCCGCGTCGGCCAGCACCTCCAGCCTCCCGGCGGCATCGACGGGTCCGGCCAGCGCCGTGTGCGACTCGATCCCGTTCCGGTGAATCCAGCTCCCCACCTGCTTCTTGAAACCCGGCGGATCGCACGGACCCACGATCGCCAGGCGTGCCTCGGGCCGGGCGGCCGCGACACTCGCCATCGCTTCGGCCAGGAGATCCAGGCCCTTCTTCGCGTTGAGCCGTCCCAGGAACACGATCAGAGGCCCGGAGTGCCCGTTGAGACAACGCGCGCGAAACGCGCCTCGAGAGGGCAGCTCCTGAAACTCCTCGGCGATGAAGCCGGTGGGTACGATCACCGAAGGGGTCGCGATTGCCAGCGGCCGGGTCTCCTCGCGCTCGCCGCGCGCCGTGAAAAAGATCACGTTCGCGCGCTTCAAAATGCGCCTCACGAACAGCCGGTCGTACAGCCACTTCTTGCGCTTGCTCACCTGGCGCTGAAACGGCGAGAGCACTCCGTGCAGCCACACCCCGTATGGCTTTCCGTGGTACCGCGCGAACAGGTACCCGGCCAGCACCGGGAAGGAATAGAGGGAGTGCAGACCCACGAAATCGCTGGTCCTGACCAGCCTGCCAACCTTCCACAAAATCTTGGGCGAGAACGCCCAGTTCGTCCACGCCTTGAACGCCACGATGCCGAAGGTCCCCGAGCCTTCCTTGCGTTTGAGCGCGCCTTCGATGTCGGGAACCACGAACTTCTCCCGGCCCGGGATCGGCGGCCCCGCCATGATCACCACGATCCGGTGGCCGCGCGAGGCCGTGCTCCCCAGGATCACCGGGATTCCGACGATCCCGATGCCGCCCTTACGAACCGTCGCGCCTTCGACAAAGCTGACGATGGTGCGTCCCCCCGCGACGGGTCGCACAATACTTTCGAGTGTGCGGCTGACCACGGCCGCCGTCTTGTCGAGCGAATAGGAGCGCGCCAGCGCGAGGCCGCTCTCCCCCATTCGCCGCCGCAGATCAGCGTCGTAGAGCAGGCGCAGGATGGCGCTCGCGAATTTTTCCGGATCGCGCCCGGCCGCCAAACCGGCGCCCGCCCGCCGAATCTCATCCGCGTAGTTGAGCGTATCGCTGACCACCACCGGAACCCGGCACGCCATCGCCTCGAAAACCGAGAATCCGAAGTTTTCCGCGTGCGACGCCAGCGCGAATACATCCGCGTCCGCCAGCGCTTCGAGCTTGGTTTCGTGCGGGACCGCGCCGGTCACCACGGTTTGCGCTTCGATGCCGGCCTCGTGGATCCACGCCCGCACCTGGTTCAGGAATCCGGGCGGGTCCGGCGCGCCCAGGATCGCCAGCCGCGTTTGCGGCCTTTCCGCGATCACTGAAGCAATGGCTTGAACGAGAACGTCCAGCCCCTTCTTCGCGTTCAGCCGCGCCAGAAACACCACCAGCTCCGCGTCTTCCCCGGGAAAGAAGCGGGCCCGAAAGCGCCCCCGCGCGGGCAGCGACGCAAATTCAGCGGCTTCGATCGCGTCCGGCACCACCACCGATGGCGCCCGCAACCCCAGGCTCGCGGCCTCCTCGCGCTCGCCCGCGGCGCTGAAGAACAGCACCGAGGCGTGGTTCAGGATTTGCCGGGCGATCAGGCGGTCGTAGAGCCACTTCTTTTTTTTCGATACCTCACGTTGAAACGGCGCTAGCACTCCATGCGGCCAGATCGCGTACGGCTTTCGATAAAACCGCGCCAGACAATACCCCGCCAGCACCGGGAACGAGTAGATCGAGTGCAGCGTCACGAAATCGGAGGCGCGCACGAATCGTGCGATCCGCCATAAGATGCCGGGCGCGAACGCCCACGTCGCCCACGCCCTCAGGCTGACGATGCCGAAGCTTCCCGCGCCCTCTTTCCGGCTGAGCGCGCCGGGGATGTCCGGGACCAGGAACTCCTCCCTGTGAGGATTCACCGGACCACCCATGATGAGGGCGATCCGATGACCCAGCGCCGCCGTGCTTCTCAGGATCGACGGCACGCCCACCAGTCCCATGCCGCCTTTGCGTTTTGTGGCGCCCTCGACAAAACTCAAAATGGTCATGGCTGGCTATGCCACCGTGGCACAGGCATGCGCGCCTGTATTTCGCCGATCGTTTTGCGCATTGCGCCAGTTCACCTGAGGGAGGAATACGGAGGCGTCGATCCGGTCCGTGTATTCTTGAGCGATGTTGATCAGCGAATCGAGCAGGGATTCCGAGAGTAAGTGCGGCGCTAGCCCGAGATCGATCAGCTTGGAGTGCCTGGCGCGATAGTAGTGGTGCTCGGCCTCGACCCTCGGGTCGGGCAGGTGGACCACGTCGGCCGCGACGCCGATCGTGGCCGCCGCCGCCTTCACCAGGCGCGCCAGTTCCAAGACCGAAAACTGCTCGGTGAACTGGTTGAACACGCGGCACTCGCCCGCCGCGGCCGGATGGAGGCAGGCCAGCTCGACGCATCGCACCGTATCGCGCAGATCGAGATATCCCCGCGTCTGCCCGCCCGAGCCGTACACCGTGAGTGGGTGCCCGGCCGCCGCCTGCGCGCAAAAACGGTTGAGCACCGTGCCGAAGATCTCGTCGTAGTCGAACCGGTTCACCAGCGCCTCATCGAGCGCGGTTTCTTCGGTCACCGCTCCGTACACCACACCCTGGTTTAGCTCGGTGGCGCGCAATCCCCAGATCCGGCAGGCGAACATGATGTTGTGGCTGTCGTGGACCTTCGAGAGGTGATAGAAAGATCCCGGCTGCTTGGGATACGGAAGAACGTCTTTGCGGCCGTTATGCTCGATCGCAAGATAGCCTTCCTCGATGTCGATGTTGGGCGTGCCGTACTCACCCATCGTTCCAAGCTTCACCAGATGGCAATCCCTGGCGAATTCGCGCAGCGCGAACAGCAGATTCAAGGTGCCGGCCAGATTGTGGACTTGCGTGAACACGGCGTGCTTTCGATCGATCATCGAATACGGCGCCGATCGCTGTTCGGCGAAATGAATCACCGCCTCGGGCTCAAAATCGCGGATCGCGGAGGAGAGAAACTCGTAGTCGGTCACATCGCCTGTGAACAGATCGATCGCCGCTCCGGTGCGCTCGCGCCACACTCGCAGCCTCTCCGAGAGAGAACGAATCGGCGTCAGCGACTGTGTGCCCAGCTCCAGGTCCCATTGCCGGCGCGCGAAGTTGTCCACGATCGCGACCGCATGGCCGCGGGCCGATAAATGCAGTGCTGTCGCCCAGCCGCAGTAGCCGTCCCCACCCAATACGAGAATCCTCACGCTCGCACCTCCTCTAAGCCCAGCTCTGTGAAAACACCGGTTGCCTGCCTCCGCCGGCGAACTCCGCCAGGTCCCTATAGATCGACGCCAGCTCCTCCGCATAGCGGTCCCAGGTGAGCGACTCGGCCCGTTTGCGCGCGGCCGCTCCCAGTTGCTTTCGCAACGCCGGATCCCCCGCCAGCCGCCGGATTGCGTCCTTCAGGCCGCCGGCATCGCCCGGGGCGACCACCAATCCTTCGATCCCGTCACGCACGGCCGAGCCGGCGTGGCTCGACACGATACACGGCAGGCCGCAGGCCATCGCTTCATACACCGTGTTGCATCCGCCCTCGGCGAGCGAGGGATGAACCAGCACATCCGCCTGCCGCAGGAATTCCAGAAACTCGCGGTCGGGAATGTGTCCCAGGCTCCGGCAGCGCGGAATTTCCTGCTTCAAAAGATCCTCCGCTCCCGGGGTGAGCGTGTTGCCGGCCAGCAGCAGCTCGGCGTCTTCGAGCGCGAGTTCCCTCCAGGCCTCAAGCAGGTGGTGGACGCCCTTGCGGCGCCCAATCGCGCCCGCGAAAATGAAGCGCAGCGGACCGGGACGCCGCTCGCCGTCCCTCGGACGGAAGTATTCGGTATCGACGCCCAGGTGGAGGCGGACAATCCTTCCGGCCGGGACGCCCAGCGCCACGAGCGACCGCACCGAGAACTCCGACTGCGCCAGCACGAAATCGGACTCCCCGGCTTCCTTCCTCAGCCGCTCCGCATCGGCCAGTTCATGGCGGCCGATCTGCCAGCGCTCAGGCGTGATCAAGGGAGGCAGCGTCACCTCGAGCAGCCGGATCATCCGCCGCGGCCGCGCGGCGCGCAACGTGCGCAGGCAGGAATCCTGGAAGCAGTGCAGTACGGTGGAACCGCCGTCTTCCGGTAAGCGCGAGACCCACCGGCTCGCCAGCCAGTCGTGCGAGGCCTGCCAGGCGCGCATGAGCCCGAACGGCCGCAGCGCGACTTCCAGCGTGGGACCCATCAGGCTGACGACGTTGTCCGGACTCAGCCCGTCGATTCTTCTTTTCTCGAGTAGCTTCACGATGCGCTCGCGACGCCCGTCCGGCAACCACCGCACCATGGAATAAGGGAAGCGGTCGGGCCGGTAGTAAAGGCCGGTGAGGAAACGCACCTCCATCCCGGCGCGCTCGGCGGCGCAAGGACGGTAGTAGACGTTGGCTTGCCTGGCCGGATGCGAGACGATCACGCGCACGCTTCGATGTTCCTGACGCGCACCGCGCGATACATCTCAAAGCGCCTCTGGGGCCGGAGCAGGCTCCGGTTCACCGCCATCGACAACCCGGCGAACAGCCACGTGTAGCCGTTCAGACTGCCATGCCCGGTCATCTGGCCGTGAAACAGCAGCACGGCGACGAACGCGAACAGGAACACCGGCAGTGGGTGTCTCGACCGCCGTGTCGCGCGCAGAGCTTCCACGCCTGTCCAGATCGCCAGGGACACGCGAAAGACGATGAAGCAAATACCCAGCACCGGCCCCAACTCCAGGATCTGCCGGCCCCAGTCGCTTTCCGCGCCGCCGATCTGCTGGTCGGAAGCCTGGACGCGCTCGGCCCTTACGCCCAGTAAATCGGCCGCGTTGCCGCCGATGCCCATCTGATAACCCTGGATGGGAGTGTCGGCCAGCAGAAAACGAAAACTGAACAGGTCAAAAGCGGCGCGCGCAAACACTCCTCCTGGTCCGTACATGGCCGTTTCCGCTTCGTAGGCTCCTTCCCAGCGCTCGACGAACGCCGCCACAGCCAGGGGAAACGCCTTCGGGACGATGAGAATCGCGGCGAGTCCAATCGCCATCGGCACCACCAGAATTCGCCCGGCCAGACGACGACCTGCCGCCAGCGCGGCGGGAACGGCGGCGAGCGAAACCAGCGCCGACCAGATCACCGCCCCCCGGCTCCCGCACAGCGCCAGGCAGGTGAGAATCGCCAAGGTCGCCCCAACCAGCTCCACCAGATGGACCCGCCTCTGCGCTTTGGGCAGCATCCACAGCGCCAGCATCATGGCCACGCAACTGGCGATAAACGCGTTCTGGCCTGGACTCGAGGTGAACGTGCCGTACGTCCGAACCACGTCGAACGCCACGCCGCCATTGCGGTAGAGCAGGTCGTCTCGGGTTCCCAGTCCCTGGTTGATGGGCGCGCTCGCCGGAGACAGGAATTGCAGATACACCAGGACCGCGATCGGCGCCGAGACCCACAGCGTCCACCGGATCAGGCGCTCGGCGTCGGCGAGCTCAAAATATCGAGCCACGAAAAACGCGAGCGGAAGGTATAGAAAATAGTTCCGCCAACCGTACGCCGCCAGCAGCCAGTTGAAGCCCGAGGGAGCGAAGCTGTACTGGAGCGCAATGAGGGGAACCGACATCGCGGCCAGCAGCAGCCCGGCCATCAGAAAAACGGATTTCCGGGGCGTCATCCGCTGGCTCAGAGCCAGGGCGTACACCAGAATCACCAGCGGGTCGCGGACAAAAAACAACCAGCGGCCCCATTCCGGAAATACCCACTTCCTTAAGACTCCTTCGAAAATCAGGAGCCCGTAGATCGCCAGGATCAGGCCGGCCATCCATTGCCGCTGGCGCTCCCGGTGGGTGTGCTTGGTGACGCGCTCCATTACTGTCGCGCCTCAAACATCGCCCACAAAAGCCCCCCGGCTAGCCAGGGCAGCAGCATGTAGACGCACGCCACGCCTGTGGCTCCGAACCGGGGCGCGAGCAGCGGCACCAGAGCCATCGCCACTAGCGCCGCACCGATATCGACCGCCACCGGCGCCTTGGTTTCCTGAACCGCATAAAACACCCGGTCCAGACACGTCACCGCCGCGTTGGCCGGCGCGCCCAGAATCAACAGGCCGAACAGCGCCGCAGTCGTCTCCGCCGCCGCCGCCGAAAGCGCTCCCCGCGCGAGTAGCAGCCGAACGATCGGTTCCCGCAAGAAGTAGACCACCCCCGTCAGCGCCGTCGCGATCAGGAAAACGGCCCGCAGCGCCTTGGTGTAGTCGGCCTTGAATCGCTCGCTGCCGTGGGAGTGCCACACGCCTGACAACTTCGGAAACAGGACGGTCGACAGCGCGGTAGGCGTCAGCAGAACCAGTTGTCCCAGCTTCCAGCTATAGCCGAACACCGCCAGGCTCCCCGTAGCCAGCCTCGACAGCGACCGCGCCATCACGGCGCCGCTCAACTGCCCCACCGCGACTCCCGCCGCCAGCGGCGCCGCCAGCCGGAACAGTTTCCGCAGCGCCCACAAGCCGGATGTCCGCGCCGCGCGCTGCGGCGAGAACCGGCGCCGCACGCCGGTAAGCATGAACCCGCACAGGCAGGCGCTCGCCGTCGCCCCGCCCACCAGTCCGATCGCCAGGTTCGCCGGACCCGCCCTTGCGCCGCCGAGCAGGATCGCCAACAACAGCGTCAGGTTGGCCACGAACTGAGCAAGCGGCGCCGCGCGGAAAACTTCGTAGGCGTACAGAACTCCGTAGGCCACCGCCGACCAGCACACCGGAATCAACGCCAGTCCCGACCAACGGAGCAGGAACACGGCCTGCTCTCTTCCCTCCCCCGCCAATCCCGGCGCGAGCAGGCTTGCCGCCAGGCCGGGCCAAAGGAACAGCGCCAGCGCCGCCGCCACGCCGAACCCGGCCAGCAGCAGAGCGAGCGAATCGGCGGCCGCCCACGCATCCGCTTCTTTATCCCGGGCGCGGCACTCGGCAAACAACGGAACCACTGCGTAAGGCAGCACCGAGGTCACAAACATTTGCTGGCCGAACAGAATCAGCAGCACCGTCACCCGGTAGGCATCGACCGCCGGCGAAGCCCCGAAGCGCCACGCCAGCGCCATCTCAACCGCCAGGCCCGCCGTGGGACTGAGGACCGACAACGCCGCCAGGCCCGCCGTCTCCCGAACCACGCCGCGACTTCTCGCCGCAGCCACGCTCCCGGCCGCCACGTTCAGCTTTTCACCGGCTTGTAATAACGGCTGTAGTATTTGCCGTAATAGCCGTAGTAATAATAGCGGTCGCTCATCTCGGCCCGGACCTCATTCAACGCCACGCCGATCACGTTGACTTTCAACCGCTTCAGGCTCGTCAGGACGCTCGACACCGCGTTGCGGCTGGTCTGGCCGGCCAGCGTCACCACCACCACGCCGTCCACCATGGCCGCCATTTGCAGCGGCTCGGCGAATCCGAGCAGAGGCGGCGAGTCGAGAATCACCAGATCGTATTCCGCCATCGCTTCCTTGAGCAGACCCTTGAGCGTGGCGCCCACGCAGTCGACCGCCTGAAACGACGGCGGGCCGGCAGCGAGAACCGCCAGGTTCGGAAACGCCTCGGCCGTCTGCACCGCTTCGCGCCACTTGACCTCGCCGTTCACTACGCTTGAAAGCCCGGAGTCGTTGGTCACGCCGAGGTGGCGGTGGACTCCCGGCCGGCGCTGGTCGCCGTCGATGATCAGAGTCTTGCGCTTCTGGCGGCTGTGGGCCACCGCCAGGTGCACGGCCGTGGTGGTCTTGCCTTCGCGCGGCGTCGCCGAAGTGAACAACAGACTCCTCGGAGGCCGGTCGAGATTTGGAAGCAGAATGGAATCCCGCAGCGTGCGGATGGCTTCCTCGAACTCTCCCGCCTGACCGGTCGAGCCGGCGGGCCTCACCATCAGCTTGGACGCGCCGTTCTTCGATCCCGGCAACCGTCCTCTCCAGGCCTTCACCACCGGCAGCGAGCCGAGCACCTCGGTCTTGAGGCCGTGTGTGATCTGCTCCGGGTCGCGCACGGTCTTGTCCAGCCCGTCGCTGAGAATCGCGGCCACCATTCCCAGCACACTTGAAAACAACAACGCCAGCAGCGCGTTGAGCGTCAGATCGGGAAACACCGGCTTGGGCGCGGGCCGCGCCGGATCGGCCAGCCGGATGGAGCTGTTCTGAAAGCTGGCGTTGATGCCGGCTTCCTTGATCTTGCGGATCAGCTCCTCGTAGAGGCCCTTGTTGCTTTCGGCCTCCTGCTTGAGCGCCTTGTATTCGAAAGACCGCGCATTGAGGTTGTCGAACTCCGCCTTAGTCTCCGCCACCGCTTTCTGAAGCATCGATTCCCGGTTGATCGCTTCCCGGTATTCCACGTCCACCCTCTGCCCGATGTTTTTCTTCAGCACCTCCACCTGGCGCTCGAGCTCGCTGAGTTGGGAGCGCGACTTCTTGTACTCGGGGTGGTTGTAGCCGTACTGGGCGCCGATCGAGGCGAACCTTTCGCGCGCTTCATCCAGACGCTCGGTGAGCTTGCGCAGTTGCTCGCCCTGTCCCGAAGCCTGCGCCGCCTCGAGCGTCCCACTCTCGACCGAACCGAAGGCGGCCTGCTTGCGGACCCTGTCCGCCTGGGCGTTGGTGAATTCGGTGATCAGTTGCAGCATGCGCGAGGAAAGGATGCTGGTTTTCTCCTCCGGGTTGAGGACGTTCAGCTCCTTTTCAAATTGCACCAGGGCGCCGGCCGAGCGCTCCATCTTGGCCCTCAGCTCGTCCAGTTGCCGTTCCATGAACGCCGACAACCCGGCCGAGGCGCGGTAGCGGATATCGTAGGTGTGCTCGATGTAGCTCTGCGCGATGCCGTTGGCCACGTCGGCGGCCAGTTGCGGATCGGCCGAGCGATAACCGATCAGCAGCAGATACGTGTTCTGCGGACGCGTCACTTTGAGGCGAATCAGCCGGATCGGTGCGTCCTCGGCCCGGGTGGTGGGGAGCTTGGGCTCGCGCGCCTCGATGTCGGCCGCGGAAATATTCAACCGCTGGACCACCGGCCGCAGCACCGAATCGGACTGGATCAGCCGGACTTGCGTCGCCAGAAACTGGTCCGAGTCGTTGAAGGCGGCGCGCGCGCTGGCCTCCTGGCCGACCACGCCCGCCGGCATCTGGCGATCGACGTCCACCGTGGCGGTCGATTCATAGTACGGCGTGAGACGCGAGGATACGACAATCGTGCCGGCGACCGAGGCCGCCACGAACGCCAGAATCCGCCAGCGGTGGCGCTTGAGAATCCACAGGTGGTGGGAAAGGTCGATGGCCTCCTCTTCTGGCTCGGTTCGACTCGGGGCCGGGAGGAAGGCGATCTGCTCGACGCCCGCCGGCAGCGCGCCGTGCGAGAAACCGTTCGAGACGGGTCCCACCAGCGCCAGCGCCGCCGGGGAGTGGTCTGCGTTATTTTCGGACATTTGCTCAGTGGTAAATGATGACGCCGGTGGCCGTGGTGGCTCCAAAACTGGCCAGCCGGTCGAGCGTCGAGATGGTCACGCGCTTGCCTTTGTTGTCGGGGATGTAGAGGATGTCGTTGGCCGCAAGAGTGACATCGGGCGACTGGCGCTTCATGATCTTCTCGAGTTGGATCGGGATTTCGGTCTTGGCCCCGGAAGCCTGACGGCGATAGATGTAGGCGTCCTTGGTGGCGTAGGGCGCCAACCCCTCGGCCAGCGCGAGCATCTCCAGCACCGTCGTCTCCCCCCCATTCTGGACCGGAAAGGCCCCGGGCCTTCTCACGTTGCCGATCACGTAAATCTTATTCACTTCCGGAACGCGAATCTCCTCGCCGCCGCTCAACTTGAGATTGAGCGACGCATCGGCGCCGTCAATCAGCGACCGGACCGGGATGCGCCGGGTGACCGGCGGCGCGCCCGCCTCCGGCGACGGACGGCTGACCAGGATGTCGCCGCCGGCGTCCTCGCGGAGTCCCTCGGCCCGGGCGATGGCCTCGAGCAGCGTAACCGGCGCCGCCGCCTGAAACACCATCGGCCTCTTCACCGCGCCGGCGACGCTGATCGGGCGGCTGTGATATTCGGCAATGGTCACCGTGACAAACGCGTCCACCAGAATCGCCTCGTCGTCGAGCGCGTCCGCGATCGCCGCCTCCAGCTCGGCCGGATTGAGACCCTCGGCACGGATGCGCCGCTTGAGCATGGGCATGCGGATCAGGCCGTCCGAGCCGACGCGGATGGTCCGGCTCAGCTCGGGAGCTCCGTAAACGAACACCCCGATAAGGTCGTTGGGGCCGACCGGCTGCGCCGGAAGATTGGCTCCCACTTCGGGGCTGACGATGGGCCGCTCGGGAGCCTGGGCGCCGATAAGCGCGGCTGTTGCGAGCATGATAAAAGTGATCAGAATCACACGCATGGAAATGTCCCCCGGCGGCGGTGTGGATGGTTCGGGTATACCTCGCGTCCCGTGAGTCCCACGCTCACCGTTTCTTAAGAACCTGCGGCTTCGTGATTGAGTGCCGCAACCGGACGGTTTGTCTCAGGCGCTTGGCGCGCTGCGAGCATGGCCAGAATCAGAATGGGCCACGATCCCAGCGCCGGCCGGGAAAACGGATAGTCGACTGCGGCGTGCAAAAACACAACCACCACCCCCAGTCCCCAAACCGAGCCGAAGGCCGGGCGCAAGGACCACAAGAAAAGCGTGAACATCATGATCCCGAGCGGGAGTCCGCCCTCGGCGGTCCACTCCAGCCAGTCGCTGTGAGCGCGGTTGGCGAATAGGCCCAGATCGATGGTGGCATAGCCGGGATACGCGACCGGCCAGGCGCCCAGACCAAAGCCCACCCAGGGACGGTCGGCAGTCATGCGTATCGTCGAAACCGCGAACTCCCGGCGGCCGCCGTAAGGGTCGGGAAGCAGGGCGCGGCGCCAGACGGCCTGCCATCCGGCCACGGTCGTAAATAACACTGCCAGAATCGCGATTTTCGCGAACACGAAACCCACAGCTCGCCGGTCCGCCGGTTGGCACGCCCACATGAGCGCCGCTACCACCACGATTTCGGCGGTCGCCAGCGCCGTGCCGGCCCGCGAGGCCGAGGCGATGACCGAGGCGTAAAGCGCCGCGGCAACGCCCGCGTAAAGCAGCGAGCCTCGCTCGCGACGGAAGGCTTCGTAGAGTGCGATCGGAAGCACGACCTCGATAAAGGCCGCGTAATGATTGTGGTAGACGATCGGCCCCATCACGTAGTCCCTGTAACCGGTGGGAAAGATCCAGAACACCCTGCCTTGGGAGCTGAAGGTCTGGAGCAGCGCCAGCACCGCGACGGCGAAACTGAACCACAGCATGGCGGAGCGGAACCAGCGGCGCGCCGCGCTCTCGCGGAACAAGAACAGGCCGGTCAGGAAGACAGCCAGAAACGTAAACCAGCGGACGGTGGCGTTCTCGGTTTCAAAGGCGTAGACGGTCCGTCCCGTGATTCGCTGGAACAGGCCGAGCGCCACCGCGAAACACAGCGGCGCCAGCGGCCAGGAGAACCTGGGCGGGCGATGGCGCCAGCGGTACGCCGCGACGCCGGCCAGCGCGAAAACGGAAACCTGGAAGACCGTGACCGGCCAGAATGCCGGCACCCAGAGGGTCAGGATCGCGAAGAAAAATGCCGCGGCCAGGGCGACGAGCATTACCCGCGCTACTGCGGACTCGCCGGGGCCGATCCGCCGCTGAACTTGCCCGAAGCAGCCAGCCCGGTCACAGTGCCGGCCACGGCTACCCCGCCGGCGATTGCCCCAATCGCAGCGCCAGAGAGGCCGATCGCGGCGCCCGCGCCCGCGCCCGCAGCGGCTCCGCCAGCCGCCTTTCCTCCGCGTCCCGCGGCCGCGGCCGGAGAACTGCCTTTGCCCGAGCACGGCCCCAGCGATTTCAAACTGGAGGCCAGGACCACCTGGTCGGCCCCACCCACTGGCGTCAGATTGGGGATCACCGTACCGGTCACTTCGATACGGTTGCCGGCCTGCCGCGCCACGCCAGTCCCTTGCAGCTCGATGGTGGTGCGCGTGGTTGCGTCCGTCAGCAAAAAGGTTCCGGCCTGGCTCACCAGGCAGCCGGTCATTTTCACGTTCGCCGATCCGCCGGATGCCTGGGGATCGAAATCGAGCGCGGTTCCGGCCGCCACCCTGGCTACCAGCAGGCCCGCCGCCGTGCGCACATCGGCGGCGCCGATCCTCGCGGCGACAACGACGTGACCCGGCCGATTCATTTCGATCTGAAGCACGGAATCCTTCCCCGAAGGGGAAACCCGCAGACTCCACGCGTCGAGCACGCGGTTGTCCGAGTCTCTGACGACACCAATCCCCTGCTCCAAAACGGTTCGGTCGCGATAAATGGTCGCCTTCGACTCCGGCGTCAGCGTCAGTCTCGCGCCGCCGCTCAGTTGAATCTCCGAGCGCGCGGTCGAGGTCTCGATCACGCTGCCGTCGAGCAGCGTGCTATTCCCCCGGATCAAGGAGCCGTCGACGCGCACCTCGCCCGGCGATCGGACCACTCCGATCGAAACCGGCGCCGCCGTAGCACCGAGCACGCAGCCGATCGGGAGTAACGATAACAAGAATCGCGATGTGAGGCTCATGGCAGTATGTGGCGCACCTTGCGCCTGCTATAAAGTAGCCCAAAGAAGGAAGTCCTCGGAGGAAGTAATGTCCTAGCGGCGTAGCCCTAGGGCAACAAGAATCCGTGAGACATATTTGGAACGCATCGCCACTACTCCTTACAGTGCGATCCCTGACGACGGCCGTCCCGCTGGCGGCTTTGGTCGCGGCGCTTGCGGTGGCCGCAGCCTGGACCGTCCGCGCCGGATGGTCCGATCTCCGGTTTCAGGAGCAAACCGTCCCCGCCACCGAGCGCGCCATCGCGCTGACTCCGGGCCAGGCGTCCGGCTGGGTGCGGCTCGCGCTGCTGATCTCAGACGACGATCCCGCCAGGGCGATCGAGGCGCTCGAGACAGCCGTAGCGCTGAATCCTCTCGACGCCCAAGCCTGGATCGAGCTGGGGCTGCGATTCGAAGCCGGCGGGAAACTCGCGCTCGCCGAGCAATGCCTGCTGCGCGCCGCCGCGGCCGACACAGGGTATCTGCCGCGCTGGTCGCTGGCGAACTATTATTTCCGCCGCAACGACGCCGGGAACTTCTGGCGCTGGGGCCGGGAGGCCGCCGCGATGGCCTACGGCGATCCGTCGCCTTTGTTCCGGCTCGGCTGGATGCTCACCGGCGACGGCATCAAAATGGAAGACCGGCTCGGCCTCGACCGGCCCTCCCTGCAGGCCGCCTATCTGCGCTATCTTCTCGATCGTCGCCAGATCGCCTTCGCCGCCCGATCCGCGCTGCGACTGGCCGCATGGAATCGCCCGGCCGACACTCCGCTGCTGCTCGAAACCTGCGACCGGCTTCTCGCGGACGACAGGCCCGAAGAAGCGATGCAGCTCTGGAACCGCCTGTCGCAATCCCGCCGAATCCCCTACAGCGCGCTCGCGCCCGAGGCGGGCGTCTCGCTGACCAACGCCAGTTTCGCGATCGCTCCCCTCTCGCGAGGCTTCGATTGGCATGTGCGGCCGGTGCCAGGCGCCAGCGCGGCTCTCGAAGAAAATCCCCCCGCAATCCGCGTCTCTTTCTCCGGGCGCCAGCCTGAAAGTTGCGAACTGTTGAGCCAGTTCCTGCCGGTCGAGGCGCTCTCGCGCTACACACTCCAGTTTCTCTACCGGACCTCCGGCGTCGCTCCGGGAACGGGCTTGCGCTGGTTCGTTCTCGACGGCGACGCGATTCTCGCCCGCGGCGACAGCCTCTCCGCCGATCGCGAGTCGCCAGGCGAATTCTCCTTCGCGACCCCCGCGCGGTGCCGCTTCGTTCGCCTGGTTTTGGGATACGAGCGGGCCTCCGGCACCACACGGATCGAGGGCTCCGTTCTGCTGCGCGGCATGAAGCTGACCTCTACAGCAGCTCCGACTCGCTGAAGAAGAACGGGATCTCCACGGCCGCCGTTTCCGGCGCGTCCGAGCCGTGCACGCAGTTCCGCTCGATGCTCTCCGCGAATCGTTTGCGGATGGTGCCCTCGGCGGCGTTCGCCGGATTAGTCGCGCCCATCGTGTCGCGCCACTTGCGGATCGCGTCCGGCCCTTCGAGCACCATCACCACCACCGGCCCTTCGGTCATGAACTTCACCAGCGAGCCGAAAAACGGCCGCTCGCGGTGCACGGCGTAGAATCCTTCCGCTTCGCGCTGGCTGAGCCGCTTCATCCTCATTCCCACGACGCGGAAGCCGGCCTTCTGAACGATGGCGATGATCTCGCCCGTCTGTCCGGCGGCTACCGCGTCCGGTTTAATGATTGCGAAAGTTCTTTCCATATGGTTTCCCCGATCTCAGCCGGCGTAGGACAAACCGTGACGCCGGCGGCCTTCATCGCCGCGATCTTGTCTTGGGCCTTGCCGCTGCCGCCCGAAATGATCGCCCCGGCGTGCCCCATGCGGCGGCCCGGCGGCGCGGTCTGCCCGGCGATGAACCCCACCACCGGCTTCTTCACGTTCGCCTTGATGTAGGCCGCGGCCGTTTCCTCCGCGTTGCCGCCGATCTCGCCGATCATCACGATCGCGTGCGTGTCCGCATCTTCATGGAACAGGCGCAGCGCGTCGGTGAAGCTGGTGCCGATGATCGGGTCGCCGCCGATGCCGATCGCCGTGCTTTGCCCCACGCCGCGCTG